>SHUG01000134.1 GCA_009694735.1 Acidobacteriota bacterium | reverse complement strand
TCCGAACTCGGTCGCCATTTCCGTCGCCGGCGGCACCGGCAACAGCACGATGTATCTGGTCGACGGCGGCTACAACAACGATCCGCAGAACAACACCGGCAACCCGATGCCGTTCCCCGACGCGCTTCAGGAGTTCAAGACCGAGAACGGCGTGCGCAACGCCCGCTACGGCATGTCCACCGGCGCGACCGTGAACGCCGTCACCAAATCCGGCGGCAACGTGTTTCACGGCATTGCCTTCGACTTCGTGCGCCACCACCGCTTCAATTCGATCCGCTATTTCGAGCAGAAGAAAAATGGCGGGCTCGGGCGCGACGACGGTCTGCGGCGGAATCAGGGCGGCGGCACGTTCGGCGGCCCGCTGGTGAAGGACAAGCTCTTTTTCTTTGCCGGTACGCAGATCACCAACACGCGCATCGCGCCGACCGCTGGCGACCAGACCGTCCCGACGGCCGAGGTCCGCCGCGGCGACTTCACCCGTATCATGTCGGCGGCGTGCCGCGGCGGCACGGCCCGGACGCTCGGCGCGCCGTTTGTGAACAATCGGGTCGACCCGGCGCTCTACAACCCGATCTCGCTCAGGATGATGAGCATGCTGCCGCTGCCGGATCCGGCGCTGGATCCCGACGGCTGCGGCCGCTACGTGCTGCAGATTCCGAACCACAGCGACGAACAGCAGTACATCGGCCGCCTCGACTATCAGATGACGCAGAACCAACGCCTCTTCGGCCGCGTCTTCTACACGAAGTATCTCCACGCGCCGCAGTTCGACCAGAGCAACCCGAACCTGCTCCTGCTGAGCGGCAGCGGTCTCGGCAACGACGCGCGCATGACCACGATCGCCAGCGGCTACGACTGGGTCATCTCGCCGCAGCTCGTCGCCACGACGCGGGTCACGCTGCAGCACACGTCCACGCTGCGTATTCAGGGTGACGGCGCGCCGACCTGGACCTCCCTGGGCGTGAAGACGTTCCAGTACACGACCGGCAACGGCCAGGATTTCCTCGCCGGCGGCACCGCCGGCTGGAGCAACAGCGGTTTCACCGGGGCGTTCAAGGTCCTGACGCCCTCGATTGCACAGGACTTCGACTGGATCAAGGGCTCGCACAGCGTCTCGTTCGGCGGCGTCTGGACGCGCCCGCACACCGACGGCGACGGCACGTTTGCGTCGAACGGCACGTTCGGCTTCAGCGGGCTGATCACGAGCGGGACGAACAACGCAAACGGCGGCCTGAACATGGCGGACTTCGTCCTGGGACTGCCGGCGACGTTCAACCAGGCCGGCAGCCAGCGCAATAACCAGGCGATTAACGCGGTCGGCTTGTATGCCGGCGACGTGTGGCGCGTCGGGCGCCGCATCACCTTGAACTACGGCGTCCGGTGGGAACCGTACCTGGCGGCGACGGACCTCAACGGGTTCCAGCAGGCCTTCAGCCGCGCCAGCTTCGACAAGGGCATCAAGAGCATCGTGTATCCGAACGCGCCGGCGGGGTTGATGTTCAAAGGCGATCCGGGTTTCCCGGCCAACGGTTCGAACAACAGCAGCCGCCTCGCGCAGTTCGCGCCGCGCGCCGGCATCGTGTGGGATCCGCGCGGCGACAACGCGCAGACGATTCGCGCCGGCATCGGTCACTACTACGATTCGCCGCGACTCTGGGCCTACGCGCGACACCCGCTGAACCCGCCGTTCGGCAACCGCACGAACGCGCAGGCGCCCGGGACCTGTCTGGTGAACCGCAATGGCTGCGCCATCAACTTCGGCGACCCGTGGGCGACCACGCCGGGCGGCGATCCGCTGAAGGCGATCGATTATCCGCGGCAGGGCGAGCCGGTGCGCGTGGCGCCGAGCACCGTGACGTTCCCGTTGCAGGGCGGCTTCGTGAGCATGCCGGTCGACCTCACGCCGATGCAGGTCACGCAGTGGAACATCGCCTACCAGCGCCAGTTCCTGTCGGCCATGATGTTCGACATCACCTACATGGGGAACCGGACGACCCACATCTGGTCCGGTTACGAGGAAAACCCGATCGTCTACATCGCAGGCAACTGTCAGGCCGGCCAATACGGGCTGACCGCCGCCGGTCCCTGCTCGAACACCGCGACGGCGAACCGGCAGGCGCGATCGCTCTTGACGCTGCTGAACCCGGCGGCAGGCCAGTACTATGCCGCCAACACCGTCGCGCAGATCTACGACCAGGCTCGCGGCTCGTACCACGGCCTGCGCCTCGGCCTGACGAGGCGCCTCTCCGAGGGCTGGAGCACCAGCACCAACTACACCTTCAGCCAGTGCACCAACGAAGGCGAGCCCGGCGGCGCCGGGGACATCGGCAACGCCTATCCGGTGCCGATCGCCGACATCACGAGCAGCAATCCGCGTCCGGATGCCTCGACGAACAAGGGCCCCTGCGTGGCGGATCGCCGCCACAACTTCAACCTGTCGGCAGTGCTGATCAGCTCCGGATTCGGTCCGGGACTGCTGAAGACGATCACGAAGGACTGGCAGACCGGCATCATCTGGCAGGCACGCAGCGGCAGCCCGATCACGCCGACCGCGACCGGCGATACGGCGCTGACCGGTCTCCCGCAACGGCCCATCCTCGTGGCGGGCGTCGATGCCAATCTCGCGGACGATCAGCAGACCTGGGCGACGACCGGCAGCACGCGCTCGCTGGCGTGGTTCAACATGGCCGCCTTCGCGCAGAACCCCGCGGGCGTGTGGGGCGACACGCCCAAGGGCTACCTGTTCGGACCGGGCTTCTGGAACGTCGACGCGTCGTTTTCGCGCAACCTGAACTTCGGCGGCAGCAAGCGCATCGAACTCCGCGTCGAGGCGTTCAACCTGTTCAATCACTCGAACTGGGCCAATCCGACCGTGCAGATCGGGTCGACCGCCCTCACCAATGGCCGCGTGACGAACACGATCGGCGACTCGCGCATTATGCAGTTCGCGCTGAAGTACAGCTTTTGAGGGCTCGGAGGCGCCGGCTGAACCTAGGCTGACGTCTCCACTTCGGTCGTCCACGTCCAACGGCCGCCGCGCTTCACGCGGACCATGTTGACGGAGTAGTGATACTTGTCGGCGCGATAGTAGATATCGACCAGCTCGAACGGCCGATTGCCGGTCGTGTACATGATGCGCGTCATGTGCATGACCGGGTACAGCACCGGGATCTTCAGGCGGCGCGCGGTTTCGGGATCGGCCGGCGCGGCTTCGATCGTTTCCTGGGCACGGAGGATCGGGATCTTCAAATCCTCTTGGAGGATTTTCAGGAGCGGGTGCGCATACAGATCCTTGATCCGGATGCGGGCTGAGAAGCGGCCTGGTCGGCGCTGAGTCTGAGAACGGGACTTCCGTTAACACTTGAGGCCGCTAATACGGCTTATCGTCCTGGTGGATACGGCCGACGCCGAGTGGCAGACGGCGATCGATCAGACGTTGTTTCCCGCGATCCGTGCGTCGAGGGCAGCCGCGCCGCACATGCAGCGGCAGGGTGGCGGCGTCATCATCTTCATCGCGTCGATCTTCGGTCGCGAGGCGGGCGGCCGCATGACGTACAACGCGGTCAAGGCCGCCGAGATCAGCCTCGCGAAATCGCTCGCGCAGCAACTGGCTCCGCGCAACATCCGCGTCCTGAGCGTGTCACCGGGGTCCATCCTGTTTCCTGGCGGCTCGTGGTGGAAGCGCCAGCAGGAGAACCCGGCCGCGATCGCCGACTTCGTGGCGCGCGAGCTGCCGTTCGGCCGCTTCGGCACGGCGCAGGAGGTGGGCGATGTCGTGGCGTTCCTCGCGTCGCCGCGGGCGAGCTGGATCAGCGGCACCAGTGTGGTGGTGGACGGCTGCCAGAGCCGCATGTTCTGAACCGCGGGGGCTTACGGTTCCTGGGCGAGTGGTCGAGCGTTCTGGAGCGCGCGGCGATGACGAAGACCGATGACGCCAGCGCAGCCGAGCGCGAGCAGCGACAGGGTGCCTGGTTCGGGGACCTCCGAGTCGGTGTCGGGCTGGAACAGTTCGGTGTCGTACCCCGCTTCGTGCAGATCGAGCGACCCATCCCCATTCACGGTCAAATCGACGTAGAAGGCGTGCGGGCTACCGCCCGGGATATCGAAGACACCACCGATCAGGCCTCGCACGGGCTCCGGCTCGTCGTTGCCCTCAGCGGTCCACGGACCGCCAGCGCCCAGCGTCAGAAATCCGAAGGTGTCGAAATGCGGTGTCTGTCCGAACGGAGAGAGGAGCCGTGCCGCAAAGGACGTGGGATCCCCGAGCTCGTCGTCCTGCACCCAGACGATGTTTTGAAAGGCGCCGGCAAAGAGGCCGCTGAAGTCCGTCTCGAACGCGGGTCCTTCATCGTACGGCCCCAATCCCGTCACGCTCGCTCCATACCCGAACGCCGGGCCGAACGGACTTTCGAAGACTTCAAATCGGAGGTCATCAAAGGAGTCGCCGTTGATGACCAGGAGACGAGTGCCTGGGGTGGTCAACGAGACGCCTTCAAGACTGAGCGTGACGGTCGAGGCGTCAACCGTCCGCGCGCCCATGGCCGAGGCCAGAACAGCCGCGAGGGCGACCGCGGGACGAAGGCCAAGATGTCGGTGTCCTCGAGCCATTGTTCGACGCGTGAAAGTTTACCACCCCAACCTCTTCCCCCTGCCCCCTGCCCCTTCCCCCCTGCCCCCTTCCCTGATAAGGTCTCGCCATGACATGGCGAGCGTGTTCTGTCCTGCTGTCATTCGTGTGCATCGGCACGGCGTGTTCGAGTGAGCCTGCATCGCCGCCTCCGGCTGCGACGCCAGCCGCCTCGGAAGCACCTCCGGCGCCCCTTCCTCCTGGCCCAAAGCTGTTCGTGACGAATGAGTCATCTGGCGACCTCAGCGTCATCGACGTCGCGTCGCAGAAGGTCATCGCCACGATTCCGCTCGGCAAACGCCCGCGCGGCGTGCAGATCAGTCCCGACGGGTCGCGGGTGTACGTCGCGCTCAGCGGGTCGCCGATCGCCGGTCCTGGCGTTGACGAGAGCAAGCTGCCGCCGCCCGATTCCACGGCGGACGGCATCGGCGTCGTGGACATCAGTTTGGGCAAGCTCGTGAAGGTGTTGACGTCCGGCCCCGATCCTGAGAAGCTCGCGCTCAGCAAGGACGGGAAGCAGATTTTCGTCACCAATGAGGACACGGCGACGACCAGCGTCATCGACGCGGATCAAGGCACGATGATCGGGACGGTGAAGGTGGGTGGAGAGCCGGAAGGCGTTGACGTCAGCCCTGATGGCAAGTTCGTCTACGTCACGTCCGAGGAAGACGGGGCGGTGTTCGTCATCGACGCGGTGAGCCGCACGCTCCTCACGAAGTTCGCCGTGGGCCCGCGGCCGCGATCAACCGCGTTCCTTCCGGACAGCACGCGCGCCTACGTGCCTTCGGAGAACGGCAGCTCCATCTCTGTCGTGGACGCCAAGAAGCACAAGGTCATCGCGACCATCAAGCTGACGGGTGAGCTGATTCGGCCCATGGGCGAAGTGGTGTCGCCGGACGGCACGGTGCTGTATGTCACGGCCGGTCGCGGCAAGATGCTCATTGCGATCGATACCAGGACCAACAAGCCGGTCTGGTCGGTCGAGGTCGGTCCCCGCCCGTGGGGCGTCGCGATATCGGCGGATGGCAAGACGGTCTACACGGCGAACGGTCCCTCCAACGACGTGTCGGTGATCGATGTGGCAAGCCGGGCTGTGACCGGCCGCGTCGCGGTCGGCGACAAGCCCTGGGGGATCGCGCTGCGGCCATGAGGCGTTCGATCCCCTCGTCGTCACCGTGGCCGGCGCGGGCGCTGGTCCTGCTGCGCCTGTCGCTCGGCGTGTTTCTCATCGTCAAGTCCACGGGCAAATTCAGCTGGCTGCTCGACTCGCCGCCGCTCACGGCGAAGCTGACCGACTGGTCGACAAACCAGTGCGCGATTGAGCTGAGCCGCTGGTATGCGCGCTTCCTGCTGCCAGGGGCACCCATCTTCGCGCGTCTGTCCCTGATCGGCGAGCTGGGCAGCGGCATTGCGCTGATCGCCGGATTTCAGACGAGGCTGATTGCGTCCGTGGCGGCGCTGATGATTCTCAACTTCCACCTGGCCACCGGCGGGCTCGTGAGCTGGGACTTCCTGTTCGATCCGAGCGGCCTCGTCGTGGTGTCCGCGCTCGTGTCGCTCGCCCTCGGCGCGCGCGATCTGCCCCTCAGCGTGACGCGCTGAAGATTCCGCATTCAACATTCCGGGTTCGTGTTCGCGGCCGCAATGTGCCGTCGAACGCGCGGCGCGGGTCATTGGGCGGACCCCCTCGCCGGCCGGGCGGTGCGCCGGGAGATGCACCCGCTCCAGCCGGACGAAATGGGCGGGGACTTCGATTTAAAAGAGGTCCTGCGCTTCGGCAGCGTGCCGATCATCTGGCGCGCGCCGAACAAGCCCGACCGACTCGATGCCTACGCGCAGTTGTACCTGCGAGAAGAGATCCAGGCCGAAGCACTGGTCCGTAACCTGCCGGGCTTTGCGCGGTTCCTCCCCGTGGCGGCCCTCTTCCACGGCCAGGTGATCAACGCCGCCGGCCTCGCGCGAGACGCGGGCGTGGCGCGGACGACGGTCAGCGGATATCTCGAGATCCTCGAAGACACTTACCTGGTGACGTTTCTGCCGGCGTACGAGGCCAGGCTGCGTGTGAAGGAGCGCAAGCATCCCAAGCTCTTCTGGACCGATCCGGGCATTGTGCGGGCGATGAAGCGCCAGCTGCACGAGCCGGCAGCCGAGGAACGCGGAGCGTTGCTCGAAGGCTGGGTGTACGGCCTGCTTCGTGCCCGCCAGTCGTATGCCGGTCTCTACGACGAGCTGTCCTACTGGGCGCCGTCGCAGGGAGGCACCGAGGTGGACTTTCTCCTCCGGCGTGGCAGGTCGTTTGTGGCGATTGAAGTGAAGACGACGACGAGCCCCGCGCCCGTGCATTTCGCCGGCCTGCGGGCCATCGCGGATCTCGCCGGGCTCGAGCGCCGCGTGCTGGTGCACATGGGCGAGCGGCCGTTCAACGCGTCCGACGGCATCGAGGCGCTGCCCGTCATGCAGTTCGCCGAGGAAGTCCTGTCCGGACGGCTCTGACACGACGCTCCCGCCTGCAACTTCAGCAGCCGCCCGCAAATGATGCGCGACTGCAGCCGGCGCACCTGCAGCGTCTGCCCGTTGGCCCCGGTGGCAAGGAGCTGACGCGGATGCATCGCCAAGCCCGGAATGTGCCCCGCGTGGTATGCCTTGAGAAGCGGCCTGGTCGGCGCTGAGTCTGAGAACGGGACTTCCGTTAACACTTGAGGCCGCTAATACGGCTTATCGTCTCTATTGGCGAGGACCCATGCTCTCGCTGTCCGTAACCAGCAGGATGCTACACCCAACTGGCCGCCTTACGCTTCGCTCGTGAACGCGCCGGCTGTTTGCCCGGCCCCGCGCGATTTCCAAAGCGCAAGCCTGCTATCCTCGTCCCGC
>SHUG01000133.1 GCA_009694735.1 Acidobacteriota bacterium | reverse complement strand
AAGGAGAACGTGACGATGGGACGCTTGATTCCCGCCGGCACCGGCTTCTGGTGGTATCGGCACGTGCAGATTCCGGCGGACGAACCGCCACCGCCGCCGCCGGTGCAGCAGCCGAGCGACGACGAGCTGGAACTGGACCGCGAGATGGAGTATCTCGTGGAGCCGGACGAAGTCGAAACGCGCGGGACTACCGGAGTCGAGTAACGCGGTGGAGGCAACCCTTGCCTGTCCACCGTAGCGCTCTGCGCGAAGGCGGATGGGTTGCCTGGCAGCCACAGAGATCGTAGAGGACCCAGAGACGAAAATCTCTGGGTCCTTTTCTTTTTGGGTCTCTGCTTTTCCCGCGTGGCATGCACGTCAACGTCCATGAAGGCGACCGCGTCCGCGCGGGCGACCCGCTGATGGACGGCCCGCCGACGTTCCGAGGCGATGCCGAGGAGCGCGCAAACCATCGGCGTCATCATGGTGGGATAGAAGCTGCTCCTTGGACACGATTGAGTAGAAAGGAGTAGAATCGCATCAGAAAGTGAGCTGATACGAGTATGGCAAGAGTCCAACCCGTGCTGACCGCAACCGAACTCGCCCTCGTTGACCAGATGGCCGGGTTGACGCAATCGAAGCGGACCGATGTGATCAAGAACGCGCTCGCCGTGTATCACTGGTTCGTGCGTCAGGCGTTGACCGGCGGCAAGGTTGTCGTGCGCAAACCAACAGGCGAAGAGGTCGCTCTTGAAACAGCCGAACTCGCCGCTCTGGAAGGGAAAGGCAACCTGCTCAGCCCTGAGGAACTGGGGATCCTCGCCAAGCAGCTGGCGTCGGCCTCCGAACCGATCGAGGCCGCACGAATCAAGGAACGCCTCACGCGTGGCTTTTACGGCATCTGAGGACCGCCGTGCCGAGGGTTCGCCGCCAAAATCTTCCGCCCGCTCTCTTCCAGCACCTCCTCGATCGGATCCAGAGCCGCCAGATTCCAGCGACGCAGCTTGAGTTGCTCGCGAAGTGGCTCGACGCCGAGCCCGAAATACCCGAGGGCCAGTGGTACAAGCGGCTCTCTGGCATGACGGTGTGTGGTGAGGGTGAGCTGATCAAGACCTTCCTTCGACGAGGTCAATCCGCGAAGGGCGTCCGCGTTTCGTAGCCTGACGTCCGAAGCTGAGAACCGCCACCGCCGCACGAATCCGAGGATGGCCGGAAAGCCTGAAGGAGAACATGGCTGCTCCCAGAAACGGATTAGTCTGTGGTCGTGCATTTCGCCCGTACTGCTGCCGTCGTGGCGTTGACGTGGGCTGGGCTCGCGTGGGGCGCGGACCCGTCGGCTTCACTCGGCGCCGCCGGGGGCGCCGCGCGCCAGCCGGCGCCCGAAGTGGATCTTCGGGCCTTCGTCTCTGCTTACTGCGCCGGCTGTCACAACGATCGCCTGAGGACAGGTGGCCTCTCGTTGGCCGATCCCGCACTGGCCAATCCCGCATTGCACCCGGAGCTCTGGGAGAAGGTGCTGCACAAGGTGAGCACCGGCCAGATGCCACCGCCAAGACAGGCACGTCCCGATCCGGCCATGCTTGGCCGTATCCTCACCGACGTCATCAACACACTCGATCGCGCCGCCGAGTTGCGGCCCGAGCCAGGGCGCGTCGGCGCTCACCGTCTCAATCGCACGGAGTACGGCAACGCGGTCCGCGACCTTCTCGGCGTGACCATCGACACCTCAGCACTGCTTCTTCAAGACGAAGCCGACGATGGGTTCGATAACGTCGCGGCCAGCCTCGCACTGTCGCCGGCGCACCTCGAACGGTAATTGACCGCGGCACGTGAGATCAGCCGGCTGGCCGTCGGCGATCCGTCCCTCGCCGAATCGACGCGCTCAACGACCTACCGCGTGCCTCGCCTGCTCGAACAGGATGTCCGCCTCGGCGACGACTTGCCCTTCGGCTCACGCGGCGGACTCGCCGTGCGCCACCAGTTTCCGCTCACTGGCGAGTACGCCTTCAAGATCCGCCTCCGTCGCCAGGTCTACGACTACATTGTCGGCATGGGCCGCGCGCAGGATCTCGATCTGCGCATCGACGGCAAGCGCGTGAAACGGTTCCAGGTGGGTGGCGAGGCCACCGGGACGCCCGGACCGCAGACCTGGAACGGCGAGATCGTCGGCGACACGCCGTATGAACTCTACTTACACGCCGCCGATGCGGGACTCGAGGTTCGGGCGCAGGTGAGCGCCGGCGTGCATGTCGTGAGTGCGTCGTTCGTGGATACTCCGTGGGAGCCAGAAGGGGTGGCGCAACCGCTGGCCGTGGATTTCGGACGCGGCTCAGACGAGCAGTTCGATGGCCTTGCCGCCGTTGACGCGCTGACGATCAACGGCCCGTACCGCGGTGCTGGTGCCGGCGATACGGCGAGCCGCCGGCTTATCTTCTCGTGCGGGCTTGCCCGCCGTCCTGTCCGCCGGAGCTTTAGCGGCGGTGGAAGCCCTGGCGAAGGTGAGCCTGCCGTGGCGGCAGAAGAGGCCCGCTGCGCGCGGCGAATTCTGACGCGGCTCGCGCGCCGTGCCTACCGCCGGCCACCCACAGCCGAGGAGATGGCTACGCTGCTCGGCTTCTTCGACGCTGCGGCGAAAGCACGCGGCTTCGAGGCCGGCGTGCAGTCGGCCATCGAACGGCTGCTCGTGAGCTTCAACTTCCTGTTCCGCATCGAGCGCGAGCCGGCGGCCTCGGCCGGCGTGAGCTATCGCGTCGACGATCTCGATCTCGCGTCGCGGCTGTCGTTCTTCCTCTGGAACAGCATCCCCGACGACACCTTGCTCGCGCTGGCGGAGCGCAGCCAGCTGCGCGAACCGGCGGTGCTGACGCTACAAGTGTCACGAATGCTGCGCGACGCCAAGGCGTCATCGCTGGTGACGAGCTTTGCCGGTCAATGGCTGGGCGTGCGGAAGGCGCAGGGCGTGCTGCCCGATCCCAACATCTTTCCGGAGTTCGACGAGAACTTGCGACGCGCCTTTCAACGCGAAACGACGATGTTCGTGGAAAGTCAGATCGCCGCCGATCGCAGCATCGTCGATTTGATCACGGCCGACTATTCGTTCGTGAACGAGCGTCTCGCGCAGCACTACGGGCTGCGCGGTGTGACCGGCGAGCGCTTTCGGCGCGTGACGTTGTCCGACGGCATACGCGGCGGCATTCTCGGCCAGGGGACGGTGCTGATGGCCACCTCATACCCTGACCGCACGGCGCCGGTCGTGCGCGGATTCTGGGTGCTCGAGAGTCTGCTCGGCATGCCGCCGCCCCCTCCGCCGCCAGACATACCCGACTTGAAGACCGTGACCGAGGATGGGCGGCCGTTGTCGATGCGGGCGCAGATGGAGCGGCATCGACAGAATCCCGCCTGCTCGGTCTGTCATGTGCGAATGGATCCGCTCGGCTTTTCGCTCGAGAACTTCGATGCCATCGGGCGCTGGCGGCAAACGAGCGGGGGTATTCCGGTCGACGCGTCTGCCGTCTTCGCCGACGGCACGCCGATCGATGGCGGCGCCGTCACGGCGAGCGCGCCGGGCTCCATCGGCAGCTTCAAGGCCGGCTGAAGCATCGCTCGCAGCGCGGTGTTCTGTGCGTCCATCCGCGCCTGCTCCGCGGGCGGCGGGCCCGCGGCTCCTTGCCAGGCGACAGGCAATAACAGCGCACTAACCAGGACTCGGCTCAACATGGCGGGAGAGCGTACTACGATTTCTTTTAAATAGCGTCTTACCAGATCACCTTGACGACGCCGGCTGCCTGAATCTCGGCGTCGCGCGTGAGCAATGGCAGCGCCAGTTCCTGTGCGGCAGCCACGATCAGCGCATCGAACGGGTCGCGGTTGAATCGCAGTTCGTCGGCGGCGACGACCTGCTCGCGCGTCAGGTCGAAGGGTTGGTAGGCAGGGTTGGTGAAGAGGTCGTCGAAGAAGCCGCGGGCGGTTCTTCGCAAGTTCACCTTGCCGGCCCGCGCCAGCAGCGTCACCTCCCACATCACCGCCATCGGCACATAGACGAGGGCACTGCGTTCCTCCGCCGCCCGAAACACCGCCGCCGCCTTCAGTCCCAGTCCCCGGCCGCCGGCGGCGTGGAACAGCAGCGCATGCGAATCAGTAACGACCGCGTCGAGATCAGCCACGGACCGTCTTCTTCCGCAATTGAGTCTTTGAGGAGCGCGGTGCGCGCGCCTCGCGCGCAACAATCGATCGGGCCAGGGAGCCCGCAAACACCGCCCGGATGGCGGAGTCGGCGTCGGTCAACAGCGGATCCTGCGCCAGGTCGATCGTGCCGACGACCGACCGCGGCGACTCCGCGCGGCCCAGTCGTCCGGACCGCGCTTCGGCCACCAACTGGTCAACCGCTGCGCTGACACTGCCGCCGGCAGTCACCCGTGCCCTACCCTTGAGCCAGAGCAGATTGGTTTCTTCGATCGTCAGGGAGATAGGCTGTTTAGGCATGATGAAAGCGTAGGCTGTAATCATAGCATTGGCGGGTGCCCCATCGAGTGGCCTGCAAAACACCGCCGCACAGGCGTGGGATACTACGTGTGCATGGACGACCGCTTGGCAACGCGTTCCGGTGCCACCACTCGGGTGTTCACCTCACTCGCGGAACACGACCGTGCCGATGCTGAGTATTGGGCGGTCCTTCCCCCCGACGTGCGGGTCCTGCAAGTCTGGAAGCTCAGCCTCGAACAGTGGCAACTGCACAGCGGCGCCGCCTATGAACCAGGACTTTCTCGATCTGTTACGTGCATTCGCCGCCCATGACGTCCGCTTCCTGATCGTCGGCGCCTACGCGCTGGCGATTCACGGCCGACCGCGAGCAACCGGCGATTTGGACGTATGGATCGATGCGACTGATGAAAACGCCGGACGCGTTCACGCGGCGCTGCGCGCCTTCGGGGCTCCCCTCGCAGACATCTCAGAACAGGACTTCGCACGTCCCGGCATCGTGTATCAAATCGGCGTCGTCCCCGGGCGCATCGACATTCTGACCCAGCTGTCTGGCCTGGTGTTCGATGAGGCTTGGCCGACCCGGCTGCGAGGCGTGTTCGGCTCACTCGACGTCGACTTCATCGGCCGCGACGCCTTCATCCGCAACAAACTGGCGACGGGCCGGGACAAGGACCGCATCGACGTCCAGTCGCTGGAGTAGTCACGTTCGACACGTCAACCCGTGGGCGGGTGGCAGACGACCGCGATGGAAGGGGACGAGCTACCTGAAGATCGCGCCGAGGTCGATGACCAACCCTGTGAAGCCAGAGATTTCGACCTTGGTAGGCGCATCAGCGGCGGTGGTCGCTTGGTAGGCGCCATCGCTCAGCGCGAAGCACTCCAAGCGGCGAGCATCGGGATCGACGATCCAGTAGTGCGCGACACCCAAAAAGGCGTAGCGTCGCGCCTTCACCTGCCGATCATGCTTGATGCTCGACGGGGAGAGCACCTCGACCACCAGTAGCGGCGGAGCTTCAATGCCGCGGCTGCTGATGATCGTGGGATCGGTCACCACCACGAGGTCCGGCTGCAGGATGTCGTGCGCCGACAGGATCAGATCGAGCGGCGCGTTAAAGACCTCGCCCACGCCGGTGTCTTCGAAGAAGGCTTCGAGTTGGCGCTGCAATCGCTTGGATGCGCGCTGGTGGAAAGGGCTGGGCGCAGGGGTCACGAGCAACTCCCCATCGAGAATCTGATACGTCATCCCATCGGCGGGAGCCGACGCGTAGTCCTCATAGGTCAGCTTCGCGTTCAAGACCCGGTGCATGGGCGGATCATAGCGCAGGTGACGGCCGGCGGCTCAGCCGCCGAACCTGCCGACAAACTGAACGATCGCGGGCGCCGCGGCCTTGTCGGCTCGACTCAGTACCAGCACCATGCGCGTCTGGCTCTCGCCATGAATCGGCACTAATGCGCTGCTGCCGCCAGCTTTCGTCAGCGTTTCATGCAGGACCTGCGACTGCCGCTGCAGCGCCTTCGTCTCGCCAGTGGCGTAGAGGATGGGGAATGGCGGCGCCTTCGCGTTGGCGAAGAGCGCGGGAGACGCGCGGCGCTTCCACTCTTCGCTGCGATCATCACCCTGGAAGCGCGCCCGGTAGTAATCGCGATCCGCCCCCAGTTGATAGGTCTGTTCGTCGGTGAGATCGAGCGCAGCGCCGCTGACGGCGATCACGCCGCGAACGCCGGCACTGGTGGTGGTGAGCGCGGCCTGCGAGACCAGGTGCGCGCCCGCCGAATGGCCCATCAGGAACACGCGATCCGGACGACCGCCGTAGCGTTCGATATTGCCGCGGACCCACGCTGCTGCCTCCCGCGCATCGTCCACCTGGGCGGGCCAGGCGACGTTCGGTGGTAGCCGGTAATTGATCACGGCCACGCCGATGCCGCGCGTGGCATAGAAGCGGCCGATGTTGGCGTACACGTCGGCGCCGCCGGTTCGATAGTTCTTGTCGCCGCTGTCCCAATTACCGCCGTGAACAAAAACAATGACCGGCCAGGCCTTGCCGGCGGGCTGATACAGGTCGAGCGTGTGGCGCGGGGTGTCGCATGGCGAGCTGGCGGTGTAGCAGAGGTCGCGAGCGATCTGGGATACGGGGAGGTCGGCCTTGTCGTAGAGCAAGGCCACGCCCGCGCGCGTCGCCAGCGAACAGCCGCCCAGGGCGACAGCCAGCGCGACCGCAAGAAGTGTCAACACTTCTTAATTCTAAATTCGTTCTTCGTTATTTCTTCCGCAGGTGTCCGTACATCAGCTCTTCGGCGAACTCGACGCACTTGTACTCCATCAGTCGCGCGTTGGGCTCGCGGCGGCGATAGAGCGGCATGCTCATCTTCCACGGCTTCGAAAAGACTTTCGGATCCTCGACGGTGGCCTCGTAGTGCAGCGTGTTGGCGTCGATGGCGGTATAGCGCTCGGTGACCTTGAGCGCATCGCTGTGATAGTTGCCGGCGCGGTCGAACCAGGTGTCTTCCATGTGATCGATCACGTCGATGACGAGGGTCTCGCGCTCCCAGCGACCGAGTGACCACCCCATCCACGCGGGCGCGGGGCTCTTCTCCTGGCTGTTCATCCGGACGATGCGGCTGGTGCTGCCGAACTCGTAAGTCATCAGGATGTTGTCGGCCGACTGCACGATCTGGAACGGGTAGGGCATGTAGGTGGCGCGCGGGATGCCGGGCATGAAGCACTTGATCTCGGGGTCGAGAGTCGTCCAGCTGGCGCCGTTCGCGTTTCGCTTGGCCACGGCTTCTGGCAGGTACGGAATCTCGTCGCCTTCGACGACGCCCAGGCCAGGGGGCACGCTGAAGGCGGCGCCCAGCGTGAACACCGGGCCTGGCTTCGCCGGGTGGGCTTCGATATTCCAGTTCGCGGTGTTGTTCGCCTGCCAGATGCCGCCGATGTCGGGCGTGCCTTCCGGGGTTCGCGGCGCGCGGTACGCCGCTGGTGCGGCCGGCGCACACGCGGCCAGGGCCGATCCCAGGATCAGGGCGCTGAGCACGGCCGACGCGACGCGCGCGCCGTGGGTCATCACGACGGTCCCTTCGGCTTGGTTTTGTCGTTCGGGTCGCGGCCATCCTTGGGC
>SHUG01000132.1 GCA_009694735.1 Acidobacteriota bacterium | reverse complement strand
AACGCCGCACCCCGGACCCAAGCCGATCTAATTCAGCTGTTTGAGCCCGTCCGTGAGGACCTGCTCGCCGTCGAACGCGAGTTCGCCGAGCAGGTGCAGTCGCAGATCCATGTCATCCCGGAGATCGGCAATTACCTCCAGAAGAGCGGCGGCAAGCGAGTCAGACCGGCCGTGCTGCTCATGGCGTCGCGCCTCTGTGGTTACATCGGCCCCCGCGCCATCACCAATGCCGCGGTGGTTGAGTTCATTCACACCGCCACGCTGGTGCACGACGACATCATCGACGATGCGGATATTCGCCGCGGGCGGAAGGCCGTGCACTCGCAGTGGGGCAACGACGTTACCGTACTGGCCGGCGACTTCCTCTACATCAAGTCGATGGCGATGGCGCTGACGCAGGACAAGCTCGACGTCGTGCGGCTGCTGTGCGACGTCACCCTGAGGATGATTGAAGGCGAGCTCTACCAGCTCACCAAGAACGGCGTCGTCGATCTGACTGAAGACGAGCACTTCGACATCATTCACCGCAAGACGGCGTATCTATTCGGCGGGTGCGCGCAGATTGGCGGCATTCTCGGTGAAGTGGGCGCCGACAAGGAACAGGCGCTGCGCGAGTACGGCTTCAGCCTGGGAACGATGTTCCAGCTGGTGGACGACCTGCTGGACTTCACCGGAGCGGCCGAGGTGATCGGCAAGCCGGTGGGTGGTGACCTGCGCGAAGGCAAGATCACGCTGCCGACCATTCACCTGCTCGAGTACGGCGGCGCCGAGGCCAGTGACCTGATTCGCAACGCGGTGCGCGACCGCGACGTGAGCGCCGAGAACTGGGCGCGCATCAAGACGTTACTGGCCGAGCACCGTTCGCTCGACTACGCTTACGATCGCGCGGTGGAGTTCGGCGAGACCGCCAAGCGCCAGCTGCGCCAGTTCTCGCCCAGCCGCGAACGCGAGGCCCTGATGGGGCTCGCTGATTACGTGCTGTTGCGCGACCGGTAGAAATGCATCGCACGGAAACACAGAATCACGGAAACACCGGCATCCATTAGTTTCTCTGAGCTTCCGTGTTTCAGTGCTTTTGTGTAAGGCATTGAATGATCCCCGCCGAGCGCATCGACCAACTCCGACAGAAGATCCGCCGGCACGAAGAGCTCTACTACATGCATGCCGCGCCGGAGATTTCCGACGCCGAGTTCGACGCCTTGATGAACGAACTCAAGGCCCTCGAAGCGTCGCATCCAGACTTGCTGACTCCAGACTCGCCGACGCAACGCGTTGGCGGGCGTCCGGCCGAGGGCTTTGTCACCGTCGAGCACGCCCAGCCCATGCTCAGCCTCGACAACGCCTACAACGAAGATGATCTGCGGGCGTTTGACGAACGTGTGCGCAAGGGTCTCGCGATAGCAGCGTCACCGTCGTACGTCGCTGAACTCAAGATCGACGGGTTGAGCATTGCGCTGACCTACGATCGGGGCCAGTTGGTGCGCGGCGCCACGCGCGGCGACGGTACGCGCGGCGAAGACGTCACCCGCAACGTGCGGACCGTCCGCGCGGTGCCGTTGTCGCTCGAGCACGGTCCCCAGGCGAGGGTCGAGATTCGCGGCGAGGTGTACCTGTCGAAGAAGGCCTTCGAACGGATGAACCAGGAGCAGGAAGCCGCTGGCGAGCCGTTGTTCGCCAACCCGCGAAACACGGCGGCCGGCGCCATGCGGAATCTCGATCCCGCGCTGGTGGCGAAGCGAGGACTGTCGGCGTGGATGTACCAGGTGGTGATTCCTGAAGGCGGACCTGAAGGTCCGCCTCTACATGCAGCGATGCTGCAGGACCTCAAGGCGTGGGGGATGGCGGTGGAGCCGCATTGGCGCCACTGCGACGGGATTGATGCCGTGATCGACTTCTGCAACGAGTGGCGCGACAAGCGCGGCGCCCTGGCGTTTGAAACCGACGGCGTCGTCATCAAGCTGAATGACCTGGCCCAGCGCGAGCGGTTGGGCACGACGTCGAAGTTTCCGCGGTGGGCGACGGCGTTCAAGTTCCCGGCTGAACGCAAGATGGCTATGCTGCACCGCATTGAGGTCAACATCGGCCGCACCGGTGCCGCCACGCCATTCGCCAGGCTCGAGCCGACCGTGGTCGCCGGCTCCACCATTTCCATGGCCACGCTGCACAATCCCGACGACATCATTCGCAAGGACATTCGCCCCGGCGAGCTCGTGATCATCGAGAAGGCCGGCGACGTGATCCCGCGCGTCGTCGGGCCGGTCAATACGGATCCGGACCGCCCACTGGCGCGTTGGGTGATGCCGACGCACTGTCCCGTGTGCAACCGCCCGCTGCACAAGCCGGACGATGAGGCCGTGTGGCGATGCGAGAACAGCTCGTGCCCGTCGAAGCTGCGCCGCGGCCTCGAGCACTTCGCGTCGCGGGGCGCGATGAACATCGAGGGCATGGGCGAGTCGCTGGTCGCGCAGCTCACCGAGTCGGGCCTGGTGAAGAGCCTGGCCGACGTGTATCACCTCACCGCCGAAGCCCTCGCGGGGCTCGAGCGCATGGGCAAGAAGTCGGCCGCCAAGGTGATGAGCGAGATCGACAAGTCCCGGGGCAACGAGGTGTGGCGGCTCCTCTACGGGCTGGGCATCCGCCACGTGGGCGAGCGCGGCGCGCAAGTCCTTGCCGATCACTTCGGGTCGGTGGCCGAGGTGCAGGCGGCGTCGCGCGACCAGCTGCAGCAGGTGCGCGAGATTGGACCGGTGCTGGCGGAGGCCGTGCGCACCTGGTTCGACGAGCCGCGCAACCGCGATCTGATCGAGCGCCTCCAGGCGGCAGGGCTCACGACCGTGGGGGAGCGCAAGGTGGCGCCGGCCGGACCGCAACCGCTGTTGGGCAAGACCTACGTGATTACCGGCGAAGTTCCGGGAATGACCCGCGAAGAGGCCCAACAGAAGTTACAAGCGCTGGGCGCCAAGGTGACGAGTTCGGTCAGCAAGAAGACCACCGGCCTGATCGTCGGTGCGGAACCGGGGGCCAGCAAACTCGAGAAGGCGACCGCGCTGGGCATTCCCACCTTGGACGAGGAAGGGTTTGTGGCCCTTATAATGAACCCATCATGACGCGGCAGTTTGCGTGGACCACCGCCGCGCTCACCGGCATCATCGGCATCCTGGTTGGGATCATCCTGTCGACGCCGCGCGTGCCGGTGTCCCCGGAAGACACCGGGTTGAATTCCTCGCGTCGAGCGGAAGGCTCACCGGTCGAGCTGCGCGATAGCGCGCCGGGCATGCCGGCCACCGCGTCCGGGGAGAAATTCAACCCGGCGTCTTTGAACTTTGCCGACATCGCCGCCAGGATGAATCCGGCGGTCGTCAACATCGACGCCACTGCCCGCAGCCGTCGGGCCCGCCGGCTGATGCAGGACGGCGCGCAACGCGAGGGCGACCCGCTTGACCTTGACCGCCGCGGCGGCGCCGCGCCGCGCCGCGGCACCGGCACCGGGTTCCTGATCGATCCGGCCGGGCACATCCTGACCAATCATCACGTGATCGAGGGCGCCGAACAGCTCACCGTGAAGCTGGCGGATGGCCGCAGCCTGCGGGCCGAGGTCGTCGGGTCAGACCCCGACACCGACATCGCGCTGATCAAGATCTCCGGCCCCACGCCGTTTCCGCATGCCACCCTTGGCGACTCGAACCGGTTGCGGGTCGGCGAGTGGGTCTGCGCCATTGGCAACCCGCTCGCCTACGAACACACCGTCACGGTGGGGGTGGTCAGTTTTATTGGCCGCAAGCTGTTCGATGCCAGCCTCGACAACTACATCCAGACCGACGCGGCGATCAGCTTCGGCAATAGCGGTGGCCCGCTGATCAACGCCCGCGGCCAGGTGATTGGCATCAACTCGGCCATCAGCCGGCAGGCCAACAACATTGGCTTCGCCGTGCCGATCAACCAGGCGCGTGGCGTGCTGCCGCAGCTGAAGACGCTTGGCCGCGTCGAACGGGGCTACATCGGCGTCACGCTCCGCGACGTCGATCCCGACCTGCAGGCGTCACTCAAGCTGACGCGCGGTGACGGCGCGCTGGTGCAAGACGTCACCGCCGGCTCGCCCGGTGCCCGTGCCGGCCTCCGCCCGTACGACGTCATCACCTCGGTGGATGGCGCCCCGGTCAAGACCCACGACAGCCTGATTCGCGAGATTGCCTCCCGCCAGCCTGGCACCAGCGCGCGGCTCGAGTTTGTGCGCGACGGACGCGCCCGCGAGGTCACCCTGAAACTGGCCGAACGCCCGCAGCGCGCCGAGACGCCGCCGGCGTCGCCGGTCGAGCGTTCGACGCAGCGCACCGGGCCGGGTGAGTTGGGACTGAGCCTGGTGGAGATCGACGACCGCAACGCCCATCGCTTCGACATCCCGCCCGGCATGACCGGGCTGCTCGTGCAGCGCGTCGAGCCGCTGTCAGTGGCCTACGACGCGGGCATCGAGCGGGGCGCGATCATTCTCGAGGTCAACCGCCAGCCCGTGAATTCGATTGCCGGCTTCCGCCGCGTGGTGGGCGCCGCCCGGGCGGGTGACGTGCTCGCCGTGTTCCTGTACGACCCGGATGCCGACGCGCGCGCCATCCGCACCGTTCGCACGGAGCAGCGGTGAAGCCGCGCATTCTCGTGATCGACGACGAGCCGGCGATTCGCGACTCGTTGAAGATGGTGCTCGAGTACGAGGGCTATGAAGTGATGCAGGCGGCGACCGGCGACGAAGGCGTGAAGCTGGTGGAGCGCGAGTCGCCAGACCTGGTATTTCTCGACATCAAAATGCCCGGCATGGACGGCATGGAGGTGCTTCAGAAGCTGAAGCACATGGTCGAGAACACGCCGATCGTGGTGTTCTCGGGTCACGGCACCATTAACGCCGCCGTCGAGGCCACCCGCCTGGGCGCCTTTGACTTCATCGAGAAACCCCTCGACACCAACCGGCTGATGGTCATCGTGCGCAACGCGGTCGATACGCGCCGGCTGAAGTCCGAGAACAAGAGCTATCGGCGCGATGCCGAAAAGAAGTACCAGATCGTCGGCGATTCACCATCGCTGGCCGTGGTGCGGAGCGCCATTCACAAGGCGGCGCCGACCAGCGCCACGGTGCTGATTTGGGGCGAGAGTGGTGTCGGCAAGGAACTGGTCGCGCGGGCCATTCACCGCGACAGCCTGCGCCGCGACGGCGCGTTCGTGCAGGTGAACTGCGCGGCCATTCCCGACGAGCTGATCGAATCCGAGTTGTTCGGCCACGAGAAAGGGTCGTTCACCGGCGCCACCGACCGCCAGATCGGCAAGTTCGAACAGGCCGACAAGGGCACCATCTTCCTCGACGAAGTCGGCGACATGAGCCTCAAGACGCAGGCCAAGGTGCTGCGTGTGCTGCAGGAGCAGGAACTCGAGCGCCTTGGCAGCAACCGCATCATCAAGGTCGACGTGCGGGTGATTGCCGCTACCAACAAGAACCTCGAGCAAGAGATCGATCGCCACACCTTCCGCGAGGACCTGTTTTATCGCCTGAACGTGGTGCCGATCCACGTGCCGGCGCTGCGCGACCGCCGCGACGACATTCCGGCGCTGGTGCGGCATTTCGCCGACCTGTTCGCCCGCGACAATAATTTTCACCGCAAGACCTTTACCGCCGCCGCCATGGAGCGCCTGAAGCAGCAGCACTGGCGCGGCAACATTCGCGAGCTGCGTAACTTCGTCGAGCGCCTGATGATCATGACGAGCGCGGAACCGATTGACGCGCGCGACATTCCCGACGGCGGCGCCATTCGCGGCGATGCGCCGATGCTGGCCGGCCCCGGCGGCGTGGTGGTGGCTCGCGAGTCGCCGGCCTGGATGGAGGCCGTCACCCTGCAAGAGTTCAAGTCGGGGTCCGAACGCGCGTACCTGGTGGCCAGGCTGAGGGAGCATGGGTGGAACATCTCCAAGACGGCCGAAGTGATCGACACGCCGCGTAGTAACCTCTATAAGAAGCTGGAGCAGTACCAAATTTCGCAGGAGAAAGACGCAAACTAGATTCGCCGCAGTGAGCCGGGTAATCGCTGCCATCAGTAACCTCGCCGCAAGGGGAGAAGTGCTGGCGGGAGAGGAAAGTCCGAACTCCACAGGGCAGTGCGCCGGGTAATTCCCGGGCGGGGCGACCCGACGGACAGTGGCACAGAAAATATACCGCCGCGCCATGGCCCGAGACCGCAAGGTCGAGGGCGACGGCGGGGTAAGGGTGAAATGGTGGGGTAAGAGCCCACCGCGCTTTTGGTAACAAGAGTGGCAGGCCAAACCCCGCACGGAGCAAGACCAAATAGGGAAGCGAATGATGGCGGCCCGCCTGAAGCTTCCGGGTAGGTTGCTCGATCCCGTCAGCAATGCCGGGGCTAGAGGAATGATTACCCTCGTGGGGTCCGCAAGGGCGTCATGGGACAGAATTCGGCTTATAGGCTCACTGCGGCACTTACGGGAAGAACGAATTTAGAAGAACGAATATGGAAGAACAAATAACAAAACCCCATCCTTTTGTAATTCGTTCTTCGTAATTCCTTATTTATACATGTCCACATACCTCGTTACCGGTGGCGCGGGCTTCATCGGCTCGCACTTGTCCGCGGCGCTCATCTCCCGCGGCCACACCGTTCGCGTCGTCGACAGCCTGGTCACGGGCTTCCGGCACAACCTGCAACCCGGCGTTGAATTCGTCGCGGCCGATCTGGCTGACGCGTCGGCGGCCACGGCGGCGGTTGACGGCGTCGACTACGTGCTGCACCAGGCGGCCATTCCGTCGGTGCCGCGATCGGTGAAAAACCCCGTCGAGTCGCACCGGGCGAACGTCGATGCCATGCTCAACATCCTGGTCGCGGCACGCGACGGCGGTGTGAAACGGGTGGTGTTCGCGGGCTCGTCATCGGTCTACGGCGATCAGCCCACGCTGCCCAAGCGCGAAGACATGCCGACCAAGCCGATGACGCCGTATGCGCTGCAGAAGCTGATGAGCGAGCAGTACGGGCAGATGTTCACCCGCCTCTACGGCCTCGAGGTGGTGACGACGCGGTACTTCAACGTGTTCGGCCCGCGGCAGGACCCCGGCTCGCCGTACTCCGGCGTGATCTCGCTGTTCATCAAGGCCCTGATTGAGGGCACGCGGCCGATGATCTACGGCGATGGTGGGCAGACGCGCGACTTCACGTTTGTGACCAACGTCGTCGACGGCGTGCTGCGCGCAGCCGAAACGCCGGCCGTGGCTGGGGAAGTATTTAACGTGGCCACCGGCGGCCGCGTGTCGCTCAACGAGCTGCTGGCAACGCTGAAGAAGATTCTCGGCTCCGATGCCGAGGCGGTCTACGAAGCCGCCCGCATGGGCGACGTGCGTGATTCGCAGGCCGACATCACCAAGGCGGAACGCCTGCTGGGTTATCGGCCGACGGTGACGCTCGAAGAGGGGCTGCGCGAAACCGTCGCCTGGTTCAAGTCCGCGTAAACGATGTGGCGTCCGGCTTCTTGACCGCCGTAGCCTTGGCGAAGGTGGTTAGCCGGACCTGCAGCCAACGGCACCCGTCCGTCTTCGTAGATCGCGGTCAGCTGGTCGCCGTCGATTTCGAGCGCCGACGCGCGCCCCTTGTAGTAACTGAGCATTCCCGTATC
>SHUG01000131.1 GCA_009694735.1 Acidobacteriota bacterium | reverse complement strand
CCGAGGTTCCGCAGATACGCCCGGCTTCGCCTGGCGCTCTCCTGTGGTGTGCCGTATCCCGGGAAGACGTCTTGCTCGACCACGGCCCAACCGTCGTACTGCCTCCGCTGCAGCGCCGCGACGATGGCCGGAAAGTCGACGGCGCCGGCGCCGAGCTCGCAGAACAGCTGTGCGCGGACGGCGGCGAGGTAGCCGAGACCCTGGTCACGCGCTTGGCGGGCGACGGCCAGGTCGCAATCCTTGAAGTGGACGTGCCAGACCCTGTCGGCGTGCTGCTCGAGCACACGCAGCGGATCGCCGCCGCCGTACATGATGTGCCCGCTGTCGTGGACCAGGCCCAGCAGCGATCGATCCGTCTGTCGCATCAGCTCGTCGATTTCCGCCGGGGTTTCGACGTAGCCGCCGCAATGGGGATGAAAGACCGTGCGCAGTCCCGTCCGGTCGCGCACCGCGCGGGCCACGGCTTCGGCGCCGGCGGCGAACGTCGCCCAGGCGGTGTCGGACAGCCCGTGCTCGGCAGTGATGCGTCCGGCGTTCTGCTCGCGCGCCGGCACCGATCCGTTGTCATCGGACAGGACCACGAACGCGTCGGTCGCCCCGGCATCGCGCATCAAGCACGCCGTCCGCACCGCGGTTTCCACGCCGGCACCGTGTGTCGTCAGGTCGGCCAGCGCCACGGGAACAAACGCGCCGACCAGTTGCAGCTCGCGCGCGGCTAACTCGTGACGAAGGTGCCCGGGATCGGTCGGCATGAAGCCCCAGTCACCCAGCTCCGTACCGGCGTATCCGGTTTCCCGAATCTCGTCGAGCACGGTCGTAGATGAGGCCGCCACGGTGTCACTGGCGAATTCCAGAATGCCCCACGAACATGGCGCGTTGGCGATACGAATCATCGCGCGGATGATACTATCCCGCCGATTGGCGTCCAGAGTGCAGTACCCATCGTCGCCGATTCCGTCCAGTCGCACGGGCACCACGGTTGAGGTGACCCGCGCGCGGGCGGGCTGGCGGTACGTGCACTTCGCGGTGCGCCAGGTCGTGCCCGGCAAACTGTGGATCCACAACACCGGTGCGGCGGAGTGCTGTTTGGTACTCCTCGCTGGTTGTTGTCGCGTGACCCACACGAGCGGGAAGGGCCTGACCGTCACCGTGACGCTCGGGCCACGACGCAGCGTCTTCGCCGACTACCCACACGCTCTGTATCTGCCACCGCGCACCTCGTTTTCCGTGGCAGCCGACGTTCGTACCGAGCTCGCCGACGGCCGCGCACCGTCGCGCCAGCGTCTCGAGCCGCGCCTGGTTCGTCCCGAAGATTGCGGGTTTGAGATCCGAGGCGGCGGTAACGCCACCCGCCAGATTGTCGACATCATGCCCCCGGACTTCCCCGCGGACCGCTTGCTCGTCTGTGAGGTTTTCACCCCCGCGGGCAACTGGTCCAGTTATCCTCCCCACAAGCACGACACGGATCGCCCTCCGGGTGAAGTCAAGCTGGAGGAGGTCTACTACTACCGTTTCGAGCATGCCGACGCCTATGGGTTGCAGCGGCTGTACGATCGCCGCACCGATCGCACGCTCACCGTGCGTCACGGCGACCTCGTCTTGGTTCGGTCGGGTTATCACCCGTTCGTCACCGCGTACGGGTATAACGCGTATTACCTCAACGTGCTGGCGGGCACCCGTCGATCGATGGCCGCCAGCGATGACCCTCGTTATGCCGCGTTTCGGGCCTGGCCGCCGCCCGACGCGAGAGTGCCGCTCGTGGCGCCGCCAGGAAATCGCGGTTCGGTCGCGAAATTGTAGAGGAGGAGAGCTAATGTCACGAGTCATTCAGCGTGCCACCGCGGTGGCCGCCCTGTTGTTGGCCTTTGCCGCAACCACCTATGCGCAAGTCGACCGCGCGACGCTGACTGGCGTCGTGAAAGATTCCTCGGACGCCGTGCTGGCGAAGGCGAGAGTCACCGTCACGAGCCTCGCGACCGGCGTGGTGTCGACGGTGACCACCACGGGAAGCGGCACCTACCTCGTGGTCAACCTGGCGCCGGGCGAGTACCTCATTCAAGCCGAGGCCCCGGGCTTTCAAAGCTTCGAACAGACCGTGAGGATCGAGACCGGCGCGCGTTCGCGCCTTGACATGTCGCTGGCGGTCGGAGCGATCGGAGAAACGGTCAAAGTCGAGGGGGTCACGCCCCTTCTCAGCACCGAATCGGCCGTGCTCGGCACCGTGGTCGACCGCAACGAGGTCGACAAGCTGCCGCTCGCCATTCGCAACTGGGACGACCTGCTGGCGATGGTGCCGGGCGTCCAGAGCGATCGTTACACCGAACAGTCCGGCGGCACCGGGGCCGGCCGCACGGGCGGCGTCAGCGTGCACGGCAACCGCAGCCTGCAGAACAATTTTCTTCTGGACGGGGTGGCCAACAACAGTTTCTCCACCAATGTTCAGGAGTTGACCACGCAGATCTCGCGTCCCTCGGTCGATGCCATCGACGAGTTCAAAGTGGTGACGAGCCCGTACGCGGCCGAATACGGCTGGTCACCGGGCGCGGCGATCATCGTCAACACCAAGTCGGGGGCGAACACCTTCCGCGGCACGGCCTACGACTTCTACCGTGACGACCGCTTCGACACCATCAACTACTTCGCGAAGGCGGCCAACCAACCGAAGCCCGCCAACAAACAGAATCAGTTCGGTGGCAATCTCGGCGGACCGTTGATGAAGAGCCGCGCGTTCTTCTTCACCGACTACGAGGGCACGCGCATCAAGCAGGGCGTGCTGCGAACCGGCAATGTCATGTCGGCGGACCAGCGGCGCGGCGTCTTCACGACGGCGATCCGGGATCCCTTGACCCAGTTGCCATTCCCCAACAACACCATCCCGTCGGACCGCATCGACCCGGTGGCGGCGCGCGTCATGGCCCTGGTGCCGCTGCCCAACGCCACCGGCGCGAACAATTTCATCCGCCAGCCGAACGTTGAAGACCAAGCCGATCGCTATCTCGCGCGGGTCGACCTGACCCTCGGCGGCGGCGGGCACGTCTTTGCCCGCTATATCGGCAGCAACCGGTTCCGCTACGTTCCGGGTTTTTTCGGCGGCGTGCTCGACGGCACGTCGACCTCGGCATGGGGCAAGAACGATCTTAATTCGCACGCCGTGGTCGGAGGCTGGAACAAGGTGCTCGGGTCCAACCTGATCAACGAGGCGCGCATCTCGTACGCGCGAGGCACCAACGACGGCACGCAGGATCCGTTCGGCGAGGACGGCATGGCGCAGATCGGCTTTCGCGGCGTACCCGCCGATCCGCGCGTGGCCGGCGGCATCGTCGGCATCGACATCGACGGGCACATCCGCATGGGCTCGCCCAACTTCATGCCGAAGTTCCAGCACACCAACCAGGTGCAATGGCTCAACACGCTGACCTGGCTGCGCGGCCGGCACCAGTTGAAATTTGGCGTCGACATCATGACGCCGATGACCAATGAATACTTCGACGTGGCGCCGACGCGCGGCAACCTGCGCTTCCAGGCGACGTTCACGGGCAACGCCTACTCCGACTTCCTGCTCGGCTACGCCAATCGTGCGGAGCTGACCAACGTGTTCATCGTCACGCAGAAGCTCTATTCGACGTCCTTCTACGTGCAGGATGACTGGAAGCCCACCGACCAGCTGACGCTGAATCTTGGAGTCCGCTACGACTTCATGCCACCGGCCACGGAACAAGACAACCGGCTGGCGAACTTCGATCCCACCGCGGCGGGCGGTGCGGGCGGGCTGGTGTTCGCCAAGGACGGATCGCTGGCGGATCGTGCACTGGTCAACCCCGACCGGGACAACTTCGCGCCGCGCCTCGGCGCCATCTACCGCTTCAACGACAAGACGTTGATTCGCGGCGGCTACGGAGTGTTCTACAACCAGTTCGATCGCATCGGCTCTGAAGACCAGTTGGCGCTGAATCCACTGGGTCTGCGGAACATCCAGGTCAACTCGGCGTCGGGTGCCACCGTGCCCATCCTGCTGCTCCGCGACGGGTTTCCGGCCAACTATCTCGATCCGTCGAACCTCATCATCCGCAATCTGAAGCTGCGTGCGGCTACCCAGGACTCGCCCCGGACGATGGTGCAGCAGTTTGGCGCCGGGATCGAACGTCAGATCGGCACGAACTTCGTGGCCTCGGCTGACGCGGTGGGTTCGTTCACGCGGCACCTCGCCGTGCTCCGCAACCTCAATCAGCCTCTGGCCGGGACGCAAGCCGCCAACGGCCCGGTGCCGTTCCCGAATTTCGGCAACATCCAGACGCGCGAGATGAACGGCGAGGCCAACTACAAGGGCGTCGACCTGTCGTTCGAGAAGCGGCTCAGCCAGGGCTACAGCTATCGGGCGTCGTACACGCTTGGCAACTCGCGCGATCAGGCGCCCGAGCATCTCAGCGCCTCGTCGGGCCGCGCCCAGAACACGCGCGATCTCAAGTCATGGGAGGGGCCGAGCGATTTCGATGTGCGTCATCGCCTGGTCGCCAACTTCATCGTCGAGTTGCCCTTCGGACCCGGCAAGCCGATGCTGCAGAACGGCGTCGGCGGCCAGCTTCTCGGTGGCTGGCTGCTGAGCGGCATCTACAGTGCGCGCTCCGGCCGGGCCTTTACCGTGACACAGGGGAACAACAACGTCGGCGCGGACCAGACCGGCGTGCCGAACCTCACGGGCGACCCGGCGGGCGCCGGGACGGTGGCGCAATGGTTCAACCCGGCGGCGTTCACCGCCGTGCCGTCAGGCGCCTTCGGGAACGCGGGCCGCAACATCCTGCGCGGGCCCGGGTGGACCACGTTTGACCTGAGCATTCAGCGCCGGTTCAACATCACCAGCCGGGGGAATGCGACGATTCGCGCCGACATCTTCAACGTCTTCAATCGCGCGAACTTCGGACTGCCGGCGGCCAACATCGCCGGCGCCAACGCGGGTGTCATCTCGTCGCTGGCCGGCGATCCGCGCGTGATGCAACTCTCGCTGAGGCTGGGGTTCTAGCGGAAATGTAGCGTCCGGCTTCAGCCGGACCTGTGTCGCCACAAATGTAGCGTCCGGCTTTAGCCGGACCTGTGTGATGGCGCCACAAATGTAGCGTCCGGCTTTAGCCGGACCTGTGTGGTGGCGCCACAAATGTAGCGTCCGGCTTTAGCCGGACCTGTGTGGTGGCTTGGGGAGGGGTCAGGGCAGCCTGGCTCCTCCCGGCTCGCGCGGTGACTATTCGAGCGTCAATGCGAAGCGCGTATTCGTGACGGCGCATGAAATACGCGCTTGGTGTGTCCGGGTAGGGTCCAGCACACGAAGCTACAAGCCGGTCCCAAGACGATACCAGCGGAAGAGTTCGAAGATTTCGGTTCGATGCTGGTCTTCGATTAAGCCCCGTCCCCTCTTGCCAGCCGCAATTCCGATGACATCGGCCTCGGGCTCATCGAAGCGATCGAGGACTGCCCGCACGGTATTGCTCAGGGCGACGTCGAGAAATCGCTGTCCATCAACGCCGAGCAAGGTCCAGAAGGAGCTCTGGAACCAGGGCACCCACGATGCCGAACGGAATGCCGAGCTCGCGCCGCCCGCGCTCCAGATCGGTCACGACGGGAACCAGGCTTGGCTCAATTCGCGGCATGGTTCAGGACTCTGGGCAAGAGCAACTCGGCAGCCTCTAGCGCCTGTTCGGTGCCGCGATATCGCAGTTCAGCGTAGGCCAGCAAATCAGGAGCAACGGGGAAATCGTGATCGTGCTGATCCGGCATCGCAAGCGGGCCTGGCGGTTCGATGACTAGCAGATTGCCGGCACGTGCGGCAGGTTGGGCGACCAGAGCCTTCTGGGTGTCGCGGTCCTCGAGCGCACGAAGGGTGGCGTAGATCTCTGTCTCTTCCGCGCGAAAGAAGTGAGTGCGGCGCTCGGCGGCGTCAGCACCAGTGATCGCCCATGGCTGCGCGTGTTCGGTCATGACCGTCTGCAAGCGCCGCCAAATTTCCTGCTTTTCGTCAGCGCGAACCTGAAGGCGTCGTTCTTTCAGTTTGGGACGAAGTCCTTCGACGTAGGCTTGTACCCATAGTGCGACGAGTGCCTGACGGTCACCGACTCTTCGACCGTTCTTGCCGTCGAGTAGAAGCCCGCGAGCAGCCAGGTCGGTCATGCAGCCGCCGACAGTACCAAGGGCGACATCCGCCTGCTCAGCAAGAACGCGGTATGGCGCGTTGATGAGTTCGGGATGAATAAGGATGGCCATGACGGCCTTGATCCAACCCTTCTGCGGGCGACCGCTCAGATCAGGCTCAGCGATTCCTGTTTACTTCGACTTCTCCGGAATTGGCGGTAGACCTTTTGCCTTCTCTGCAACCTTCCTACAGGCGTCGACAAGATCCGAGACCAGCCTGTCGTCAACGTCGAGCACACCCTCGTACTCGGTCCGATTTCGCATGTCGTGACACTTCGACAGGATGCGCCAGACTTCCGGCCCCAATCCGAGAGTGTCCGGCAGCACCTGAAAAACGATGTAGCGCTTCGACGGACGGAACCCATGGTGGCGCAGCGCCGCCAGACAGAGTGCGTGAGCGGCGCTGTAGGCGAGATCGAATCTGCTGTCCAGCGAGTTCGTGTCGTTCTCCGCGTCCTTCAACCGCGCCAGGCCGGAACGAACCAAGCCCGCAAACTCCTTCGCATCAGGAACTTCCTTTGCGAGGACGTTCCCCGGACCTGCGAGACGCTCAAGCGGCGACGGGGAGGTCATCTGCCGTTCCTATCACCCAGAGTTTCGGCTGTTCGAGCACCCGTGTCACGAACGCGTTTTCGGTTCGCGTGCGTTGTGCAAACTCGGCGGCGGTGTACACGGTGAGGTTGATCTTCCGACCGACGCCGCGCGTGACCCGCTCAAGGGCACCGAAGACTTCGCCGTACGTGAGGCTGTCGCTGATGATCATCAGGTCGATATCGCTTGCTGCTTGATCGGTCGCTTTGGCTACGGAACCGTACACGAAAGCTGCGCGGATGGCTGATGACAAGGGTTTCAGGGCACTTCGCAGCGGCTCAACAAGACCGACCGTTTTCAACACGATATTCCGGAGCTCGGAATATAGCGGTGACGCCGCGTTTGCCTGGTAGTGTTTTTGGTGGCCGATCCGGCGGGCGACGATTAGGCCGCTTTCCTCAAGCTTCGCTAGTTCGCGCTGTGCCGCTCCGGAGCCGGTGCCTGCATCGCGAATGAGCTGCGAGGCGTAGAAACTGCGTTCGGGCTGGCCAAAAAGTGCACCGAGGACGCGCTGCTGCGTCATGGTAAACAGTGCATTCGCCAGGCCTTTGGGGCCGGATTTTTTTGAACCGAGCCTTGAACCCAATATGGGCATAATCATACCCATTATGGGCATGATCGTCAAACTGGGTGCTCCGCCGGCTTCCGCGCAAATCTGTCGTCGCCATCAGACTAGGCTGGCAGCGATCACCACAGCGGAGGAGTCAGTGCAGCCTGGCTCCTCCGGCATCGAACCTGTGGAGCCGCTCCGGAGGTAGACGGATCCAGAGTTCCTGATCCGCAGCGACGATCAGGTCCGCGGCGGCGCGGGCGACCATCGTCCCCCGCGCGGTGGCGATCGTCACGAGCATCTCGTTTCCCATCGGCTCGACCACCAGCGCGCGGGCG
>SHUG01000012.1 GCA_009694735.1 Acidobacteriota bacterium | reverse complement strand
ACCAACCCGGCCTTCGCTTCGGGCGGGTTCTTCGATCCACGAATCAGCTTGATCACCGCATCAAGGTGGTCGAGCGCGATCTTCAGGCCGTCGAGGATGTGCGCGCGCGCTTCGGCCTTGCGCAGCTCGAACTCAATGCGGCGGCGCACCACCTCGCGGCGGAAGTCGATGAACAGCTCGATCACCTCAAGCAGGTTCAACACCTTCGGCCGGCCCGCGACGATCGCCAGCGTGATGATGCCAAACGACTGCTGCAGCTGCGTCTGCTTGTAGAGGTTGTTCAGCACCACCTCGCCGACTTCACCGCGCTTGAGTTCAATCACGATCCGCATGCCGTCGCGGTCGGATTCGTCGCGCAGGTCGGAAATGCCCTCGAGCGCCTTGTCGCGCACCAACTCAGCGATCCGCTCCAGCAGCCGGGTCTTGTTCAGCTGATAGGGAATCTCGTGGACGATGATCTGCTGGCGATCGCCCTTCTTGGTGGTTTCGATCTCCGTCTTCGCGCGCACCTGGATCGAGCCGCGGCCGGTGAGGTAGGCCTCGTGAATGCCGCGCTTGCCGACAATGCTGCCGCCGGTGGGGAAGTCGGGCCCGGGAATCAGCCGGATCAGCTCCTTGAGCTTCTGCTCGCGGGTGTAGACGGGACTTGGGGCTTGGGGCTTGGGGCTTGAGTCCTCACCTGATGCACCTGACGCACCCGACGCGCCCGATCCCAGCAGCGTGTTCTCGATGATCCAGATCACGCCGTCAATCACCTCGCCCAGGTTGTGCGGCGGGATGTTGGTGGCCATGCCGACCGCGATGCCAGTCGATCCGTTGACCAGCAGGTTCGGATACGTTGCCGGGAACACCGTCGGCTCGGTCGTCGTCTCGTCGAAGTTCGGGACGTAGTCGACCGTGTCCTTATCGAGATCCTGCATCAGGCTTTCGGCCAGGGACTCGAGCCTGGCTTCCGTGTATCGATAGGCGGCGGGCGGATCGCCGTCCACCGAACCGAAGTTACCCTGGCCGTCGACCAGGGTCTTGCGCATATTGAAGTCCTGCGCGAGGCGCACGAGCGTGTCGTAGGCCGGCTGATCGCCGTGCGGATGGTAATTGCCGATGACTTCGCCGATCACCTTGGCACACTTGCGGTAGGCGCGGTTCGACGCCAGCCCCATCTGGCTCATCGCGTAGAGCACGCGACGATGGGCCGGCTTCAGGCCGTCGCGGACGTCTGGCAGCGCGCGCCCGATGATTACGCTCATGGCGTAATCCAGGTACGAGCGCTTCATCTCGTCTTCGATGTTGACGGGCGTACGATTGAGTTCGGTCATTCAGCGTTTGGCTTCGATCCCGGGCCCCGGATCCCGGATCCCGTTAAATATCCAGGTTCTTGACGTCGAGTGCGTTGTCTTCGATGAACTTGCGTCGTGGCTCGACCTGGTCGCCCATCAGCGTGGTGAACATCGAATCCGCCTCGGTGTGGTCTTCCGCGCGCACCTGCAACAGCGTCCGAATTTCCGGATTCATCGTCGTCGACCACAGGGTTTCGGGATTCATCTCGCCGAGGCCCTTGTAGCGGTTGATCGCCACGCCCTTGCGGCCGAGCGCGATGAAGTGCTCGATGAACTCGTCGATCGAGCGAATGGCAACCGGGCCGGTGGCCTTCTGCAGAGGCGGACCTTTAGGCCCTCCGGCCGCCGGCGCGACACCGAGCGCACCGAGCGCGTCTTTCTCGTCCTCGCTCAAGCCCTCGTCGGCCGGCTCGGTTTCTTCAACCTCTTCCACCTTGCCGCCGGCGAGCACGCGAACGTCGACCGGACCCTTGCGCAGGGCGCGGACCACGTCCTTGATTTCGGCGTAGCTGGCGGCCAACGTGCGGTATTCGCCCGAGATCACAAACTCGTAGCCAATGTTATCGATCCGCGAATAGCCAGTGGCGCGGTCGTCGATGCGCAGCGACCATGTGTTGTGTTCTTCGTCGCGTTCGAGCGTGACATCGCGGGTGGGCGTCGTGACCTGGTCGGCCAGGCCCTGAAGGCCGGGCTGCTGTTCAAAGAAGCCGCGATCGCGCGCGTCGCGGTCGAGCAGCGCTTCCACCACGTCGCGGGCATGGCCGCGGCGTTCCACCGTCGACAGCACGTGGCGGTAGGCGATGATGCCGTGCAGCAGCTTTTCGAGATCGGCGCCGGTGTATTCCACGCCGTCGGCCGAACGCACCGCCCGCGATTCAACCGCGCGGTGAACCAGGAAGCTCTCGAGCGACCGCTCGTCCTTGATGAAGGTTTCCGACTTGCCACGCTTGGCGCGGAACAGCGGCGGCTGCGCGATGTAGATGTGGCCGCGGTCCACCAGCATCCGCATCTGCCGGTAAAAGAATGTCAACAGCAGCGTGCGGATGTGCGAGCCGTCGACATCGGCGTCAGTCATGATAATGACGCGGTGGTAGCGCAACTTGTCGATGTCGAAATCGTCGGTGCCGATGCCGCAGCCGAGCGCCGCGATCATCGTCTTGATTTCATCAGAGCTCAGCATGCGATCGAGCCGCGCGCGCTCCACATTCAGGATCTTGCCCTTGATCGGCAGAATGGCCTGGAAGCGCCGGTCACGGCCCTGTTTGGCTGAACCACCGGCCGACTCGCCTTCGACGATGTAGATTTCGGCCTGGGCGGGGTCGCGCTCCTGGCAGTCGGCCAGCTTGCCGGGCAGCGACAGGCCGTCGAGCGCGCCCTTGCGACGAACCAGGTCGCGGGCCTTGCGGGCAGCGTCGCGCGCCCGGGCCGCGTCCACGGTCTTCTGGACGATTTTCTTGGCGAGCCCAGGGTTCTCTTCGAGAAACGCCCCCAGCTTGTCGTTAACGATCGCTTCGACAATGCCTTTGACTTCGGTGTTGCCGAGCTTGGTTTTGGTCTGGCCCTCGAACTGCGGGCTAGGAATTTTGACGCTGATGACGGCGGTCATGCCCTCGCGGATGTCGTCGCCGCTGATAGTCGCGTCTTTCAGCTCTTTCGCCAGGTTGTTGCTGTTCGCGTAGGCGTTCACGGTGCGCGTGAGCGCCGCGCGGAAGCCCGACAGGTGCGTGCCGCCCTCGTGCGTGTTGATGTTGTTGGCGAACGAGAATTCCTGCGGGTTGTAACCGTCGTTCCACTGGATGGCGATCTCGGCGTCGATGCCGTCGCGAGTACCGTGCATGAACACGGCCTTCTCGTTGATCACACCTTTGTTCTTGTTGAGGTGCTCGACGAACGAGACGATCCCGCCGTCGTAGTGAAAGCGGTGGTTCTTGCCGCTCTCGCGCTCATCGTCCAGCGTGACGGTGAGGCCGGCGTTGAGAAACGCCAGTTCGCGCAGGCGCTGGGCCAGCGTGTCGAAGCTGTACTCGGTCGTCTCGAAGATCTGCAGGTCGGGCTTGAACGTGACCTTGGTGCCGCGGCGTTGCGTTGTGCCGGTCACCACGAGATCGTTCTGTGGCTTGCCGCGCTCGTAGCTCTGTTGATGGGTCTGGTGGTTGCGCCAGATCTCCAGCTCGAGGCGTTCAGAGAGCGCGTTGACGACCGAGACGCCGACGCCGTGGAGGCCGCCGGAAACCTTGTAGCTGGTGTTGTCGAACTTGCCGCCAGCGTGCAGCACGGTGAGGGCGATCTCCGCCGCGGGGCGGCCGCTCTCGTGCATGTCTGTGGGAATGCCGCGGCCGTTGTCGATCACCGTGACCGAGTTGTCGAGGTGAATCGTCACGTTGACTTCGGTGCAGTATCCGGCCAGCGCTTCGTCGATCGAGTTATCGACGATTTCGTAGACGAGATGGTGCAGGCCGGCCGGCCCAGTAGAGCCGATGTACATCGCCGGGCGTTTGCGAACCGCTTCAAGCCCTTCGAGGACCTTGATGCTTTCCGCGCCGTAGTCTGCGTTGCCGTTGCTCGCGTTGCCGTTCGCGCCGCCCAGGCCGGCCTGGTTTTCGGGTTGTTCCGTTTGGGACATTGATTAGTTTGGTGGTCTCGTTCTGTGCCAGAAGGGCGGGACTTCAGTCCCGCCGACCTCAGACGCGCATCGGCATGATGACGTAGGTGTAGTCGTAGCCGTCGGCACCAACGGGCTTCATCACGGCCTGGCTCACTTCGTCTTTGAGCTCGAGCGCCACAACCTCGGATTCCACGACCGCGAGGAAGTCGAGCACGTATTGCGCGTTGAAACAGATGGTCAGTTGCGGCCCGCTGTATTCAATCGCGATCGGCTCGCGCGCTTCACCGAATTCCGGGCTGCTCGACGTCACCTCGACCTTGCCCTTGTCGAGGACCATCTTCACCGCACGCGAGCGCTCGTTCGACAGGATGGCGACGCGCTTCACTGCCTGCGTCAACCGATCGCGTTCGAACTCGACGTGCTTGTCGTTGCCCTTCGGAATCACTTTTTCGTAGGCGGGAAACTGCCCGTCGATCATCCGGGAAATCAGCAACCGCGGACCGATCTCGAAAAACAAGTGGTTCTCGCCGCGTTCGTATTTCACGTCGACGTCGCTATCGGCGAGCAGGCGGCCCAGTTCGGCCAGCGTCTTGCGCGGCAGGATGGCCTTGATGTCGTCGCCCTTGGCACCCTCGTGGTTGACGTTGACCAGGGCAAGGCGATGGCCGTCGGTGGCGACAAACGTCATGCTGTCGGCCCGCAGCACGAACTGCGCGCCGTTCAGGTAGTAGCGCGTATCTTCACCGGTGATGGCAAACTGCGTCAACGCCACCATCTGCTTGAGCGACTTGCCCTTGATGGTGGCTTTCGCGCCACCGCCGGCTTCGGGCAGGCTCGGAAAATCCTCGCGCGGCAGCGTCGGCATTTTCGAGCTGAACTGTCCGCCTGAAACCTTGACCGTCGTGCCGCCCTTTTCGGTTTCGATGTTCACGTCGCCATCAGGCAACGAGCGCACCACCTCGTAAAACTTTTTGGCCGGCAGCGTGACTGAACCTGGCTTGCCCACAGCAGCTTCACAGCGGCTGCGTAGCGCGACTTCAAGGTCCGTAGCGAGCAGCATTACTTCGTTGCCCGTCGCTTCCAGCAGCACGTTCGCCAGAATCGGAATAGTGTTCTTGCGCTCGACGATCTGCTGGAAAAATTGCAGTTCCCTCACAAGATCGGCTTTCCTGGCGACCAGTTCCATAGCGCGGCGTACCTCTGTTAATTAAGGAAAAGGCGAAGACAATAAAGTATACAGGAAATAGGTCCTGTTCACAAAATTTCGAGTCGACGTAAACCCTTTTAAATCAAATATTTAAACTGTGAATTTTCCTGTGGATAACAGGCGGGCCGTCGGACGCGATGACAGGGGGCTTTCGCCCAATCCGCAGGTATCCGCAAACCATGCACAGACGGCGTTGTGGATAACCCCGTTTTGGCGATATCCGGCTAAAGCCGGATGCTACTTAAACTGATCGAGCAGGTTCTTGACCTGGTGATCGAATTCCGCGCTTTTCTTTCGCATTTCCTCTATTTTATTGATCGAGTGAATCACCGTCGAGTGGTGTTTGCCGCCGAAGCTGCGGCCAATCTCTGGCAGCGACGCGTGTGTCAGCGCCTTACACAGGTACATCGCAATTTGCCGCGGCATGGCCACCGACTTCGAGTTGTTGCGCGAACGAATCTCGGCCGGCTTCATCTGGTAGTAGTTGGCCACAAACTTCTGGATCTGGTCGATCGTCACGGCCTTCTCGTCGTGATCGATCACATTGCGCAACACGTCCTGCGCCAGTTCGATCGTCAACTGTTTGCCCGTGAGCGAGGCATAGGCAATCAGGCGAATCAGTGAACCTTCCAACTCCCGGATGTTCGACTTAATGCGGTTGGCCATGTACATCGCGACATGATCGGGCAGCATCAGCGCCTCACCCTCGGCCTTCTTCTTCAGAATGGCGACCTTGGTCTCAAGGTCCGGCGACTGGATGTCGGCAATCAATCCCCACTCAAACCGAGAGCGCAGCCGCTCCTCGAGCGCGGGAATTTCATGGGGGGTACGGTCGCTGCTGATGACGATTTGCTTCTGCGCGTCATGCAGGGCGTTGAAGGTATGGAAAAACTCGTTCTGCGTGCCTTCCTTGCCTGAGACAAACTGAATATCGTCCACCAGCAGCACGTCGACGCTGCGATAGCGCGAACGGAAATCGAGGATGCGATCGAACCGCAAGGCATTGATCATCTCGTTCATGAAACGCTCGGACGAGATGTAGGTGAGCACGAGGCCGGGGTGATGCTGCACCACGTAGTGGCCAATGGCGTGCATCAAATGCGTCTTGCCCAGGCCCACACCACCATGGATGAACAGCGGGTTATACGACCGCGACGGCGTCTCGGCCACCGCCCGGCAGGCCGCATGCGCAAACTGGTTCGAAGGCCCGACGATGAAGGTGTCGAAGGTGTAGCGGGGGATCAGGCTGCCCGCCCGCAGTGGCTCAGGCTCGTTGCTGGTCACCCTAACCTGGGGGGCCGGTGCCTCGGCGGAATGATCCCCAGCCACGCCGGAGGGCTGAACTCCACGACCACCCGACTGGCCGCCACCGGCCTGGGCTACAGGCTCTGGCACGAACACCAGTGTGGCATCAGGCCGGCCCACCTCGCGCATGGCTTCCGCCAGCACGACGGAGTAGTGCTTGGGTAGCCATTCAACGAACAGGAGGTTAGGAACCCGGATGGAGAGGGTCTGGCCGGCGTCGGCGAGGAGCGTGGTGGGCTTGAACCAGGTCGAGAAGCTGTGCCTGCCAACCTGATCTTCGATACGGCTGAGGACCTGGTCCCAAATGGTCGCGCTCGGCATCACTACAAGAACTTGATTATAAAGGACTTATCGTTACTGACTGCCGGGCTTTTCCACAAGCTTTTCCACAGGTGTGGAAATCTTGATAAGGGGGCCGTCCAGCGAAGGCTCACTCTAGCATGCAGAGATTGGTTTTTTTGCTCGGATCCAGGATCCCGGACCCCGGATCCCGATTTCCCGTCTATAATCGTACGTTCGACCGAGGAGAATATGGCGAGATCTAAGAAGGGCAAGCGTACGTTTCAACCAAATACCAGGCGCCGAGCGAAAACGCACGGCTTCCTGGTTCGTATGGCAACCAAGGACGGCCGGCAGGTTCTCAAGCGCCGCCGTGCCAAGGGCCGCAAGCGGCTCACGGTTTCCGACGAAAAATAGGCTTGAGGCTTGAAATTCAGGCCCCAGGTCTCAAGTCACAAGCCAGCTAAGCGATGGCCAGGTTCTTACCAGCCGAGCACGTTCGCAAGCGGGCCGACTTCGAACTCATCTACAAGACAGGTTTCAAGCGGTCCGGCCGCCTCATGACGATGTTCACGAGGGAGCGCGAGGCTGGACCGTCACGTCTCGGCATTGCCGCTACCCGTAAAATGGGGGCGGCGGTCGAGCGCAACCGGGCAAAACGGCTCGCTCGTGAGCTGTTCCGCCATCACAAGCCGGAAGGCGCGGTGGACGTGGTCGTTGTTCCCCGCCGAGAGATGCTCGATGCACCCTATGCCCGTGTCGAGGCCGAGTTCCTCTCACTTCTTGCGAGGGTTAAATCCCGGTGAGTAGAACCGCGCGCGTCGCGCTCGGCGTCATCCGCGTATATAAGATCGTGCTCTCGCCGCTGTTTGCCGGCAGCTGCCGCTACCTGCCGGGCTGCGCCGACTACATGACCGAGTCGGTCACCCGCTACGGCGTGATCCGCGGCGGCTGGCTCGGGACCAAACGACTGTGCCGCTGCCACCCGTTTGGCGGCCACGGCTACGACCCTGTTCCGCATTCCTAAATCACCAGATCACCAGATCACGAGATCACGAAATCCAGATGGAACGTAGAGTCCTAATCGCCATAACCCTGTCGTTCTTGGTGCTGTTCTTGTTTCAGCGCTTTGTAATGCCCCCCTCCGCAACGCCTGCATCACAGAGCGTTGCTACGGGGGGTAAACCCCCAGAGACCGCGATGCCGGCGCCTGGGACCAACGCCTCCCTCACGGCGTCGCCCGCCGCCGCGACGCCAGCACCTCAGAGCGTCGCTATGGTGGGCAAGCCCGACTCCGCACCTGGTAGCGCCACGCCATCAGGTTTACCCACCGTAGCGCCGGGTGAAAGCGCGGAGGTGGGCGATCGCGAAATCATCGTCGAGACCACGACCGTGCGGGCGACCTTCACCAATCGCGGTGGCCGCCTGCTGCACTGGGTGCTCAAGGAGTACCGCTCCGATGAAGGCGCGCCCCTTGACCTGGTGCCGCAAGGCATCGGCCCCGATGCGGTGAAGCCATTCTCGCTGGTCGTGGCCGACCCGGTCGTAACCGAGCGGATCAATAACGGGATCTACCGCGTCAGTGCGGCGGGTAATGTCGACGCCACCGCGACGCCGCGGACGCTCACCTTCGAGATGTCGGCGTCCGACGGACTGAGCGTCACCAAAACATTCACCGTGGAGCCGCGCGGCTACCTCATCACGTTCGGCACGGTGGTGCAGCTCGGGCAGGCCAGGCTCAACCCGGTGATCCATTGGGGAGCCGGGGTCGGCGACGACATTGCGCGCCGGCCGCCGTCATCGTTCTTCTCGCCCAACAACATCGTGCCGGCGCAGCCGATGATCTACAAGGACGGCTCGGTCGAGCGTGTGCCCCACACCACCGCCGGCGCCCAGGAAGGGGCATTCCGCTACGCGGGGATATCAGACCACTACTTCGCCTCGTTGATGCTGAACGACCCGTCGCCGGTGCCGTTCCGCATCGACTATGCGCCGGTCAATGTGCCGATGGCCAACGACCCGGCGGGCGTGGCGACCTACATGACCTACGCGGTGCGCTTCCAGGCGCCGCCGGAACGGTCGAGGTTTTTCTTTGGCCCCAAGTCGTTCGACGACCTGAAAGCGATCGACAACGAGCTGGTGCGCTCGATCCACTTCGGCATGTTTTCGTGGCTCGCGGTGCCGCTGCTCGGCGCGCTCAAGTGGGTGCACGGCTTCGTCGGCAACTGGGGCTGGTCGATCGTCGTCCTCACCATTCTGATCAACCTCGCGATGTTCCCGCTGCGCCACAAGAGCGTGGTGTCGATGAAGAAGATGAAGGAACTGCAGCCGCAGATGAAGGCCATCCAGGATCGCTACGCGAAGTACAAGGTCACCGATCCTGAGCGGCAGAAGATGAACACCGAGGTCATGGAGCTCTACAAGACCAAGGGCGTGAACCCGGCCAGTGGCTGCGTGCCGATGCTGCTGACCATGCCATTCCTGTTCGCCTTCTACGCCATGCTGTCGGTGGCGATCGAGATTCGCGGCGCCGACTTCTTTGCCTGGATTACCAACCTGTCGGCGCCCGATCCGTATTTCGTCACCCCCCTCCTGATGGGCGTGGCGCAGTTCTGGCAGACCAAGATGACGCCGACCACCGCCGACCCGGCGCAGCAGAAGATCATGATGTTCATGCCCATCATGTTCAGCTTCATGTCGCTGTCGTTCCCGAGCGGCCTGGTGATTTACTGGCTGGTCAGCACGGTGTGGACGATTGGGCAGCAGTACGCGACCAACTATTTGATTGGCGCGCCGGCGAAGCGCATTGCAAAATAGCGGGCCTATGAAGGGCCGCCCTTGAGGGGCGGGCCGGCTCAGGAGTAGAGACAGATATGGCGACCACCGACATCACAGAATTCGTCCAGAAAGTCGTCGCGGCCATGGACCTCGATCTCGTGGCTTCTGCTGAAGAGATGCCCGATGGCGTGCGCATCAACCTGAACGGCGAGGACGGCAACGTGCTGATCCGCCGGCAGGGAGAAGCGCTCGCCGCGCTGCAACACATTGTTGCCGCCATCTATCGGCACGATGCCGGGGAGGGCCGGCGGCTGGTGGTCGATTGCATGGGCTATCGCAAGGGCAAAGACGATGAGCTGAAGCAGATGGCGATCTTCCTGGCGGGCAAGGCCAAGGACAGCGGCCTGGCCCAGGAGATTGGCCCCCTCAACCCCTACGAACGCCGCATCGTCCACCTGGCGGTCGCGGAGGTCGAGAAGGTGACGTCGGAGAGCATCGGCGACGCGTTCGAGAAGACCGTCATTATTTCCGTCAAGTAACGCGATCGGGATCCGGGGTCCGGGATCCGCGCACAAGAGCTCTTTTTTGCCCGGGTCCCGGATCCCGGGTCCCGGATCCCGGCATGTTTTCCACCTCCGACACGATTGTTGCGATTGCGACACCTGCCGGCCGCGGTGGGATTGGCGTCATCCGCATCAGCGGCCCTGACGCACCGCGCATCGCGGGCGAGCTCGTCAGGCGCGCGAAACCCTTCAAAGCGCGCCACGCCACCTTCGCCAAGATAGATGTGGTGTCCGGCTTTAGCCGGACCGCGGATCAAGTCGTTGTGACCTTGTTCCCGTCACCGAGCTCATACACGGGTGAGGACGTCATCGAAATCTCCGCGCACGGTAGTCCTGTCGTTCTCTCCTCTATCCTCCGCCGCGCGATCGACGACGGCGCGCGGTTGGCCGAGCCTGGCGAGTTCACGCTACGCGCCTTCCTCAACGGCAAACTGGATCTGATCCAGGCCGAGGCGGTGGCCGATCTGATTGATGCGGTCACGCCGCCGCAGGCGCGCACGGCGTTCGATCAACTCGAGGGCACGCTCACCGGCGTCATCCGCGGTATCGAGAGCGATCTGTTTGATGTGATTGCCAAGCTCGAGGCGTCGCTCGATTTCCCGGACGAGGGCTACCACTTCGTGGCGCCGGCCGAAGCCCGCGGGTCGCTGGCGTCGCTGATCGATCGCCTCGAACAGTTGTTGAAGCAATCGGCGCGCGGACGGCTGGTGCGCGAGGGCGCGCAGGTGGCGATTGTCGGCGCCCCGAATGTGGGGAAGTCGAGCCTGTTCAATGCCCTACTGAACGCGAACCGCGCGATCGTCACTGCCATTCCGGGCACGACCCGCGACCTGCTGACGGAGCGCGCCGACATCGGCGGCTTGTCGCTGGCGCTCATCGATACCGCGGGCGTGCGCGAGACCACCGACGTGGTTGAGCAGGAGGGCGTGAGCCGGACACGCGGGGCGCTGGCCGTGGCAGATCTTGTGCTGGTCGTGCTCGACCGATCGCGTGAGATCACCGGCGAGGACCGCGGCATTCTCGCCGAAACCGCGTCGCGGTTGCGGGTGGTGGTGCTGAATAAGTCGGATTGTCCCGCTATGGCGATGGCACCGGGCGTCGCGATTTCGGCTCGCACGGGCGCCGGTCTGGACGACTTGATCGAGGCAATCGCCAACGTCTTGAGCGACGGTGGAGGCAACTCGCCCGACAAGCGCGATCAACCCGCCGTCACCAACGTGCGCCATACGGTGTTGCTCGAGCGCGCGCGGGTATCCCTGCTGCGCGCGAGCGCGGCGCTTGAAGGCGAAGTCTCCGAAGAGTTTCCGCTGCTCGATCTTCAGGAAGCGGCGCACGCGCTACAGGAGATCACAGGCCGCCGCACGAGCGACGATCTGCTGCGTCATATCTTCGAGCGCTTCTGTATCGGCAAATAGGAAAGTAGCGACCGAGGACACCGAGACCTCCTTTTTCTCTGACAGGTAAAAACCTGTGTGCTGTGCGCGGCCGCCGCGCGCGCCGTGAGAAAATGCAGATGGCGAACACAGTCGTCGATAAAGTAATTGATTAGATAGTAATGATAAGCAAATTAGATACGATCGTCATCGGCTCCGGGCACGCCGGCGTCGAGGCGGCGTGGGCGGCGGCGCGGTTGGGGCGGAGCGTGGGCTTGTGCACGCTCAGTCGAGAAACCGTCGCGCACATGCCGTGCAACCCCGCCGTAGGCGGGACAGCAAAAGGACATCTGGTTCGCGAGATCGATGCGCTGGGCGGATTGATGGGCCGAGCAATCGACGCTACGGGCATTCAATTCAAGTTGCTCAACCGCAGCCGCGGTCCGGCGGTGTGGTCGCCGCGGGCGCAGGCCGACAAGGCGCGTTACGCCGCCTGGGTGAGGGCGGCGCTCGAAGCCGAGCCGAACATCCATTGGATCATCGGCCGCGCCGGGCGCATCGTGCTCGACGCCGGTCGAGTTGCCGGCCTGGCGCTCGAAGATGGAACGATCCACACGTGCCGTTCGCTGGTGATCACCACCGGGACCTTTCTGAATGGGCTGGTTCATGTGGGACGCGACCAACGTCCAGCTGGACGGGCGGATGAACCGCCTTCGCGTGACCTGGCGGAGTCCATCAAGAGCCTCGGCATGCGGTGGGGACGGCTGAAGACCGGCACGCCGCCGCGCCTGGCTCGAACGTCGATTGACTTCGAGGAGAGCGTGAAAACAGGCGTGTTCCACGTGGAACACGGCGATTCGGAGCCAGTTCCCTTCTCCTTCACCGCCAGCCAGGCACCGGTCAATCGGACCGTCTGCCACCTTCTCCACACCACCGATCGGGTGCACCAGTTGGTCCGCGCCAACATCGCCGCGTCGCCGCTCTACAACGGCCAGATTGCCGGCATCGGACCGCGCTACTGCCCTTCGCTCGAGGACAAGGTCATGCGCTTCCCTGACCGGGAGCGCCATCAACTTTTTCTTGAACCAGAGGGCTTGGACGTCGAAGAAATCTACGTCAACGGCTTCTCGATGAGCCTTCCTGCCGAGACCCAGCTGGAACTGGTGCGCGCGCTGCCAGGGCTTGAATCGGCCGAGATGCTGAGGCCTGGCTACGCGGTCGAGTACGACTTCGTTCAGCCGACGGAGCTCAGGTTGTCGCTTGAGACCCATCGCGTGGCGGGCCTGTTCTTCGCCGGGCAAATCAACGGCACTTCAGGCTATGAGGAAGCGGCCGGTCAGGGCTTGCTCGCCGGCATCAACGCCTCGCAATCTGTCCTCAGCCGGCCGCCGTTGGTGCTTGGGCGCGATGAAGCCTACCTGGGGATCATGGTCGACGATCTGGTCACCAAGGGCTGCCTCGAGCCGTACCGGATGTTCACGTCGCGCGCCGAGTATCGACTGCTCCTGCGCACCGACAACGCCGACCTCCGCCTCACTCCCAAGGGTCGTGACTTAGGGCTGGTGGACGATCAGCGCTGGGAGCGTTTCAGCGGGCGGCGAGCTCGATACGACCGCAACGTGGACCGCCTGCAACGTAGCTGGGTAAGGGTTGCAGGCGGCGCCCGCGTGTCTGCCGCTCAGGCCCTGAAGCGCCCGGAACTCACACTCAGGAGATTGATGGGCGATGGAGACGTGGCCATCGAGACCACGCCAGCAGATGACCTGCTCGACGTCTCGTCGGTCGAGACCACCGTCAAGTACGAGGGCTACCTGGTGCGGCAATCGCAAGCCGTGGCTCGCGCGCAACATGCCGAGCGGCGCCGCATTCCGGAGGCGTTCCCCTTTGAACGCGTGCCCGGCCTCTCCAGGGAAATGGTCCAGCGCTTCTCCGAGACGCGCCCCGAAACCCTTGGCCAGGCCCAGCGAATCCCCGGCGTCACCCCCGCGGCGGTTGCGGTTGTCGGGGCATACCTCAACCGGTTTTAGCCACAGAGGACACAGAGGACGCAGAGATTTCTCTGTGTCCTCTGTGTCCTCTGTGGCTAATACTTTCGGAGTGGCGAATCGGGAATTCAGGGAACGGCTGAAGCGACGGGCCAAGGCAGCAGGCATCGCGCTCGACGCACCCCTCGTCGACGGACTCGAAACCTACTACCAACTCCTGACCAAGTGGAACGCGAAGATCAACCTCACCGCGTTCCGGCTGACGCCGGCCGGCGAAGACGAGGCGGTCGATCGGTTGTTGATTGAACCGGTGGTAGCCGCCCGCTACGTCCCGGAGAACGCCAGGACGTTGCTCGATGCCGGCTCCGGCGGCGGATCCCCCGCCATTCCGCTCAAGCTCGCCCGTCCCAACTTGCACGTGCGCATGGTGGAAGTGAAAATGCGGAAGGCGGTGTTCCTCCGCGAAGCGGTCCGGACGCTGGGTATTCGCGACGCAGAGGTGGAGACAGCGCGCTTCGAGGAACTGCTGCCGCGGGCCGAACTTCACGAAGCCCTCGACCTGGTGTCCGTGCGCGCCGTTCGCATTGAAACGCGGACGCTATTGACGCTTCAGGCGTTCCTCAGGCCCGGCGGAAAAATCTTCCTGTTCCGCGGCTCAGGAACAAGCACGGTTGAAACCGAACCGCCGCCGCCCCTGGCGTGGATGGCGAGTTACCCACTCGTGGACGCTCTGCACAGCAAGCTTGTAGTACTGAGCAAGACACGTGTTTGAGTGGTAATCTCTACATCTGTTCGCCCACTCCATTTCATATAGGGCTAACGACCAACATGGGCAAAATCATCGCCGTCACCAATCAAAAGGGCGGCGTCGGTAAAACGACGACGGCGATTAATCTGGCGGCCGCATTGGCCATTGCCGGTCGCACCGTGCTGCTCGTCGACTGCGATCCGCAAGGCAACGCCACCAGTGGACTGGGTCAAAAAGGTGAGCGCGCCGAGAGCGGAACAATCTACGAAGCGCTCACACAGATGGACGCGGATCACCCCAGGGCCGCAGACTTGTCCGCCGCAGCGCGCAGCGCGAAGGTGGATAACACAGATGACGCGGATCAAAAGCCATCCGCCAATCGCTATATCCTGGCGACCGGCGTTGATCGCCTCTCACTAATCCCGGCGAATCGCGAACTGTCCGGCGCCGAGATCGAACTGATCTCATTTCCCGACCGCGAGCGCCGGCTGCAGCAACTGCTCGACCCGCTGCGCAGCCAATTCGATTTCATCATCATCGACTCGCCGCCGTCGCTCGGCCTGCTCACGCTGAACGCCCTGGTCGCCGCCGACCGCGTGCTCATTCCACTGCACTGCGAATACTTCGCTCTGGAAGGCCTCGCCGATCTCGTTGGCACCATGCGTCGTGTGCGCGCGTCGCTCAATCCCGCGCTCGACATCGAAGGCGTGCTGCTCACCATGAACGACGAGCGCACCAACCTCGGTCAACAGGTCGCGCGGGATGTCCGCGAGTTCTTCAAGGAGAAGGTCTACCAAACGGTGATCCCGCGCAATGTGCGGCTGGCCGAAGCGCCCAGCCACGGTTTACCCGCCGTCACCTACGACGCCAAGTCGCGCGGCGCGGAAGCGTACTTCTCGTTTGCCAACGAACTGCTTGAAAATAATAACGAAGAACGACGAACCAACAACGAAGAACAGATTTCCACGAACGAAAGTTAGGCATGGAGAAACGACCTGCTCTCGGTAAGGGCCTGAGCGCGCTGATTCCAGACGCGGCCGACGCGCTGTCGACCCCGCGCGCCTCGCTCGACGTTGACATCGATCTCCTCGAGCCCAATCACTACCAGCCGCGCGGCCCGATGGACGATCAGCGGTTGGAGGACCTGGCACGATCGATCCGCGCCAACGGCGTGATTCAGCCGATCGTGGTCCGCAAGCTGCCGAGTACCGGCACCGCGCGCGACCGTTACCAGATCATCGCCGGCGAACGCCGATGGCGTGCTGCCCGGCGCGCGCAGCTCACCAAGGTGCCGATCGTCGTCAAGGACGTTGCGAACGGCGACAAGAAGCGGATGCTGGAGATGGCGCTGATCGAGAATATCCAGCGGGAGGACCTCAATCCCATGGAAGCCGCCGCCGGCTACCAGCGGCTCGTCGACGAGTTCCACTTGAAGCAGGACGAGATCGCCACGCAGGTCGGCAAGGACCGCGCGACGGTCGCCAACTACCTGCGCCTGTTGAAGCTCCCCGACGAGGTGCGTGCCAACGTCGCCTCGGGCGCCTTGTCCATGGGCCACGCCCGCGCGATTGTCGCGCTGCCCACCGACAGCGACCAGCGGCGTCTCGCCCGCGACGTGGTGTCGCGCGGCCTGTCGGTGCGCGAAACCGAAGCGCTGGTGAAGGGCGAGCTCGGACGCCAGGGGCCCGAAGCCGGGAAGAAACCGGCGGCGAAGAAAGACGTGCACGTGCGCGCGGCGGAAGAGCAGTTGCGACTGTCGCTCGGCACCCCGGTCGAGATCAAGCGCCGCGGCAAGGGCGGCACGATCGCGATCACGTTTACCAACGAAACCGAGTTGCAGCGAATCTACGAGTACCTGACGGAGAAATAGGATCCGGGATCCGGGATCCGGGAGAAGAGTGCTCTTGTGCCCGGAGCCCGGATCCCGGACCCCGGACCCCGAAAAGGAGGTGAGCGACATGGCTGAGAGAAAGCGTTTGACCGAGATGGTCAGCTGCGCTGGTTGAGCGAGTAAACTCGCCGCGGGCGAGCTCGCTCAGGTCCTGAGCGGCATACCAGTTCAAACCGACCCCCGTATCCTGGTTGACTACCGGACTGCGGACGATGCCGGTGTGTACGCGTGGGAGAGTGGGCCGGCCCTCGTACAAACGGTGGACTTCTTCACGCCGATCGTGGACGACCCTTACTTGTACGGACAGATCGCCGCGGCGAACTCGCTGAGCGACGTCTATGCCATGGGCGGCCGACCGCTCACGGCGCTGGCGATCGCGGCGTTCCCGCAAGACGGCCTGCTCACCGAGGAGATCGCGCAGATATTCCGCGGTGGCTTCGACAAGCTGCGGGAGGCCGGCGTCGCGTTGCTCGGCGGACACACCGTGCAGGATCGCGAGATCAAGTTTGGCTACTCGGTCACCGGCGCCGTGGATCCCAAGCGCATTCTCACCAACGCCGGCGCCAGGGCCGGCGATCGCCTCATTCTCACCAAGCCTCTCGGCACCGGCATTGTCGGCACTGCGATCAAGTTCGGCCGCGCGCCTGAGGACGTGGTGGCATACGCCGTCGCGTCCATGTGCACGCTGAACAAGGCCGCCGCCGAAGCCATTGCCCATCTGGACGGCGTGCACGCGTGCACCGACATCACCGGCTTCGGTCTGGCGGGCCACGGGTCGGAAATGGCGGCCGCGAGCCACGTCACCCTGGCGCTCGACGCGGCGTCACTGCCGCTCATCCCCGGGGTCGTCGCCATGGTCGGCGAGAACAAGTCGGGCGGCATGGGCACCAACCGGGAACACTTCGGCGCCGGCATCGAATTCGGCCGGGATATTACGGCAGAGCTGAGGGACCTGGTGTTCGACCCCCAGACGTCAGGCGGTCTGTTCCTTTCAGTTGCGCCAGACCAGGCCGATCGGGCTCTCGAAGCCTTGAAACAAGCAGCAGTTCCTGCCTGCTTCGTGGGTTATGTCGAACCTGAGAACATCTCCAGACTAAGAATCAGTTAGTTTCTGTTGTTCGACCTAACCATATTCGGGATCCGGGACCCGGGATCCGGGATCCGGTCGAAAAAGGCACTTGTCCGGACCCCGGACCCCGGATCCCGGATCGCGGCCCTCCGTGATACATTCAGACGTTTGTTAACACCAGACATCACCACCCTTTGGGTCGTCGGTTTTCTGCTCCTGTGCACGTACCTGTTGAACAGCCTGGTGTTCAAACCGATCTTGCAGGTCATCGACCAGCGCACGGGCGCCGTTCGCGGCGCGCGCGAGCTCGCGGATTCCGCGGCTCACAAGGCGGCTGCCGCCGCTGCCGAATACAACCAGAAGCTGAACGCCGCGCGGGCCGAGGTCTACGGCCAGATGGACGACATGCGTAAGGCCGCCCTCGACAAACGCGCCACGCTGCTCGCCGCCACGCGCGCAACGGTGGAACAGGAACTGAAGGCCGCCACTACCCGCGTTCAGCAGGAATCGCTAGCTGCGCGCGAAACTCTCGAACGTGACGCAAACAATCTGGCTGGCGCCATCGTCTCGCGCGTCCTCGGCCGCGCTTCCTAGTAACAAGGCAGGAACAGAAGTGCAGACCGGATTCCTCGCCGCTTGTGAATTAAAGCGCAAACTTCCCGCCTCCGCTCACGGGGAATACGCGCGAGCTACGGCGGGCTCTCGCCGAAGCGGCCTTCGGCCGCGAAGGCGGACCGCCATGCTGTTCGCGTTCTTTCTGACGTTCGCCGTTTCGACCGTGATGCACGCCGCCGAAGGAGGCCACGATCAAAGCATCGGCGGAATGATCCTCGGCATGGGCTGGCCAATTGCCAACTTCATCATCTTCGTCGGTGTGATTTACTACTTTGGCAACGGCCCGCTGAAGGAATACCTCGCCACGCGCGGCGCGAGCATCCGTAAGGACCTGGTCCAGGCTGCCGCACTGAAGGCTTCGGCCACCGCGCAACTGGCCACCATCGAACAGAAACTCCAAGCGTTGCCCGGCGAGCTGAGCGCACTTCGCGCGCGCGGTGCCGACGAGATCGTCGCCGAAGAAAAGCGGATTGCGGTCGCGGCCGACGCCGATCGCGAACGCCTGCTCGAGCAGACGCGCCGCGAGATCGACCTGCAGGTGCGGCTCGCCAAGAAAGAAATTCTCGAGCACGCCGCCGGCCTGTCGATACAGCTGGCGACCGAGCGGATCAAGCAAGAAACCACGCCGGCGGACCAGGATCGTCTGGTCGAGCGCTATCTCGACCAAGTGAAGACCGGCCAAGCCTCAAGCCTCAAGCCCCAACCGGGCCCCCAGGGCGGCAACCGCCATGGGGTGGAGGCCTGATATGTCTTTAAGAACCTCCGCCAATCGCTACGCCAAGGCGCTGTTCGACGTCGCGGTCGAGGAGAAGAATGACCTGGCCCAGATCGATCGCGACCTGCAGGCCGTGGTCGTCATGATGAGCGCCAGCCCGGACCTGGCGCAGGCGGCCGGACGCAGCGGCGTGACCGAAGCCGCGCGCAAGTCGCTGATGGAAGCGGTGGCCGACAGGATGTCGCTGGCCACGCCGGTGAAGAAGTTGCTGGTCTTGCTGGCTGAAAGCCGCAAGCTCAACCTCGTGCCCGATCTTTCCATCGCCTATCGCGAGCGCCTCCTCACACACCAGAACATCGTCCGCGCCGAGGTGACGAGCGCGGTGGCGTTATCGCCGGACAAGACGCAGGCGCTGGCGGTGAGCCTTGGCCAGGTGACCGGCAAGCAGGTGGATCTGTCGGTGAGCGTCGACCCCGAACTGCTCGGCGGCATCGTCGCGAAGATCGGCAGCACGGTGTACGACGGAAGTGTCCGCACGCAGTTGTCGCGGATGCGCCAAGAGTTAGTGAAGTAGAGGCCGCCTTCAGGCGGACTGGCACGGTCCGGCTAAAGCCGGACACCACATTGGTGGGACTGGCACGGTCCGGCTAAAGCCGGACACCACATTGGTGGGACTGGCACGGTCCGGCTGAAGCCGGACACCACATTGGTGGGAATGTAGAGTCCGCCTTTAGGCGGACCAACAAGAATCTTTATGAGCATAAAAGCCGACGAAATTTCCAAGATCATCCGCGAGCAGATTGGCAGCTTTGCCGTCGCGGTGGAGGTGGCCGAAACCGGCACTGTCATGTCAGTCGGTGACGGCATTGCGCGCGTGCACGGCTGCCAGCGGGCGATGGCCGGCGAAATGCTTGAATTCCCGCACGGGGTGTTCGGCATTGCGCTCAACCTTGAAGAAGACAGCGTTGGTACCGTGTTGCTGGGCGACTTCACGGCGATCAAGGAAGGCGATCCCGTCAAGCGCACCGGCCGCATCATCTCGGTGCCGGTCGGCGAAGAAATGCTCGGCCGCGTCGTCAATGCGCTCGGCCAGCCGATCGACGGCAAGGGTCCGATCCTCACCAAGAAGCTGTCGCCGATCGAGCGCATTGCGCCCGGCGTCGTCGATCGCCAGCCGGTTCGCGAGCCGATGCAGACCGGCCTCAAGTCGATCGACGGCATGGTGCCGATTGGCCGTGGCCAGCGCGAACTGATCATCGGCGACCGCCAGACCGGCAAGACCGCCGTGGCACTCGACGCCATCCTGAACCAGAAAGACACCGGCGTCATCTGCATCTACAACGCGATTGGCCAGAAGCAGTCGACGGTGGCGCAGGTCGTGCGGACACTCGAAGAAGCCGACGCGATGCGCTACACGATTGTGGTCGCCGCGACCGCCTCGGACCCGGCGCCCATGCTTTACATCAGCCCGTACTCGGCGACGGCAATGGGTGAGTACTTCCGCGACAGCGGCCGTCACGCGCTGCTGATTTACGACGACCTCTCGAAGCACGCGCAGTCGTATCGTGAGATTTCGCTGCTGCTGCGCCGTCCGCCAGGCCGCGAAGCCTACCCCGGCGACGTCTTCTACCTGCACTCGCGTCTGCTGGAGAGAGCGGCGAAGTTGAACGACAAGCTCGGCGGCGGTTCGCTGACCTCCTTGCCGATCATCGAAACCCAGGCCGGCGACTTGTCGGCGTACATCCCGACCAACGTGATTTCGATCACCGACGGCCAGATCTTCCTCGAAGCCGACCTGTTCAACCAGGGCGTGCGGCCGGCCATCAACGTCGGCAACTCGGTGTCGCGCGTCGGCGGCTCGGCGCAGATCAAGGCCATGCGCCAGGTGGCCGGCACCCTGCGCCTCGACCTCGCGCAGTATCGCGAGCTGTCGGCCTTCGCGCAGTTCGGCAGCAGCGACCTCGACAAGGCCACACAGAACCAGCTCAATCGCGGCGCCCGCCTCGTCGAAGTGCTCAAGCAGAAGCAGTACGCGCCGCTCGCCGTTGAGCAGCAGGTGACCATTCTCTACGCCGGCGTCAACGGCTTCCTCGACAGCATTGCCGTCCTCGATGTCGGCGCCGCGCAGGACGAGCTCGTCAAGTTCATGCAGACGCGCCACGGCAACATCCTGCAGAGCATTCGCGAGAAGAAGCAGCTGGACGATCAGCTGAAGACGGACCTCAATGCGGCCTTGAAAGAGTTTGGTGCTCATTTCACCTCAATGAAAGGAGCGGCCGCCCGCGCCTAGAGGCCCGGACCCCGGATCCCGGCCGAAACCAGCTATGCCGTCACTCTTAGACATCCGTCGTCGCGTTCGCGCGGTCAAGTCGACGCAGCAGATTACGAAGGCCATGAAAATGGTCTCGTCATCGAAGCTGCGCCGCGCGCAGGAACGCATTCTCAAGAGCCGCCCGTACGCGCAGGAAATGCTCCGGGTGTTCAACAACCTGGCGACCCGCACCGACAACGCCTCGCATCCGTTGCTGAACGACGATCCGCTGGCCGCGCGCACGCTGATCATCGTCATCACCGCGGACCGCGGCTTGTGCGGCAGCTTCAACACCAACGTCGCCAAGGCCGCGTTGCAGTTCACGATCGATCAGCCGAAATCGCCGGACGGCCGAGACGTGGCGATGGCGCTGGTCGGGCGCAAGGCTCGCGACTTTTTCCTGCGCCGGGGTTTTGACGTCCTCTACGAGGAAGTCGGCCTGTTCCAGAACGTGAAATGGTCGCACGCGCAGGCGATTGCCTCGACCGCGATCAAGGAATTCCTGGGACCCGACGTCAGCTCGGTGTACCTGGTTTATAACGAATTCAAGTCGGTGATTGCGCAGCGTGTCGTGATCGAGAAACTGTTGCCGATTCCCCGCCTTTCCACCGTCGCTCCGCAATCCTCGGGAGCTATGGTGGATAAACCGCACGAAGCGCAGGGCGCCGATTACCTGTTCGAGCCCGATCCCGAGCAGCTGCTGAATACACTGCTGCCGATGCACGTCGCCGTGCAGGTCAATCGCGCGCTGCTCGAATCATCCGCCGCCGAGCACGCCGCGCGCATGCAGTCGATGGACAGCGCCACGCGCAACGCCAAGGAAATGGTCGATCGCCTGACGCTTTACATGAACAAGGTTCGTCAGGCCGCCATCACGCGAGAAATTATCGAAGTCGTTTCCGGAGCGCAGGCTACCTAAACGGGACCCGGGATCCGGGACCCGGGGTCCGCGCATCACGGTATTACGGATCCCGGATCCCGGATCCCGGGCAGCGAGCGAGCAGAACTTATGGCAACAGTAGCGAGCGATCAGAAGATTGGCAAGGTCATCCAGGTCATCGGACCCGTCATCGACGTCGAGTACGAGGGCGGGCACCTGCCGGCCATCTACAACGCCGTTCGGATCGTGGATGATGGCTCTTCGGGTGGCGAGAAGGTGGACATCGTCGCGGAGGTCGAGCAGCACCTGGGCGAAGGCCGCGTGCGGACCGTCGCGATGAAGCCGACCGACGGCTTGCAGCGCGGCATGAGCGTGATCGACACCGGCGCGCCGATCCTGGTGCCGGTCGGTCCCGAAACGCTCGGTCGCGTGCTGAACGTGCTCGGCGAGCCGGTCGACTTCCCGGACCGCCCGGTGCAGTCGAAGGAACGCTGGCCGATTCACCGTCCCGCTCCGAAACTGGAAGAGCAGTCGACCGAGCTCAAGATGTTCGAGACCGGCATCAAGGTCATCGACCTGCTCGAGCCCTATCTGCAGGGCGGCAAGATCGGCCTGTTCGGCGGCGCCGGCGTCGGCAAGACCGTCATCATCATGGAGTTGATCAACAACATCGCCATGAAGCACGGCGGTGTGTCGGTGTTCGCGGGCGTCGGCGAACGCACCCGCGAAGGCAACGACCTGTGGTTGGAGTTCCAGGAGTCGGGCGTGATCGACATGAAAGACATGTCGAAGAGCCGCGCCGCGCTGGTCTACGGCCAGATGACGGAACCGCCAGGAGCGCGTCTGCGCGTCGGCCTGTCGGCGCTGACCGTTGCTGAGTACTTCCGCGACGCCGAGAACAAGGACGTGCTCCTGTTCATCGACAACATCTTCCGCTTCACGCAGGCGGGTTCCGAAGTGTCGGCGCTGCTCGGCCGCATGCCGTCGGCCGTCGGTTACCAGCCGACCCTGCTGTCGGAAATGGGCGCGCTGCAGGAACGCATCACCTCGACCAAGAAGGGCTCGATCACCTCGGTGCAGGCCATTTACGTGCCCGCCGACGACTATACCGATCCGGCACCGGCGACGACGTTCGCGCACTTGGACGCCACCACCAACCTGTCGCGCCAGATTGCTGAACTCGGCATCTACCCCGCGGTCGATCCGCTGGCTTCGTCCTCGCGCATTCTCGACCCGCGCGTGATCGGCGACGAGCATTACAACGTCGCCCGCCAGGTCAAGCAGATCCTGCAGCGCTACAAGGACCTGCAGGACATCATCGCCATTCTCGGCATCGACGAGCTGTCGGAAGAAGACAAGCTCGCCGTCACCCGAGCCCGCAAGATCCAGAAGTTCCTGTCGCAGCCGTTCTTCGTGGCCTCGCAGTTCACCGGCCTCGAAGGCAAGTACGTCACCATCGCCGAGACCATCCGCGGCTTCAAGGAAATCGTCGAAGGCAAGCACGACGGGTTGCCCGAGCAGGCGTTCTACCTGGTCGGGACGATCGACGAAGCGATCGCGAAGTCGAAGACGCTGAAACAATAAGGACAGGCCCGTAGAGCGAACATGGCACTTCCAAGCAAGCTGACACTGCACATCGTCTCGCCCGATCAGGCCATTTCGACGGAAGTGGACTACGTCTCGCTGCCGGGTGTCGAAGGCGATTTCGGCGTGCTGCCCGGCCACACGCCGTTCTTCACGGCGCTGCGGACCGGCGCGATGTGGTACCAGCAGGGTGCGGAGAAGCACAGCCTGCTGGTGTCGGTGGGTTTTGTCGAAGTGCTGCCCGACAAGGTCTCGGTGATCGCGCAGGTGGCCGAAACCGCCGAGGCCCTCGACCAGGCTCGCGCCGAGGCCGGCATGAAGCGGGCGGAAGAAGTGATGGGCGCGGTGCCCCACGATATCGACTTCGAGCGTGCGCGGCTGGCCATGCTCCGCACGTTGCAGCAACTGCAGGCGGAAAGCCGGCGGGGTGTGTAACCGGCCGGGATTCGGGGGCCGGGATCCGGGATCCGGGGGCCGGGATCCGGAGATACTGAATTGTGTGACCGGACCCCGGATCCCGGATTCCGATGTTTTCTAGTCTTTCGAAACTCGGCCGCTATCGCGCGCTGATCCAGACGCTGGTCGTCCGCGATCTGAAGGCGCGCTACCGCGGCTCCGTTCTGGGCTTCTTCTGGTCGTTTTTCAACCCCGCCCTTCTCCTTTTCATCTACACGTTCGTCTTCACCAAGGTGCTGCCGTCGAGTCATCCGGCCAGCATGGAGCCGTTCGCGCTGTTCATGTTCTGCGGCATCCTGCCCTGGACCTGGTTCTCCTCGTCTTTGCTGGAGTCGTCCAACACGCTGATTGCCGGCGGCAACCTGATCAAGAAGGTGATGTTTCCCGCGGAGGTGTTGCCGATCGTTACCGTGCTGGCGAACATGGTGCACTTCTTCCTCGGCCTGCCGATTCTCGCGGCCTTCGTGCTGTACTATCAGCGCCCGATCGATCCGGTGGAACTGCTGTGGTTGCCGGTCATCGTGCTGGTGCAGTTGGTGCTCACCACCGGCCTGGCGTTCTTCCTGTCGGCTCTGACGGTGCATTTCCGCGACTTGAAAGACCTGTTGGGCAACATCCTGACGCTCTGGTTCTTCGCGACGCCGATCATCTACTCGCTGGACATGGCGCCGCAAGACATGCGGTGGTGGTTGAACATCAACCCGATGACGCACCTGATGCGGTCGTATCAGGACGTGCTGTTCTTCGAGGGGTCCTTCGGCCATCAGGGCTGGCTGCTCGCGCTGGGGATTGGTTCGATCGTCGTGTTCCTGGCGGGGTACTTCGTCTTTGATCGGTTGAGAGATAGCTTCGCTGAAGAAGTATGAGAGGAGTTAGCCACAGAGGACTCAGAGGACACAGAGAAGACCCTTTTGGGTCTGATCAGGTGCTTCTTGTTCTTGCATTTAAAGAGAATCCTCTGCGTCCTCTGTGTCCTCTGTGGCAAACGTTCCGATGAAACCCGCAATTGACGTCGTCAATGTCTCGAAAGTCTACCGGCGGTACGCGCGGCGGCGGCAGTTTGCCACGCTCAAGTCGGCGTTGCTCGATGGCAGCCTGCTGGGCGACCTGAAGCCGGACGAAACGTTCCAGGCGCTGCGCAACGTCTCGTTCTCGGTACCGAAGGGTTGCACCTACGGTGTGATCGGGAGCAACGGGTCGGGCAAGAGCACGCTGCTGAAGTGCGTGGCCGGCATCACCCGTCCCACCGAAGGGTCGGTCACGGTTGATGGCCGCATCTCCGCGCTGATCGAGCTCGGCGCCGGCTTTCACCCCGAGATCTCCGGCCGCGAGAACATCTTCATCAACGGCATCATGCTCGGTCTCACCAAGGAGGAGATCCAGCGCCGCTTCGACGAGATCGTCGAGTTTGCCGAGATGCAAGACTTCATCGACGCGCCCGTGAAGACCTATTCGTCGGGCATGTACATGCGGCTTGGGTTCGCCGTGGCCATTCACGTCGACCCGGAAGTGCTGCTGGTTGACGAAGTGCTGGCGGTGGGCGACCAGAGTTTCACCCACAAGTGCCTCGACAAGTTCTCGGAGTTTCGCCGGCGCAACAAGTCGATTCTGCTCGTGACGCACTCGCTCGACCTGGTGGAGAAGTTCTGCGACGAGGCCCACTGGCTGGACAAGGGCGTTTCGAAGGGCGACGGCGATCCCAAGCGCGTGGTCGCCGCCTACGTCATCAACGTTGAAGACAGCGAAGAGAACACGCTGGCCAAGGCTGAGTCGGCCCGGGTCGCCGAGTCGGCGAAGAACGTGACGTCTGCGCCGGATGTGGCGTCTGGCTTTAGCCAGACCGACGCCACGCAAGAAGCGCCGCTGAATCCGGTGGACGATGGGGAGTCGGTGAAGGATGGGTTCAAGTCGACCGAGGGCCGGTGGGGCACGCGGGAGATTGAGATCGCGCAGGTCTCGATCAGCGGGCCCGACGGCGAATCGGGTCACGTGTTCCAGAGCGGCGACGACATCCAAGTGCGGATGGTCGTGACGGCCAAGGAGGCGATCACCGACTTCGTGTTCGGCCTCGGCCTGTTCAACGCCGATGGTGTCTGTGTCTACGGCACCAACACCAACCTCGAAGAGTTCCAGCCGAGCGCGATCGACGGCGAGGGCACGGTGACGTTCGCGATCGATCGCCTCGACCTGGTCGAGGGCACCTATCGCCTCGACCTCGCGGTGCACAAGGCCGACGGCTATCCCTACGATTACCACCGGCTGCTCTACACGTTCCGCATCAAGTCGAAGGTGAGGGATGTCGGCATTTACCGCCCCGCCCACCGCTGGACGTTTGGCGGCGGGATTACGTTCAAGGGGGAGGCTTGAGACTTGTGGCTTGAGGCTTGAAAAGCCCAGGTCACAAGCCCCAAGCCCCAGGCCAATGGTCCTGTCACCGAGCGAGGCACAGGTGTTTGTCGAGCGTGCGCGAAGCGCTGACCAGCGCATCGTCTTCACCAACGGCGTGTTCGACGTCCTTCACCCCGGCCACGTTCGCTACCTCCGCGACGCCCGCGCCCTGGGCGACCTGCTGATTGTGGGCGTCAACAGCGACCGCTCGGCGCGGGCGCTTGGCAAGCCGCCGGATCGGCCGATCAATCCTGAGGGCGAGCGGGCCGAAGTGCTGGCGGCGCTGGCGTCGGTGGATGCGGTGGTGGTGTTCGACGAAGACACCCCGCACGCGATCATCAGCGCGCTGCAGCCAGACATTCTGGTGAAGGGTGCCGATTGGGGTGCCGATGCGATAGTTGGAAGGGATGTTGTCGAATTGCGGGGAGGTCGAGTTGTGAGAATAGAACTCGCAAAGGGGTACTCGACCACTGCGATTCTCGACCGCATTCGACGCTGATCGGGATCCGGGATCCGGGACCCGGTCGACAAAAGCTCTTGTGCGCGGATCCCGGGCCCCGGATCCCGGCATGAGACACTAGGAACTTCGTGAATGTCTAGCGCTCCGTCACTCGCGTTACGGTCGCTGCTGATCTCTGTTCTCGGGCAAAGTGGGCTGGCAACCCCCCCCCGGCGCATCAGCGGCGCGACTGCCCCTGTACGCGCGATGGCGGTGGCGGCCGCCGCTCGCGGGCTGCGCGACGGCGTGGTGCTTCACGTGGTGCCGAACGACGCCGACATCGAGACGGCGGTGGGCGACCTCCGCTTCTTTCTCGGCGCCCTTGAAGGCTCGGCTGACGCGGCGGTCGAGCAGCAGGTGCTGCCGTTTCCGTCGCCGCAAGTCGATCCCTATCGCGGTTTCCAGCCGCACCTGAAAGTGGCTTCCGCGCGGGCGCGGGCGCTACATGCGCTGGCCACCCTTCGCTCCGGTGGAGCTACGGGTGGCAGGCCATCCCTTGTCATCGTGGCGTCGGCGGCGGGCCTGCTCACGCGACTGACCGAGCCGGCGGCGCTGTTGCTGGCGTCGTATGAGATCACTCCCGGCATCGATATCGATCCGCAAGCGCTGGCCAACACGTTGGTGGCCGGCGGCTACGAACCGGCCGATCCCGTGGACGCGCACGGTGAGTTCGCGCGCCGCGGCGGCATTCTCGACGTGTTCCCGGCCGGCGAAGAGCTGCCGATCCGCATCGAGTTCATCGGCGACACTGTCGAATCGATCCGCCGGTTCGATCCCGGCACGCAGCGATCGGTCGAAACCCTCGACCGCTTCGGCCTCGTCCCGGTCCGCGAGGGAGCAGGGCCTGGCACCTTGACGTCGGATTTGTTTCAGTATCTGAGCACCCACAAGTCGCAGGTGTGGCTGTCTGAGCCATCCGATGTGCAACAGCAGATCGAGGCGGCGTGGGAACAGGTGCGGACGTCGTACGCCGATGCGGTGGAGCGCTCGGCGAAAAGCGCAGCGGCGCTGAAGGCGCAACCGTCGGAGCTGATGCTGTCGTTGGCCGAGGTGGCACGGGGACTCGACGGGGCCACGGTCGTCGAGGAACTCGCGATCGGGGATCAGGGATCGGGGATCGGGGATCAGGGAACAGGGACGGAGCTGTCAGTCCAGCCAGTGGCGTCGTTCCACGGCCGCATTGCCGACTGGGTTGCCGATGCCAAGGATGCGCTGGAGCGCGGCGACCTGGTGGTGTTCGTGGCCGGCACGCACGGGCGCGCCGAGCGCACGGTGGAACTGCTGCGCGACTACGACGTCCGCGCGGTGATGGCCACCGATGCTGGCGATGTCGTCTCGGGCGCGGTGCTGGTGGCCGAAGGGTGGCTGTCGAGAGGGTTTCGACTGAAAGTCGAAAAGCCCCTTCAGCTGTACGTCGAAACCGACATCTTCGAGGAGGAACGCCGCAAGAGCCACCTTCGCCAAGGCTACGGAGCCCAAGGCGGGAAGCGGTCGCTGATGGCGACGTTCCTGTCGGACCTGCGCGACCTCAAGGTCAACGATCTGATCGTGCACGTCGATCACGGCATTGGCCAGTTCGTCGGCCTCAAGCAGATCTCCATCGGCGGTGGCGACATCGTGCAAGAGTTCCTCGAGCTGCAGTATCACGGCGACGCCAAGCTGTTCGTGCCGGTCGAACGCCTCGACCTGATCCAGAAGTACACCGGCGCCGCGAGCCATCCGCTCGATCGGCTCGGTGGCCAGACCTGGGAAAAAGCCAAGAGCAAGGTCAAGAAAGCCATGCGCGACATGGCGGAAGAGCTACTGAAGCTCTACGCCGCGCGCAAGGCGGTGCCGGGTCACGCGTTCAGCACCGACACGCACTGGCAGGAAGAGTTCGAGGGCGCGTTCGAGTTCGACCTCACCGTTGACCAGGCCACCGCGGTGGCCGACATCAAGCGCGACATGGAATCGTCCACGCCGATGGACCGCCTGTTATGCGGAGATGTGGGCTACGGCAAGACCGAGGTCGCGATGCGCGCCGCCTTCAAGGCGGTGATGGACGGCAAGCAGGTGGCCTTCCTCGCGCCCACCACCGTGCTCGCGGCGCAGCATCTCAAGACGCTGACGGAACGCTTTGCCGCGTTCCCGGCGAAGATCGACATGGTGAGCCGCTTCCGCACCAAGCAGGAGATCAAGGAAACGCTGGAGGCGCTCGCCTCCGGACGCCTCGATGTAATCATCGGCACGCACCGGCTGCTGTCGAACGACGTGCAATTCAAGGATCTCGGCCTGCTGGTCGTCGACGAAGAGCAGCGCTTTGGCGTGGCGCACAAAGAGCGCATCAAGCAGATGCGAAAAAAGGTCGACGTGCTCACCATGACGGCGACGCCCATTCCGCGCACGCTCAACATGTCGCTGGTTGGCATCCGCGACATGTCGGTGATCGAGACGCCGCCGAAGGATCGCCTGTCGATCCAGACCAACGTGGTGAAGTTTGACTCCGCGGTGATCACCCGCGCCATTCGCGCCGAACTCGCGCGCGGCGGCCAGGTGTTCTTCGTCCACAACCGCGTCGAGTCGATCTACTCGATGGGCAGCCTGATCCAGCGCCTGGTCCCCGAAGCACGGGTCGTCGTGGGCCATGGCCAGATGGCAGAGGACACGCTCGAAAAGGCCATGCTCGACTTCATGACCCACAAGTGCGACGTCCTGCTCTCGACCACCATCGTCGAGAACGGCCTCGACATCCCCAACGCGAACACCATCGTGATCAATCGCGCCGATCGCTACGGTCTGTCGCAGCTGTATCAGTTGCGCGGACGCGTTGGCCGCAGCGACCGCCCGGCGTATGCTTATCTGCTGATCCCGCCCGAAGAGGCGCTGTCGCCGGTGGCGCGCAAGCGGTTGTCGGCCATGAAGGAGTTCAGCGATCTGGGCAGCGGCTTCCGCGTCGCCGCACTCGACCTCGAGATCCGCGGCGCCGGCAACCTGCTGGGCGGCGAGCAGAGCGGCACCATCGATGCGGTCGGCTTCGAGATGTACATGAAGCTGCTCGAGGAAACCATTCGCGAGCTCAAGGGCGAAGACCTGGACGACGATGTGCGGGCGACCGTGAACCTGAAGGTGGATTTCCGGCTCGACGACCAGTACGTGCCCGACATGAACCAGCGCCTGATGATCTACCGGCGCATGGCTGGCTCTCGCAGTGAGGAAGAGATCGCCAAGATCGTGGACGAGGTGCGCGACCGCTACGGCCCGCCGCCCACCGCGGTGCTCAACCTCGCCGACTTCGCCCGCATCCGGGTGCTGGCAGACGACCTTGGCATCGAGACCGTCGATCGCGACGGCCCGCTGGTGGTGTTCAAGTTCCGACAGAAGGCCAGGGTCGACCCGATGCGGCTGATCGGGCTGGTGCAGGAACGCGCAGACCTCACGCTGTTGCCGCCCAGCACGGTGAAGCTCGACCTTAGGCCGACACCGCCACCGGGGTCCGGGGCCCGGGATCCGGGGTCCGTGCATCCGACACAGCTAAAAACCCGGATCCCGGATCCCGGACCCCGGATCCCGGCCAGTAGACTCATCCCTAAGCCCGTTCAGACCGGGCCGAAGTCCCCCTTCGCCAAGGCTTCGGGGGACAAGCCGGCCCGTCAAAAACGTGCGCCGGCTTGGTGGGCGGTCCGGGCGACCGCTGGTGAGGTGACGCCTGGCTTTACCAAGGCCGAAATCCTGAAGGTGGCCCCGGAAGACCCCCGGGCGCCAGACGGAGTCTTAGCCAAGGTAACGGCATTTTTTGAAGACTTACGCGAACCATAAAAGTGAAGCAGGTTCACTTTTACGAAAGACGTTAGAATTGGTGTTTAGCCCTATGAAGAAAACAGCAGCCTTGGCGGTCGTTCTCGGAATCGTCCTGGCATCCTTTGCCACGGTCAGCTCATTCGCCCAAGGGACCATCCTCGAACAGGTGCTGGTCAAGGTGAACGGCGAGATTGTCACCAAGACCGAGCTTGAGCAGCGGCAGATTGCCGCGCTGCGGCAGAAAAATCCCAACCTGCGCCCCGACAGCGACGAAGCCTTGCGGAAGGCGCTCCTGGAGGTCACGCCCCAGGTCATCGTCGATGCGGTTGACGAGCTGCTGATCGTGCAGCGCGGCAAGGAACTCGGCTTCACGATGTCGAACGAGCAGTTCAACAGCATTCTCGAGAACATCAAAAAAGAGAACAAGATCGAATCCGACGAGGCGCTGCAGGCGGCGCTCAAGCAGGAAGGCATGACCATGGCCGACCTGCGCAAGCAGTTGGAGCGCACCTCGGTGTCGCAGCGCGTGCAGCAGACCGAAGTGATGGCCAAGCTGCAGGTCACCGACACCGAGCTGCGGTCCTATTACGACGCGCACACCGGCGAGTTCGCCACCGTTCCGCAAGTGACGCTGCGCGAGATCACCGTCAACGTGCCGACCACCGCGCAGGGCATCAACGTCGCGCAAGACGATGCGGCGAAGGCGAAGGCCGAGGAAGTGCGCGCGAAGATCATGGCCGGCGAGCCGTTTCCGCGCCTGGCGGCCGACTACTCTGATTCCGGCTCCAAGGCCAACGGCGGCCTGGTCGGCCCGCTCGCCAAGAGCGACCTCTCCGATGAACTGCAGCAGGCCATCGCCGGCCTCAAGGCAGGCGGCGTCACACCGGCTCTGAGGACGACGCGGGGGTATCAGGTCATCAGGATCGAAACGCTGCAGGACACCACGACCAAGCCGTTCGAAGAAGCGAAGTCAGAGATTGCCGACAAGATCGCGAACCAGAAGCGCAAGGTCGAGTTCGACAAGTTTCTCGACAAGCTGCGCACCGACGCCATCATCGACTGGAAGAACGACGACCTCAAGAAGGCGTACGACATTGGCGTGAAGACCTTCCGCGGAACCGTGACGCAATAACGACGGGACCCGGGACCCGAACCCACACCGACATGGACCCCAATTGGTTTGCGCTGTGGACACGGTCGCGGCACGAAAAGCAGGTCCGCGACCAGCTGCTGAAGAAATCCGTTGAGGTCTTCCTGCCCACCATTGGCCGGTGGAGCCACTGGAAAGATCGCAAGAAGAAGATCGACTGGCCGCTGTTTCCTGGTTACGTCTTCGCCCGCTTCATTCCCGACGAGCGCATCGGCGTCCTCAAGGTCGACGGCGTCGTCCAGATCATCAGCAACAACGGTATGTTGTCGTCGATTCCGGATGAGGAGATCGAAAGCATCCGGACGCTGGTCGATAGTGAGCTAGCGTTCGATCCGGTGCCGCTGATCAAGGAAGGGGACATGGTGAAGGTGACGCACGGCCCGCTCAGGGGAGTGGTAGGGCGTCTCGTTCGCAAGGGCGCGCACGCGCGACTGGTCCTCTCCGTGGATCTGATCGGCCAGGCGGTGGCGGTGGAAGTGGATGCGTCGGACGTGAAGCCGTACTGACGGGATCCGGGATCCGGGGCCCGGGATCCGAGCACGAGAGCTTTTTTCGACCGGATCCCGGATCCCGGATCCCGACGAGTAACACAATGAAGATTGGTTCTGTCCAGCTGAGCTCCCCGTTCGTTGTCTCGCCCATGGCGGGCATGACCGACACGGCGTTTCGCCGGCTGGTGAAGCGCCAGGGCGGCTGCGGCCTCGTCGTGTCTGAAATGGTCAGCAGCGAAGGGCTGGTGCGCGGCATCGATCGCACGCTCGAGTACGCCGAGTACACCGAGGAAGAGCGTCCCGTCTCCATCCAGATCTTCGGTGGCGAGCCCGCCAAAATGGCCGAGGCCGCGCGCGTCGTCGAGGCCATGGGCGCGAACATCGTTGACGTCAACATGGGCTGCCCGGTCCCGAAGATCGCCAGGCACAACGCCGGCTGCAGCCTGATGCGCGAGCCGCGGCATGCCGCCGAGATCATCGCCGCCATGACCAGGGCCGTGAAGATTCCCGTGACCGTGAAGATGCGCAAGGGGTGGGACGACGGCGAGGTGAATGCGCCGGAGTTGGCGAAGCGCGTGGCGGCGGCGGGGGCGGCGGCGATCGCGGTGCATGGCCGCACGGCGAAGCAGAGCTACAGCGGCTGTGCGGATTGGGATGTCGTCGCCGGCATTGCGCGATCGGTCAGCATCCCGGTGTTCGGCTCGGGCGATTGCATCGAGCCCGAAGACATCGTCGCGCGCATGCAGTCTGGCGTGAGCGGCGTGTTTGTCGGCCGCGGCGTGCTGCGCAACCCGTGGATTCTCGCCCAGGCGCAAGACCTGATGGCCGGCCGCCCGGCTCGCCAGATCACCGACCAAGAGCGCGGCCAGTTCTTGCTGGATTACATGGGGATGCTGCTGGCCGATGAAAAGGGCGAGCAGGATGGCTTTCGTCACCTGGTGGCGCAATCGACGCCACGCCGGCCCGAAGCCAGCAAGGAGCGTTGGGTCATCAACAAGCTTCGCGCCCTGTGCACGTGGTACACCAAAGGCTTCGAGGGCGGATCGCATTTCCGCATCGGGATCAACTCGGCAAAGTCGGTGTCAGAGGTCGAAGACCTCATCGCAAACTTCTTCTTGCCGGGATCCGGGGTCCGGGATCCGGGATCCGTGCATCAAGAGCTCTTTTCGACCGGGCCCCGGACCCCGGATCCGGGATCCCGGACCCCGGGCCCCGGATCCCGGATCCCGGACCCCGGATCCCGATGACGATCCCCGAAATCATCATCGCCGGCCGCAAGGTTGGGCCCGCTCATGTTCCCCTTGTCGTAGCGGAAATTGGCATCAACCACGAGGGCAGTCTCGACGTGGCGCGCGAGTTGGTGGACGCCGCTTCGCGCGCGGGCGTGGAAGTGGTCAAGCACCAGACCCACGTCGTGGACGATGAGATGAGCGGCGCGGCAAAGAAGGTGGTGCCGGGCAACGCCAGTGTCTCGATCTATCAGATCATGAAGCGCTGCGCGCTCTCTGAAGACGACGAGCGGCAGCTCAAGGCCTATGTCGAGACGAAGGGCATGATCTTCATGAGCACGCCCTTCTCGCGTGCGGCGGCCGATCGTCTCGAGCGCATGAGCGTGGCCGCGTACAAGATCGGCTCCGGCGAGTGCAACAACTACCCGTTGCTGAAGCACATCGCCTCGTTCGGCAAGCCCACCATCCTCAGCACCGGCATGAACACCATCGAAAGCGTGGCCAAGGCGGTGGCTATCTTCGAGCAGGCCGGCACGCCCTGCGCGCTGCTCCACACCACGAACCTGTATCCCACGCCGCCACGCCTGGTCCGTTTAGGCGCGATGGTGGAGCTCGGGAAAGCTTTCCCGCGCGCGGTGATTGGCCTGTCGGATCACACCACTGACAACATCGCCTGCATCGGCGCCATGGCGCTTGGCGCGTCAATCGTCGAGCGGCACTTCACCGATCACATGTACCGCGTCGGTCCCGACATTGTCTGTTCCATGGATGAAGTCCACTGTCGCGAGTTGATCGAGGCGGCGAACACCCTGCACGCGGAGCTGGGCGGCACGAAAGGCCCGGTGAAGGAAGAGCAGGTGACCATGGACTTCGCGTTTGCGACAGTGGTCACCATCCAACCGATCAAGGCGGGCGAGGCGTTCACCAGGCAGAACCTCTGGGTGAAGCGCCCCGGCACGGGCGCCATTCCGGCGGAGCGCTACGAAGACGTGTTGGGGAAGACAGCTCGCAGAGACCTGCCAACGGACACGCACCTCGCTAACGGCGACTTCTAACCGGGGTCCGGGATCCGGGGCCCGGGATCCGCGCATTAAAGACCACCGCGATGGCCTTGCCCACCCGACGCCAAATCGAGCGCACGCGCCAGGCGCAAGAGACCATGCGCCGCGCCCGCCAGCGCCGTTTTACGTCAGGAACGGATTCTCCATCCTCACGCCGCCGATCGATTGGCCAACGTTCAGATCTTCCGACACCATCCGCGTAGCGCCACTTTGGGCGGCCACGGCAATGATCAGCGCATCCCAGAAACCAATCTGGGCGGCGTCCTCGAGCGCGAACGCGCTCGTGATGTCCGCGGGCGCCACGCACCACGGGATGTAGTCGTCGATCACGGCGCGGGCGACCGGCTTGGGCACTTGACTGCGTCGTCACTGACCTGGCGGCCTCCGTGATTCGCTGGAAGTTGTTCACCCTCGATCATCTTCTGGTCCGCGGCGTCCTGGGTCGACTGAGCGAGACCGACGCCGTCGCCGCACAGGTAGCTCTCAGACAGCTTCTGGCATGGTCATCCAAAGTGGGCGCGCCGCGCGGAGAGTAGGCCACCCTGGTGCAGCTTCTGCCACGAGAATCGGCGCACGCGCACGCAGGATCTGCGACACGCGTACGCTGCAACCGCAATATCGTTCGGCGTTTCGCCCAATTGTGATTGGCCCCTTCTTCGCAGGATCTGCTGGCGGAGGACGATGCTACCATGGCGAAAGACGACGATATGCGTGAGCGGCTTCAGAGTCTGGAAACGAAATTTGACCGGCTGGAACAGAAGGTCGACCAGCTGCCGACCAAGGCCGACTTGGCCGGCTTCGCGACCAAGGCCGACCTCACCGCCTTCGCCGAGGCGATGACCGACAGAATGGGCATCATGCTCGGTGACGCGAACGACAGCGTGAAGAAGGCGGCCGAGGGCTACGGCGGGACACTCGAACGGATCGAGCGTGATCTGAACGAGTTTCGCTCCGAGTGGCGTCACAAATCAGACGATACGGATCGTGTCCTCACGGATCACGTCAATCGCATCGTGGCGCTCGAGCGGATAACCCGGCTGTCGCGCGAATAGCAGCCACCGCCACCCCGCGCGGGGATGCCGATGGCGAACGCAGGCGAGCCAGGATTCGCACATGGCAGAGATGACGCCCAACTCACGCATCTTCGTGGCAGGCCACCGCGGCCTGGTGGGATCCGCCGTCGTTCGACGCCTCGAACATCTCGGCTACACCACCATCCTCTCCGCGACGCGCGACTAACTCGACCTGCGCGACCAGGCCGCCGTGAACTACTGGTTCCGCGCCAACCGGCCCGAGTTCGTCTACTTGGTGGCCGGCACCGTCGGCGGCATCATGGCCAACTCCACGCGGCCCGCGGAGTTCATCTACGACAACATGATGATTCACGCCACGGTGGTGCACTCCGCTCACCTGTTCGGCGCGAAGAAGCTCCTCTATCTCGGCAGCTCCTGCATCTACCCGCGCAACTGCCCGCAGCCCATGCCGGAAGAAGCACTGCTGACGGGACAACTCGAACCGACGAACGAGTCGTACGCCATTGCGAAGATCGCCGGCATCAAGCTGTGCCAGGCCTACCGCACGCAGTACGGCAGCGACTTCATCTCGGCCATGCCGACCAACCTGTACGGTCCGCACGACAACTTCGATCTCACCAGCTCGCATGTGCTGCCGGCGATGATCCGCAAGTTCCACGACGCCAAGACGGAAGGCCGCAAGGAAGTCACCATCTGGGGCACCGGCTCGCCGCGGCGCGAGTTCCTGCACGTGGACGACCTGGCCGACGCCTGCGTGTTCCTGATGCAGCACTACCAGGACGCCATGCACATCAACGTCGGCACCGGCGAAGAAGTGGCCATTGCCGCCCTCGCCGACCTGGTCCGCCTCATCGTCCATCCCGACGCGACCATCGTCTACGACACGACCAAGCCGGATGGAACCCCGCGCAAGCTGCTGGGCGTGACGCGTCTGCACAACCAGGGCTGGCGACATCGGACGTCGTTGGGCGAAGGGATTGAAACGACGCATGAATGGTTCCTGGCCCATCACGCGGAGGCCCGGGGCATGGCACAAGGTGCTTAAGGTCGTGGCCCTTCGAAAAGCCGGCCGGGTTCGCCAGGTCGCCGATTACCTCGACACCCGCCCGTTCCCTCACTACGAACCCGCCCCAGGCAAACCGGGCGCTCTAGTTGCCTGGCCGCCCTGGCCATCGAACACGGCCTGACCTTATGCTCCACCGACGTCGACTTCGCGCGCTTCCCCGGCCTGCGCGGTGGCACAATCACTGAGCGCCAACCAGTGAGTACATTCCTCGCGCCTCCGGAAGAGAACAGCTAATGCCGTTGCGTATTGGATTCGACCTCGACGGCACCGTCGCCGACATGTACTCGGCGCTGCATGTGGAGGCGCTGAAGTTATTCGGCGAGGAAGTGCTCGCCAAGTCGGCCTACAAGAAAGCGCCGCCCAGCCCCGACGGCACGGAAGGCGCCGAGGCGCCGGCACCGGAAGACAGCACCGGCACGCTGGCGATGGACGAACTGCACCTCTCCGCGCGCCAGCAGATGCATCTGTGGGATCACGTCAAGAAGATCGAGAATTTCTGGACGACGTTGCCTGAGCTCGAGCCGGGGATCATCGCGCGCATCGCCAAGACGGCGACCGAACGCCAGTGGGAGATCATCTTCCTGACGACGAGGCCGTCAACCGCGGGTGAGCTGACGCAGTTGCAGTCGCAACGCTGGCTCGACGCGCACGGCTTCCGCTATCCCAGCGTGATGGTGGTGCAACGCTCGCGCGGCAAGATCGCCGACGCGCTGCAGCTCGACGCGTTTGTCGATGACCGCCCCGAGAACTGCCTCGACATTGCCGTGGAGTCGAAGGCCAAGGTGATCCTGGTGTGGCACGGCCACCTGAAGGATGTGCCCGCCGGCGCCAAGCGCCTGGGCGTGCGGCCAGTGTCGACGATTTCAGAAGCGCTGGCGCTGCTCGAGCAACTGGACGACATTCGCAAGAAGCCGGGCATCGTGCGAACGCTCAAGCGGGTGTTTGGGCAGGCTACCGATGATGGGTAGGCAGGGATCAGGGACCAGGGATCCGCGCACAGCGCTAACCTGGGAGTTCGCGAATCTGAGCAGGTTCGACCACAGTGAAGTCGTAGACGAGCGCCGAGTCGACCGACTCGAAGAAGCGCTTGCCTAACTCCTGATGCCGCGGGTGATCCAGATAGACGCATAAGTCCGCTTCGGAATCGAATTCGATGATGGCCGAGTACTCGAAGTGCTCGGCCATTTGTGTTTCATAGCCGCGGCCAATCAGGATGCGCTTGCCAATGCGCACGCGCTTGATCTCGGGGATGCCGGTGAAGGCGACGCGCATGGACTCCAGCAGTGCCTCGCGATCATCGGTGCTGAGCGTCGCCCGCGGCTTCAGCAGCACAACATGAGCGACCATTAGGCCGGGAGCCGGGATCCGGGAGCCGGGATCCAAAAAATCACTGGTCGCCTCGTGGCTTCGACGAGCGGGCTCGGATGGTGGCCTTCACGCGCGTCCACTTCGCCTTCTTGGCATCCTTGTACTTCTGCTTCGGATCGACGTGCTCGCCGCCCGGACGCCACTTGTCGTCGCGCTTGACTTCAATGCCGAGCGACTTCTTGTACTCCGCCTTGGGCACCCACTTGCGCTTGGGCGCATCGGGATCGCTCTTGGCAAAGCCCGCGTTCGGTCCAATTGGACGTGAAGAGGCGGAACCCTTAGGTGTCCAATCGAGCTTCTTCGGACCCCGGGCCCCGGATCCCGGACCCCGGCTCGCGTCTTCACCTTTTGGCCTGCCCTCCGTAGCCTTGGCGGAGGAGGGGGTGTACGATTTGGGGCGGAACGACGAGCGCGCCTGCTCGCGCGCAGAGCCGCCGGCCTTGGATTTCCACGCGGGCTTGTCGCTCTTCCCCTTCCATCCGGGCCTGCCCTCCGCAGCTTTAGCGAAGGAGGGTTTCTCGCCCCAACCAGAGCTGTGACCCGCTTCCTTTGGCTTGAACGTGCCCTTGGGCTTCCATTCAGGCTTGCCGGACTTGCCGGGATCCGGGGTCCGGGATCCGGGGTCCGGGCGAAAAGTGCTCTTGTCTTTCGGTACCCAAGCGGGCCGGTCGGAAGTGCGCGGATCCCGGATCCCGGATCCCGGACCCCGG
>SHUG01000130.1 GCA_009694735.1 Acidobacteriota bacterium | reverse complement strand
AGTCGAACGGTGGACGTAAGTCGTTGTCCGTGAACGCTGCCGTGTTTTACGGCTGAAGAGTTACCCCCAAAGTTACCCCCACAATGCCTCGGCTGCTACGAGTCTGTGGTGGATGCTGTGGGATGCGCCCTCGACACCTGGGGACGGCACCTCGATACCCGCATTGGGACCGGATCCCTCGGGCGCGTGGTGCCGTTTCCTCGGTAGACCGGACTGGCGGCGTGAGGAAGGGCGGCCCCGAGCCATATCCAATGGTGGGGCCAGAATCCGACTGCGTACAAGTGCCCAGCCGGACACGTATCGAGCCGCCCAGGCCCGCAGAGGCGGTTCCTCGAGCCGATGGGGAATGTCCCCAAACGAATCGCGTGCGAAACGCGCCCCTCCCTCTATAATCCGACAGCTTGGCTCTGACTCCCGGCACGCGTCTCGGCCCCTATCTCGCGAGCGGCCACCTGGGTTCTGGGGGGATGGGCGAGGTGTATCGGGCCACCGATACCAAGCTGAAGCGTCAGGTCGCCCTGAAGGTCCTGCCGCCCGCCATGGTGGCGGATCCCGATCGGCTCGCCCGGTTTCAACGCGAAGCGGAAGTCCTCGCCGCGCTCAACCACCCCCACATCGCCGCCGACGGCGGCAGATGGAAGCCTGAACCGCAACGGCTGAAAGTGGGTGTTATGGTGACTCTGGACCCTCTAATGTCGCTTATCGTCCCGTCGCCCGCCACGCAGAAGTCGACCTCGGTCTTGCGCAGCAGGATCTCGGCACTGGCCGCCAGGTTGCCGCCGACGACGATCGTCGTGTGCGGCGAAGCGGCCCGGATCCAGCCGGCGAGCTGCTTGGTGTAGGCGTAGGCGGTCGACACCACGGCGCTGATGCCGACGACGTCGTACTGATGGCTCTCGAAGTGACGGCGGACGTCCTGGTCGAAATAGCGGTGGAAGTCGATGTTGAAGAAGTCGGACTGGTAGCCGACCTGACGCAATGCCTGAATGACCGCCAAGCTACCAAACGGCGGGTAGTTGGTTGGATAGGGTCGAATGGGTGTGGTGCAGATGCAGATTTTCATCGCGCAAGTGCCTGGTCATTCTGGCGACGGCACGGTAAGGTCGACTATTCCATGATGCGACCGAAGCGCAGCTTGGCATAGAGTCTTTGGGCAGGGAACCTCTAGCTTTTACGATATGACCGCCCCCATCTTGGCGACCATCCCTTTCAATCGGGCCATCCTCACCGGGCGAGAGCTGGAGAATATCCAGCAGGCCGTGGAGACCATGCATCTGTCGGGCGATGGTCCCTTTACCCGCCGGTGTCACGCCCTGCTCGAACAGGCGTTGGGGGCGCCGAAGGTGCTGCTGACCACGTCGTGCACCCACGCACTTGAGATGTCGGCGCTGCTGCTCGACATTCGGCCCGGCGACGAGGTCATCCTGCCGTCGTTCACCTTTGTTTCCACCGCCAATGCTTTCGTCCTGCGCGGGGCGAAACCCGTGTTCGCCGACATCAGGCCCGATACCCTGAACCTCGACGAGACCAGGCTGGAGGCACTGATCACGGCTCGGACCCGGGCCGTCGTGGTTGTGCACTACGCTGGCGTCGCTTGCGAGATGGATGCGATCCTGGCGATTGCCCGCCGGCATGGTGTAGCGGTGGTCGAGGACGCTGCGCACGGGCTGTTTGGATGCTACAAAGGTCGAGCGCTCGGCACCTTCGGCGAACTGGCGACCCTCAGCTTCCACGAGACCAAGAACGTCACGTGCGGAGAAGGCGGCGCGCTGATCGTAAACAACGAATCCTACATCCAGCGTGCCGAGGTCATCCGGGAAAAAGGCACCAATCGCAGCAGCTTCTTCCGCGGCCAGGTCGACAAGTACACCTGGGTCGACGTTGGGTCGAGCTACCTCCCGTCAGAGATTCTCGCCGCGTTCCTTTACGCCCAGCTTGAGGCCGGCAATCGCATCCAGGCGAGGCGTCGCGTGTTGTGGACCCGGTATCGTCAGGAGCTGGCGGCGTGGGCGAGCGATCGCGGCGTGGGCCTGCCGGTGGTACCGGACCATTGCGAGCAGCCCTTCCACCTGTTCTACCTGATCCTGCCCTCGCTCGAACAGCGCCAATCCCTCATTGCCCACCTGGCGTCGGCACAGGTCACGGCCATCTTCCACTACCAGCCGCTGCACCTTTCCGAGATGGGCCGCCGCTGGGGCGGGGCGCCGGGGGATTGTCCCGTGACCGAGCGCGTCAGCGACGGACTGTTGCGTTTGCCTCTCTCGATGGGCCTTACCGACGCGGAGCAGGAACGAGTGATCGCGGCAGTCCTGACTGCCCCTTGAGCCGAAGGGTCATCACCCGGAGTAATTGTGAAGATATGTTTGGCTTGTTCCGCGGAGATCGTCGGCCCTGGCTGGCGATGTGTGCGGTGTGACTGGCAGCCAGAGCGGTCGCATGAAGTGGACCAGTTCGCCCCACAGATATCCGGAGCGACAGAAGGCTATGATCCGGCATGGTACGCGGAACTCGCGTCTCTGGAAGCCGGAAATTTCTGGTTTGGTGCCAGGAATCGCTTGATTCGCTCCGTCAATGCTACGCTACGCTCGAAACTGGCCGCGATGCCAGCGGACGAGGTACCGACCGAGCAGTTCGACGCGTGGATGAAGTCGCTAGCCGAAGAGCCGATTCCGTTTTAACCTGGAGGAAGCATGAGGGTCGCTCCGAAGGAATTCGTGAGACCGCACAGGGTGCTTGCTGCCACCCTGTTGTTCGTGGTCACTTCATGCTCACCGAAGCCAGAAACTGCCATCGTGGGGAACTGGGTGGGAGTCAGAGGTACCGAGCGGATGGAACTCTTCAACGATGGCACTATTACAGTGGCCGATCCGGACATCCCTAACGTAGGCGGTAAGTACACGTTCGTCGATAAGGACAGAGTCAAGGTGGAACTCGGTGGCCTGGGCGCACTGCTTGGGCCGTTCGTGGTGACAGTCGCGATCTCCGGTGACGAGTTGACTTGGACCATGCCTAACGGAGAGGTGTCAAAGTACCTGCGAGCGAACTCTGCCAAAGCAAAGGGGCAGGCAATCGCAGCAGCAGAAGCGGCCAAGCAAGCCGAAGAGGCCGTGCGCCGTGCAGCTGAGGAGGAACGACAGCGATTACGCGGAATAGCGGAGAAAGAGGCCGAACGCAACCGACTTGAAGCTGAGGCGCAACGTCAGCTAGCACAGCAAGCGCAACGTGAGGCAGCGGAAAAACAATCGGGTCGCCAGACCATTCAACGCGAGTTAGAGGAAGATCAGCGCGGGATGGACCAATGGGCAGTCGCAGAAAAGTGGAACCATCGAGCGGACAAGAAGGCAAAGCTTATCCACTCGGCCAATCCTAATTACACCTCCGCGGCAATGAAAGCGAGGATAGAAGGCGACGTTGAGCTACGGGTGATCGTCGACCCAAGCGGGAAGGTGTCCGCAGCGCAAGCGACCAAGTCACTCGATTCAAGTCTTGACCAGCAGGCCATTGAGGCTGCCAAGCGATGGCTGTTCGAGCCAGCGAGTGCGTCAGAACAACCAGTGCCGTCTCTTGTTACTATCGCCTTAACTTTTCGACTGCGATAGTAGTGCCAGCGGCGAGGCACACAAACGGGGATGGTCGGTAGCTAGGCCATTTGGCTTCGCCTCTTCGGAAGATGTCCACCAAACTGGAGGCGGTCTAACCGGTCGACGCAACGTAATGGTAACGTTCCAGGTTTAACCCTATGCTGCGCGGGGTACACGCGGTGTTCCACGATCCCGCCGGCGATGGCCTGAAGGATGCGGTCATCAGGGAGCTGCGAAACAAGGAGAGGCTGTTCGACATGGGATCGAACGCACGCCAGTTGGTCATCGAACACCACACTTACAAGAAGCAGCTCAGCCGCATCATTGGAGGAGTGCCTTGGTCCGAGACATTGCTGAGGCGGCAGCCGACGCGAGTTCAGGAGCAGGGTGGACTGGGAGGCGAGGAAATGGCAAGCCAACTGGGCAGGCGATTCCGGACGTGGCTGAAGGATCCGGTCGTGGGGATAGGAACATTAGGGGGGCGCCACTGAACAGAATGCCCTAGCGCACGGCGCCCACGGATCCGACATCGACCGGGATGACAACGGTGTGTCCTATACTTGGTCACGCGATGGCCACGACATCACTTGGCTCACGATGACGGGCAGGTCGCTGTCGGTCGTCGTTCCCGTGTACAACAGCGAAGAGTCGCTCCCGCTGCTCGTCGAACGGCTCGCGCCAATCTTGCAGTCACTCGGAGCTGATCACGAGTTAATCCTCGTGAACGACGGCAGTCGCGATCGAAGCTGGGGTGTCATTCAGACCCTGACCGAAAGGCATCCCTGGATTCGTGGCATCAACATGATGCGTAATTACGGCCAGCACAACGCAATCCTGTGCGGCACGCGCGAGGCACGGTTCGACACGATCGTGACGATGGACGACGATCTGCAACATCCTCCGGAGGAGATCCCGAAGTTGCTCGCGGTTCTCGACGGCGGGTTCGACGTCGTGTACGGGCTCCCGAAGAAGATGCCCCACTCGTTGACTCGTAACCTGCTCTCTCGTATCACCAAAAGCGGGTTGAGTAGAGCAATGAACATCGAGGGCATCCGGGACATCAGTGCCTTTCGCGCCTATCGAACGACTCTGCGGCTGGCGTTCGAGAGCTACCAGAGCCCGCAACTGCTGTTCGATGTGCTCCTTTCGTGGGGGACCGCCCGATTCGGTTCCGTGGAGGTGCGGCACGATCCGAGGATGATCGGACAGTCGAACTACACGTTCGCAACGTTGTTCAATCAGATGCTGTTAATCCTGACCGGGTTCACAACCGCTCCGCTGCGATTGGCCTCACTCGTCGGGTTCGCTTTCACATTACTGGGAGTCGTCATTCTGATCTTCGTGCTGATCAACTACTTCGCGAGGGACACGGTCCCCGGGTTTGCGTTTCTCGCCTCGATGATCGCCCTGTTCAGCGGCGCGCAACTGTTCGCCTTGGGAATCATCGGCGAGTACCTGGCGAGGATGTTCACCCGGACCATCGAGCGCCCGACGTACGTCGTCGCCGACAGGACCGGGCAGCAGGCACGCTGATGCCGAACAGTCTGGTCGACGTCAGATGAACCGCGATTTCCGCGTCGGGTTCTGCGTGTCCGGCCATGGTCGATTGTTCCGCGCTGCGGCCACGCAGCACGAGGCGCTCGGCATCATCCCGGCACTCGTGGTCGCGCAGCAGAAGGCTTCACCCGAGCTGGATAGCTTCTGTCAGGAGCGATCGATTCGGTTCGTCCGGATGCAGAAGCTGGGGCGTCAGCAGTTCAACGCAGCGATCACCCGGCTGTGCGTCGGCGCCGAGCTCGACCTGCTCTGCCTGACCTTCGACCGGATCATTCCAGCGGAGCTGGTTCGACATTACGACGGGAGGATCATTAATCTGCATCCCGCGCATCTCCCCGCGTTCACGGGGACGGACGCGATCGCGCAGGCCCTGGCTGCCGGTGCCAAGTACATCGGCGCCACGATCCACGAGGTCGACGAAGGCATCGACACCGGAGCCATCATTGCTCAATGTCTCGTCGGCGCCCGACGAAACGACACGCCTGCCGCAGTCGGGGCTCGGCTGTTCGGTCCGATGCGACTGATGTTCCTGCAGGTGATCCGGTGGTATGCCGAGGGTCGGGTGGAGAGGGATGTGGACGGGCGTGTCTGGGTCCGAGACGCCGTGTACGGCGAACTGCCGGTGTCGCCGGCCATCGAGCACGGGTTTCCAGATTGAGGTGCGTCATCCTCCAGCCGTCGTACATTCCCTGGCGCGGGTACTTCCACCAGATCCAGAAGGCCGACCTGTTCATCTTCTATGACGACGTTCAGTTCGACAGGCGAGGATGGCGAAACCGCAACCGGGTTAAAACGAGCTCGGGCGTGCAATGGTTGACAGTCCCGGTCAACAGTTCGGCGAGCTCGGGCGTGCAATGGAATGAGCTCCAGATCCGCGACGTCACCATCAACTGGGACACGCCTTGGAACCGGAAGCATCTGGAGACTCTGGCTCGGTCATACTGGCGGTCTCCCCACTACAAACGGTATGAGACGATGCTCGAGCGCTTCTACTCCCAGCAGACGGAGAAGCTGGCAGATCTGACGATCGGCATGACGATCGAGCTGGCGCGAGAGCTGGGAATCGAAGGGACGCAGTTCCTTCGATCGTCGACACTCGGTGCCGAGAGAAGCAAGACCGATCGGTTGATCGATCTTCTCTCGAAGGTGGGGGCCACGCACTACATCAGCGGGCCGTCAGCGTGTGACTATCTCGACGAAGCTGCGTTCGCATCGGCGGGAATTGCCCTCGAGTTCATGAGCTACCGCTATCCGGAATACGAGCAGCTGCATCCCCCCTATGATCCGCAGGTTTCGGTGCTCGACCTGCTGATGATGAAGGGCCCCGACGCCGGACGGTACATCTGGTGACGAGCGTCGGGTTGTGGCTCCTGCTCATTCATGTTGAAGGGGCGACATGAACGAAGAACGACCGTCACCGAGCGCGGCTGCACCGGCGAGCGCCCGACCCACCACTTGAGGAGCGCGAATCGTCCCCGTCCCAAGCTCCAGGGACCGGCGGAGCTTCCGTCGACTTCGTGGTTTCATGGGACGAAGCGCAGCGCCTGCTCGACGATGAGGTCGACCTCGTCATCGTCGAGGTTCGCGTACAGAGGGAGGCGGACGAGGCGGGTCGAGACCGATTCGCTGACGGGGCACGCCTCGGGAACCCCCAAGCGGCGTCCGGCTGCGGCGAGGTTGAGTGGCTGGTAGTGAAAGAGCACCATCACCCCGGCGTCCGCCATGTGCTCGATGAAAGCGGCGCGAGCCTCGCTCTCAAATCAGCAGGGCTTGACCACAGCCACACTAGCCGGCCGTGTACGCCTCCCAAAGAGAGGGCATCTTCAGTTGGTCCTGAGCGCGGAACACACGAGCCAGCTAGGTCACAAGACTGGCGAACTGAGCTTGATCCGATTCGGTGTGACGTCCCCCCGCCTTCAGTAGCGGATCCATTTAGAATCCGGCAGTTACTTTCGCTGTCTTCATCTTCACCGTCAACTGCTGCGCGTAGGCGGCGGGAGTCCAACGGTGGACGTAAGTCGTTGCCCGGGAACGCTGTCGTGTTGTACGGCTGAAGAGTTACCCCCAAAGTTACCCCCACAATGCCTCGGCTGCTACGAGTCTGCGGTGGATGCTGTGGGATGCGCCCTCGACACCTGAGGACGGCCCCACGGAACGCCCCGCGCCAGATCCGAATCGCGTTTCGAGTCATCGACGCCCCTCGAGAGCCGTTCATCTGCCGCGCAGGCGGAGCCGATCTGGACCAGACGCCTGTCGTAAATGCGAGGGACGACGTCTATCACAAAGTCCTCGCGGCGAGGGTTCGTACCGCTTGAGGGCGATGCCGAAGAGTCAACGCAGCGATGGGGCGGGTGCGACACTGGTGAGCCTCAGGGCTTCCCGGCCGAGATCGAAGCGCAGTACTTTGCGCAGGCTGCAGTGGCCTGCGTCAGTTCATTCCGCCTCCGGGATTCCCGGTACGATTCACCGTCTCTCTGATAAAAAAACGAAAGCCCCGCGGGCGAGATGCCTGCGGGGCTAGATATTACTGCGCGACGTGGGGTCCGCCTAGAACAGGAACTTTACGCCGAAGCGGGCCACGAGCGGCGTCTGGAACGCGTTGTCCATCAGGAAACGCGGATCCTTGACC
>SHUG01000129.1 GCA_009694735.1 Acidobacteriota bacterium | reverse complement strand
CAGCGCGTGTCGGCGTTCGTCGCACGCACCGATTCGGGCGGCGCGGCGGCCGCCAATGGCAGCGACTACGCCGGACGGGCGTTTTACAACTTCACGAACAATCTCTGGCAGGTATCGGGCGGCTACTCCCAGGTCGGCAAGACCTTCAACCCCGAGGTCGGCTTCCTACCGCGTCGCGGCTATCGGCGGCCGGAATTCCGGGCGTTTTTCCAACCACAGCCGAAAAAGATCAAGTGGATTCGCCGGTTCGCACCGCATGTGTCGTACGACGCCTTTTACGGCTTCGACGACCAGCTGCAGACCTCGCGAGCCCACATCCATCCACTCGAGATTCAGCCGGCTCAGGGCGGGCGGTTCGGCTGGTTTTTCGACCATACCCGCGACAGCCCCACGGCGCCGTTCACGGTCTACAACCGCGACGGCAAGCGTGTTTCCATCCCCGTCGGCGAGTATGGGTGGACCCAGCACGGGTTCGAGTACTTCCACAATCCGAGTGCCCGCGTCACCGGTACGGTGCGCCTCCGGCTGGGTGAGTACTACAATGGCGACTTCAAGGGGATCGAGCTCAACAGCGACTATCGCATCACACCGAAGATGACGGCCAGCCTTGGCTGGACCCGGCAGGATGTCAAGTTGTCGTACGGGTCGTTTGTGAACAACTTGATCCCCATCAAAGCGAATTACTCGTTCACCACGCTGACGAACCTCTCGGCGTTGTTGCAGTACAACGGCCAGACGGGCCAGTTCTCGTCGAATGTTCGCCTTGCGCTGTTGAACCGTAGCGGCACAGGCCTGTTCGTGGTCTTTAACGACCGTCGGGACTTACTCAGTTCCACGTCGCTCGAAACGCTGGGCCGTTCGTTCGTCGTCAAGTACACACGTTTAGTGGATTTCTAGTGGTTCAGATGCCAGAAGGGCGGCACTTCAGGGCTGCTCGATAGGAGGTGACTATGGTTTCTCGTCGAGGGTTTCTTCGCGAGTTTTCTGGTGGGGTAGTGGCTACCGGTGCGCTCGCCCGATCCGGCGCCTCGGTGGCCGCATGGGAAGGCGGCCAGGTAATTGCGCCAACCCTGTCCATCGCCAACCTCAAGCCGTCCGGTCAACTGGACGAAGCCTACTGGTGGAAGGTCCGGAGCCAGTTCAACATCCTCGATGGGATGACCTTCATGAACAACGGGACAGAAGGCCCCGTGCCGAGGGTGGTGCTCGAAGCCAACGAGCGCTTCTTTCGTGAGATTGCGGAAAACCCGTCCGACAACTACCGTCGCGAGGAGATCGACCAGGTGCGAGCACTCGTCGCCGGCTTCGTGGGCGCCGATGCAGGCGAGATTGCCTTGACCCGGAGCACAACAGAGGGCATGAACATCTTTTCACACGGTCTGGACTGGAAGGCCGGCGACGAGGTGATCTACTGCACCCACGAACATGGCGGTGGCATCGGCGTGCTGACGACCCTCACCAAGCGGGTGGGGATCAAGCCGGTGCTGGTCGAGATCCCGTCACCGCCGCCGAGCATTGACCACATCGTCAGCCTCTACGAGAAGGCCATCACGCCCCGCACAAAGGTCATTATGGTCAGCCACATGACCTACGTGACAGGGCTAGTGACTCCGGTCAAGGAACTGGCCGACCTGGCACATCGCCGTGGCCTGTTGATCTCGGTGGACGGCGCGCATCCCCTCGGGATGATGGACCTGAACCTCAAGGCGTTGAACGTCGATCACTATGCGGCAGCGGGGCAGAAGTGGTTGATGTGCGGCACCGGCACCGGCGTCTGCTATATCAAGCGAGAGGTGCAGGAGAGGATTTGGCCACTGATGGGGCCGCCCGGCGATCCCAAGGACGGTGCGAAGAAGTACGAAGCCATCGGGCAACGGGACGTGCCTTCCGTTCTCGGGATGACAGCCGCCGTCGAGTTACAGAAGGCAATCGGCAAGGCCAACATCGAGGCCAGAGTCAGGTTCCTGAGCGGGCGGTTTCGAGCCGGCCTCAAGACCATGCCGGGCGTGAAGATGTGGACGTCGGAGGACCCCGCTTTCGCCGCCGGATTGACGCTGTTCAGCGTGCGGGACATCCCGATGGCCAATGTGCAGCAAGCCATTCTCTCGCGCGACCGCATTTACATCCGGACGATGACAACCGGAAATCTGAATGCGTGCCGGGCGGCGACCCACATTTACAACATGCCAGCTGAAGTCGATCACCTGCTCGACAGCATCCGTCACGTCGCGGAAAACTCGTCGAGGTACATGACCGTGGCTGCTCACTAGATACTAGCGGTTTGCAGTTTCGTACTTAGTGGGCCTCGTGCGGTGCGTCAACACCGCCCGAGGCTCATCTTGTCCTTCGATTTTGCGGGAAGTCTGGAAGGGGGAGATTTGACCTCTCCGCTTGCGCGCGCAAAAACCCACGCGATATAATCACCTGCGTTCTCAAGGCCAGGTAGCTCAGTTGGTAGAGCACACGATTGAAAATCGTGGTGTCGGGGGTTCAATTCCCTCCCTGGCCACCAACCTTCGCTTGCCTTCGGCGAGCTTCGGTTGGTAAACCCCGCGAGTAATCGTTGGCGAAGGTTGCCCACCATGGCGGCGAAGCCGCGGCGGTGGGCCTTCCCGGTCATTCGAGCTTCGGTTGGCAGGCCCTTCGGCGAGCGCTTGGATGGTTAATTCCGCTTGCTAGACCCGCCGCCGTCCGCCGACCACCAACCACGCACACGACAGGCCCACCACGGCCCCGGCCACCACGTCGGTTGGCCAATGCACGCCGATATAGACGCGTGACACGGCCACCACAACCCCCAGCGGCCACAGCACCCACCCTGCTGCCAGAATCATCCGCGCACCTGCGATCGCCCCGGCGACCGCCATGGCCGCATGACCGGACGGGAACGACGGCGTGACCGGCTTGGCATCGATCACCGGAAGGTCGGCGATGACCGCAAACGGTCGCGGTCGGTCGAAGACCGGCTTCAGCACGTAGCCGTTAAAGAGGAAGGTGAACGCGATGGCGAGGAGCAATCGCCAGGCGTCGGCCCGGCGAGCGGGGAAGACGCTGGCAATCAGCGCAAACACCCACCAAACGAAGCCGGCAGACCCGACCGCGCTGGCAAAAATCATCACGTCGTCCAGCCACGGGCGTCGCAGCTGGAGGACGTGATGCAGAAGGGCAATCTCGATGTCCAAAGTCGCAGGCAACCCTAAAGGATTGCCTCCACCTTATCTCATGCCCCGACGGTGGCGGGCTCCGGGTCGCGCGACATGCCGAGCGCCTTGCGCACCTTCTCTTCGATGATGGTGCGCAGCTCGACGTGTTCCTTGAGGTAGGTCTTGACGTTTTCACGTCCCTGGCCGAGGCGCTCGCCACTGTAGGAGAACCAGGCGCCGCTCTTCTCGATGATCTTGTGCTCGACGGCAATGTCGATCAGGTCGCCTTCACGCGACACGCCCTCGCCGTACATGATGTCGAACTCGGCCTCGCGAAAGGGCGCCGCCATCTTGTTCTTGACGATTTTCACGCGCGTGCGTCCGCCGACCACGTTGTCGCCGTCCTTGATGGCACCAATGCGGCGGATGTCGATGCGGACCGAGGCATAGAACTTCAGCGCGCGTCCGCCGGTCGTGGTTTCGGGGTTGCCGAACATCACGCCGATTTTCTCGCGGAGCTGGTTGATGAAGATGAGCGAGGTCTTCGACTTCGACACCGCGCCGGTCAGTTTGCGCAGCGCCTGCGACATCAGGCGCGCCTGCAGGCCCATTTGGGCGTCGCCCATCTCGCCCTCAATTTCGGCCTTGGGTACCAGGGCGGCCACCGAGTCGACGACGACGACGTCGACGCTGTTGGAGCGGATCAGGACCTCGACGATCTCGAGCGCCTGTTCGCCGTTGTCGGGTTGCGACACCAGCAGGTTATCGATGTCGACACCCAGTTTCTTGGAATAGGCGGCATCGAGCGCGTGCTCGGCGTCGACGAAGGCGGCCAGGCCACCGGTCTTCTGCGCTTCGGCGATCACCTGGAGCGCCAGGGTCGTCTTGCCCGATGACTCGGGTCCGAAGATTTCGATGACGCGGCCGCGCGGCACGCCGCCGATGCCCAGTGCGTAGTCGATGCTGATGGCGCCGGTCGAGATCACGTCCACCGGGCCGACGGCCTTGTTCTGGCCGAGCCGCATGATGGAGCCCTTGCCGAATTGCTTTTCGATCTGACCGACGGCAATGTCGAGGGCTTTGAGTCGTTCCTGTCGTTCGTCTATTGGCATGTGAATGTGGTCCTTTCAGGACACGATTGATCCTAGAAACGCGCCAAGCGAAAGTCAAGCGTAAATCCGTGCACCGATTCGCCGCTTAGGGTTCATTTTCAACACTTTAGGGGAATTGACCACTTTCGCCTGTTTTCATGCCAGATCGCAGCCATTGCCACAGGCAGGTTTGACCGATATCGCAAAAACCTCGTACGGTGAGGGAATGCCCAGCCCCGTCGGACATGCCTTGGGAGGAGCCATTGTGAGCCTTGTGATGGCTCCGAACGGGCCTGGGGCCTGGAGCTTGGGACTTGGGCGAAATGCCTTCACGCTCGTGGCGCTCGCCGCTGTCTTGCCAGACATCGATTTCGCGTGGGGGAGGCACAACATGGAAACCCACAGCCTGGGCGCCGCTATTCTTGCCGGGCTCGCAGTGCTCGCGTGGACCCGCGGCAAGAATCCGTCGCTGGCCCTGGCCGTGACACTGGCCTGGTCCACGCACGTGCTGTTCGATTGGTTGGGATCCGACGACACGCCGCCGCTGGGGGTGATGGCGCTTTGGCCGCTCACCTCGGCCTTTTACTTCGCGGATGCGTTTGTGTTCGAGGCGATTTCGCGGCGCTACTGGCTGCCGAACTTCATCAGCCACAACGCGTGGGCCGTGATCAAGGAGACCCTGATCCTCGGCCCACCGTTCCTATTGCTTACCGCACTTCGATGGCGAGGGCGACGCCGTTTCCGCCGCCCAGGCACAAGGTAGCCACGCCGCGCTTCAGCCCGCGATCCTTCAGCGCGTAGATCAGCGTCGTCAGGATGCGCGCGCCGGAGGCGCCGATCGGGTGGCCCAGGGCCACCGCGCCGCCGTTGACGTTGACCTTGGCGGGGTCGATGCCCAGTTCCTGCATCACGGCCACGGCCTGCACGGCGAACGCTTCGTTCAGTTCCATCAGGTCGATGTCGCCGACCGACCAGCCGGCCTTCTTCAGCACCTTGCGCGTGGCCTCGACGGGCGTCATCAACAACATCTTCGGCGCCAGGCCGCTGGTCGCCTGCGCGACGATGCGCGCGAGAGGAGTGGCGCCGAGTGCCGTGATCTGGTCGTCGGCCATCACGACGAGCGCCGCGGCGCCGTCGTTCACGGGCGGTGCGTTGCCGGCCGTCACCGAGCCGTCCTTTTTGAACGCCGGCTTGAGGTTGCGCAAGACCTCGGCCGTGGTGTCGCCACGCACCGACTCGTCTGTCGAGAACACCAGCGGGTCGCCCTTCTTCCGCGCGATCGACACGGGCAGAATCTCGGCGGCAAACTTGCCGGCAGCCTGCGCGGCCGCGGCTTTCTTGTGGCTGTCGGCGGCATACTGATCCTGCTGATCCCGCGTGACCTTATAAAGGTCGGCCACCGTCTCGCCGGCATTGCCCATGTGCCAGTTCTCGAATGGGCACCACAGCCCATCGTGGATCATCAGGTCGACCACCTGCCCGTGCCCCATGCGCAGGCCTTCGCGGACCTTGGGAATGATGTACGGGCAATTGCTCATCGACTCCATGCCCCCGGCCACGGCAATGTCGATGTCGCCGGTCTGGATGCCCTGCTGCGCGAGCATCACCGCCTTGAGGCCCGAGCCGCAGACCTTGTTGATGGTGAGGGCGGCGACGTGCTCGTGCAACCCGCCCTTGAGCGCGGCCTGCCGCGCCGGCGCCTGGCCGACGCCGCCCGACACCACGTTGCCCATAATGCATTCGTCGACGAGGGCGGGATCGATCCCCGCACGCGTGACCGCCTCGCGAACGACCATCGCGCCCAGTTCGGGAGCCGTGAAGTCCTTTAGCGTGCCGAGAAATTTGCCGGTAGGAATCCGTGCTGCACTAACGATAAATGCGCTTCGCATGATGTGGATCTATCTTGCCATACAGCCACCGATTAGACACCGATTAGACACCGATGCGAGTTCGCTGGCGCCGGGCTTCCACCTTCGCGAAGACGCTACGGCGGCGCAAGGCGCCGCCAGCGAACTGGCATCTGTTGCCGGTCCGAATCTGTGACTAATCTGTGCTTAATCGGTGGCTGTATTTCGTTGGTCAGCGGAATTCCAGCCGCTTCACGAGGTTCTCGCCGAGCAGGTCGCCCATGCGGAGATGGATGAGCGACGTCGATTTGCGGACCGCATCGATCCAGGCCTGGGTTTCGGCCTTGACGTGCAGGGTGCCATCCGGAACCAGCCGGACCGTCGTCGCCTTGGCAATCGCCGGCCCCACGGCCAGGCGCCACGCCAACGTGACCTTCTCGTCGGTGAGCGGCGCCTTGCGGATGACTGCCGCCACGATCGTGGGCATCACTTTGTTCGCCTGAATCACACTGCTGAGAATATCATTTGCTCCGAAGGGGAATCACTCAATGCGCAGAACTGTGGCTGGTTTGCTGGGAGCGGTGTTGGTGGCGTCCATCGGGCTGGTTCAAGTAAAGGGTCAGGCGGCGGCACCCTGGAACCTGGTGGCGCATGAGATTGCCACCGGACTCCGCGGCGGCTACCACGTCACCGCGACCGACATCAACAAAGACGGCCGCGTCGATTTATTGGCGGTCGCGACCGGCGCCAAGGTCGACCTGGTCTGGTACGAGAATCCCAGCTGGACGCCGCACGTGATGGCCTCCGGGTTCCCCGGCATGATCAACGCCGACGCGTTCGACACCGACGGCGACGGGTATCCGGAGATCGTCCTGCAGAGCGGATTCAGCACGACGCCGGCCAAGGGCGACGGCGTCATGACCATGTTGACCAAGGGCGCGGACGTCAACGCGCCGTGGGTCGCGAAAGAGTTCGACCGCCTGCCGTCGGTGCACCGCGTCCGCTGGATCGATGCCGAGGGCAACGGTCGAAAAATGGTGATCAATGCGCCACTCGGCGGCGTCAACGGTGCGCCTCCCGACTACAAGGACAAGGTGTCGGTCTACGCCTACAGCACGCCCGACCTGAAGCGGCAGACGGTCACCGACGCGGACGAGGGCGTGTTACACGGGTTGCAGGTCGTCGACTGGGATGGCAAGGGTCGCGAGGCGTTATTGACCGCCAGCTTCATGGGCATCCACTTGCACCGCTACACGAACGGCACCTGGCAGCGCACCCGGTTGACGGCGGGCAATCCCGAACCGTGGCCGAAGAACGGATCGAGCGACGTGGCGGTGGTGCGCACCACGGCCGGACGTCAACTCGCGGCGATCGAGCCGTGGCACGGCAACCAGGTGGTGATCTACCGCGGCGCCGGCGAGCAGTGGGACCAGCGCACGATCATCGACGACACGCTCAATGATGGCCACACCCTGCAATCCGGTGATCTGGACGGCGACGGCGTCGACGAAGTGATCGCGGGGTATCGCGGCGGCGGTGGCGGCGTGAACATCTATCGGCTGGGTGCCAATCACACCTGGACGAAGTTCGTGCTGGAGGGGCAGAAGAGCATGGCCGCCGCCGGATGTGCGTTCGCGCATTTGAACGGCGACCAGCGTCTGGACCTGGCGTGCATTGGCACGGCGACCGCGAACCTGAAGTGGTACGAGAACCTGCC
>SHUG01000128.1 GCA_009694735.1 Acidobacteriota bacterium | reverse complement strand
CCGTGCAATGCCGGTGACCATTTCCGGCGGGTCAGTGGAAATTCACCTGGCCCGGCGGTTTCCGGCCCGTGCGAACGGACCGCTCGTGGTGTTCGCCAGCGGCGATGGTGGGTGGTTTGGCACGGCCGTCGGCATGTTCGAGACCGTGGTTGTATCGAGCCATCATCAACGACGTCGCTGGCGTCTTCGTCGCCGAAGATGACGACGTGGAAGAGGGGCTGCAACTGGTGGCGCGGGCAACGCAGCACCTGACGGGCAGTACCTCTCGCATCTTCGCGGCTCCTTTGCGGCCCTTCATCCAACCACCGTCTGGCGACGCCCGCGAACTCGAGTCGCGAACATCGAGCGAAGCGATCGCGACGCTTTTGGCGGCAGCGGTGCTGATGGTCCTGTCGCGCCTGCTCGCCGAGGCGATGAAGGTGGTGGGCGACAATCGGGCCGCTGTCACGGCCAACGCCATCGAACGCGAGTTCATTCAGCGCGTGTTCAGCCACGTGCTACGACTCCCGATCGGGTTCTTCAGCGGCCGTGGCAGCGGTGCCGTGGCGAGGCGCATCGACCAATCCGATCAGATCACCCCAATGTTCACCGCCCTTTCACAGCAGATCCTCCCACAGGCCGTGATGCTGGTGGCGAGCGTGTGGATCATGGCGGCAGTGAACTGGCAGCTCGCGCTGATTGTGATCGCGGCAGTGCCCGTTTACGGGCTGGTCACGTACCGGCTGTCGCGGGCGATCGATGACGGGCTGGAAGACTACTACTCGCTGTGGGACGAAGTATCGATCCGTATTCGCCGGGCGATCTCTGGCGTCAGGACCGTTCGCGCGTACGGCGCCGAGGGCGCCGAGGAGGCGCGGTTGCGCGATGCCATGGACCGGTCCTACTCGACCTACCTCACGCGATCCTTCGCGCAGAACCGCTTCACTTACCTTCAGGACGTGGTCATCACCATGTCGAAGGCCGTGATCGTGGTGTTCGGAGGCATGAAGGCGCTCGATCATCAATTAACGCCAGGCGACGTAGTGCTGTTTTTGGCGTATCTCGATCATGTCTATCAGCCGATCGAAGAACTCACGGGCGTCTACCTGTCATTACAGCAGAGCACGCCATGTCGTATCGGCGAGCGGAACGGCTGCTCGAGACCGAAGTCGAACACGGCGCCGACCGGCCCTCGCTATCGCCGGGTCCGGGCGCGGTGATTTTCAGGAAGGTCAGGTTTGGCTATGCCGGCGGCACCGTGTTGAAGGACGTCTCGTTCGAGATATCCGCCGGTCAGCGCGTCGCGCTGGTGGGGCCGTCTGGCGCCGGCAAGACGACGGTGACGGATCTGCTATACGCGCTCTATCAGCCAGACGCCGGCGATATTCAGGTCGACTGACAATCGCTGCGGGAGGTGTCGCCGGGGAGCGTTCGCCAGGCGATTCGAGGAATCGGCATCGACACTGCCGTGTTCGCAGGGACCATTCGAGACAACATCGTCTACGGCCGGCCTGACGCCATCGAGTCGGAGCTTGAGGCTGCGCTGGCCGCCTGTGGACTGGATTCGCAGGGGGGCCGCTGGCGGCAGGGCCTGGACACCGAGGTGGAGGATCGCGGCGTCAACCTGTCGGCCGGCGAACGCCAGCGGCTGCTCCTGGCGCGCGTCATCGTCTCGAAGCCGCGCGTCCTGATTCTCGACGAGGCAACCGCAAATCTGGATTTCAGCTCGGAGGAGGCCGTTCGTGTTGCCGTTGGCGCGCTCGGCCCTCGGATCACGACGATCATCATCGCGCATCGCCCTGCGATGGTGGCCGACGTCGATCGCGTGCTCGTACTGCGCGAAGGGCGGATCGAGGAGGATGGGTCTCCGGACGACCTCGTGCGGCGTGGTGGGTACTTCAGCCAGCTGATGGGGAAGGCTGCCGCCTAGCGAATCGTCACAGGCGAGCAAACACGTTGAAGCGGTGGTCGGCATCGCCTTTCGTCGTCTGTACCTCCATCTGCACGGCCGAGACCCCGATCTCGGCGAAGGCGCGCAGAATCCAGCGCCGGTCGTAGCGGTCTTCCGGCACATTCAGGATGGCGACGGCGTGGGTGGCCTTGGCGGCCATGCGCGCGAGCACACCGCGGGCGTAGTCGACGTTCGGGAAAGCGTCAAAGGCACGGCAGAGCACCACCTGCCACGGCTGCGCGGGATCGAGTTCGGCCGGCGTCCCCGACACGAACCGTCCACCGGGCATGACCAGCCTGGCCTCGGCGACCAGCAGCGGATCGGCGTCCATTCCGCCGACGATGAAGCCGTTGTCATGTAGCGGGATCAGGAACTCGCCGGCGGCGCAGGCGACCTCGAAGACCTCGGTGCCGGGCCCGATGTCTAACGTCTCGGCCAGGTATTCGACGAGCTCAAGCAAATTATTTCTTGTCGAGCGAAGCGACGTCGATGGTGACCGTGTCGATCTGCACCGAAGCGACCTTCGTGGCGGTCGGCACGCGGAAGGGGAAGGAGCACTTGTACTCGGGCATCGATCCGGGATCGATGATGGCCGCTGACGTGTTGTAGACCTTGCCGGCAGCATCGGTCAGCACCGGCTTCTTCACGATGGTCTCTTTGAAGGCGGGCGTCACCTTGAACGCCAGCGTGACAACGGCGAACTCTTCGCCGGCCCTGGCATTGCCACGTTGGGTGTTGGTGCCCGGCGGGCAATCGACCAGCGGCACGTTCTGGGCGCGTTCAATTCCCAGGGGAGTGATCTCGAGGCCCTTGTAGTTGGTGGCCTTGCCTGCCTGCCCAACGGCGGAAGCCATCAGGCAGACAGCAAAGATTGCGGTGAGGAACGGTCTACTCAAGCCTCAAGTCTCAAGCCCCTTACAGCGGCGCGTCCGGATTGGCCAGCGTGCGCCACATGTGCGCGCTCGGGCTGTTGTCGTTGCCAAGGCCTTCTTTCGGCGTCTTGAAGTGGCGGCCGATGATGTCTTCGAACGGATCGATCGACACCTTCGCATTCGGGTCGAACGCGTAGAGGTCGTTGACCGTGACCAGGCGCGGCTCCATGTACCACTTGTGGTTGCGGAGCATCTTGTAGGTGGCCTCGATGTGCGGCGGCGGCGTGTAGTCCTGGCCGAAGATGCGGTAGTAGAGGTCCGGGTACTCGTAGCCGGCGTCAGTGTCGGCGTAGAACCGCAGCGCCTGGTGATAGCGAATGCCGAACGCCGACTTCTCGGGAATATACGGCTCGAACAGCTGCGCGCCCCACCAGCCGTGATCGGCCTTCATGAGTGCCTGCGCGCAGTCGTGCAGGAGGCATGCGAGGATGATCTCTTCCGACATGCCGGTCTTCAGCGCGCGCGTGGCGCTTTGCAGCACGTGGTTGGCGGGCGCGAAACGGAGGCGGAAGAAATCCTGTAGCGTGGGATTCTTCGGCATTGGCGCGAGCCGCTTGACGTTGCCGCCGCGATTGCCCGACGTGAAAACGCTGCCGGTGCCGCGCCGGAAGGACCGCGTTTCGATCTGCGCCTCGAGTTCGGCGACGGTTGGGAATTTTTCTGGGGCAGCACCCTGGCCGGCAGCGGCCTGCTGATCAAGGCTGTCCTCCATCCAGTGCTCGAGGGCGTCGGCCTTGGCCTCCGAATCCATCAGGCTGACGGCGGTGGTGCCGCCGAGGCTGGCGATGAAAGCTCTGCGGTCAATCTCCATGGTGTCTCCCCAGCAGACGATAGACCCATTGGGCCGGGGATGCAACCCTATTTCACCCCCCTTGGACCCCATCGCCTTGCCGACCGGGTCTTGCGCCTACAGGTCGGCCAGCCACTTCCGGGCGAACTCCCGCGCCGCGTCGGTGGCAGGCTTGCCCGCGCGGAAGCACAATTTCCACTCGCTGGGCTTAGCCTCGAGCGCCGAATCGGCAAACTTCTGCTTCTTGTTCTGCTCCACCAGCTTGGCTGTGAAGTCGACGTCGCGCGTGGCCTCGAGGAAGCGCCGCAGGCGCAGGGCCACGAGGGCGCGAGGGTCGGCGGGGTAGAGGGCATCGAACTGCTTCGCCGCCGCCGCGTGCGCGTTCACCTGCTGGCTCCGCTGGATCTTGAGCATCCCCTCCATCTCGGTGCGCTGCGGACCCTTTTCCATCTCGGTGAACCGCGCCCGCATGGCCTCGAAGCCTTCCTCGAGCGTCGCCTTCTGTTCCGGCGTGATGGCATCGTCCACGAACTGTTTGCGGAGGGCTTCGACCTGTTGCTCGAAGCCGGCGCGCTGTTTCGAGAGCACCTGGTCGGCGGTCTGTTCGTCGGGCAGCGGATCGGGCCCGTTGGCTTCGCGATGGTCGGCGTAGCGCCGCTTGAACTCATCGCTCTCCACAAACGCCCGCGCCAGCGTGGTGGCCGCGCCCACCATCGCGACCCGCACCTGGGGGGAGGCCGCCGTGAAGACCTCGGCCTTGCCGGCCAGCGAGACCGCGCCCGCCATGAACGAGTCGAACACCGCCTCTTTTGCCCGCCCTTCCGTGATGCCGAGTTGGGCGGTGATGGCTTGTGCCGTCAGCGTGGCGCCGACTGCACCGACCGTGATGGTCGTGAGGAGAGCCCTGCGAATCATCCGGTAAGAATACCCGGATCCCGCCGGATGCACGGCGACATTGCCAAACAGGACCTACGCCACGCCTGCCGCTCCCTCGCCCGCACGCCCGGATTCACCATCACCGCCATCGTCGTCGCCGCCCTCGGCACTAGCGCGCGGGTTTGGACTGGACGGTAACGCGGTGGCCTCGGATCTGGGTGCGCTTCAGCGCGGTGATCACTCGTTCGGCCAGTTCGTCCGGGATCTCGACCAGCGAGTAGTCGTCGTGAATCTTGATCGCGCCGATTACGCCCGACGGAATCTTCGCTTCGCCCGCAATGGCGCCAACGAGATCCGCCGGCCGAATGCTTTCTTCCTTGCCGACGCTGATGCGCAGCAGGGTCATCGGGCCTTCGTCTCGAGGTTCCCGGGATGCCCGGGGCGCGCTCTTGTAGCCGCGCTCTTCCCGCGGTCCATCATCGTAGGATCGCGATTGTCTCGAGTCGGCCTCAGCTTCTTGAGGAACGCCCGCTCTCTCAGCGCCTTCGTTGGCCATCGCCACCGCGGCGGCCGCGATATCGATCAGCTCGAACTCCTGGGCGAGTGACTCGACCAGTTCTTTCGTGTCGTCGAGGCCGCCCGCCGTGATGCGTTCGCGGATTGCGTCCTTGGCCGCTTCGAGCCGGCGCTTGCGCAAGTCGGCTTCGGTCGGCAGCTTGCCGATCTCGACGCGCTGCTTGGTGAGGCGTTCAACGTACTGAAGGAAGCGCTGTTCGCGCGGCGCGCAGAGGGTAATCGCGACGCCTTCGCGCCCAATGCGGCCGGTGCGGCCGATGCGGTGCACGTAGACTTCTGGCGCCGTCGGCAGGTCGTAGTTGATCACGTGCGACACGTGATCGATGTCGAGCCCGCGCGCGGCCACGTCAGTGGCCACCAGGATGTCGGCCTTCTCGCTGCGGAACAGCTGCATCACGCGATCGCGCTGCTTCTGCATCATGCCGCCGTGCAGCGCCTGCGCGCCGTAGCCATGCGCGTTGAGGGTGTCGGTGAGCTCATCCACCTCGAGGCGCGTGCGGCAGAAGATGATCGCCGACTTGGGGCTTTCGAAGTCGAGAATGCGGCTGAGCGCGTTGGTCTTCTGTCCCTTGCCGACGATGTAGGCGACCTGGCGGACCTGCGGGAGCTTGCCCGGCGCGCGCTTCTCTTGCGCGATCTGCACCTTCTTCGGGTTCTTCAGGTGCTTGCCGGCAATCGACAGAATGCGTGGCGCGAAGGTGGCGGCGAAGAGCGCGGTCTGCCTTTCCTTTGGCGTCTCAGCCACGATCAGGTCGATGTCTTCCGAGAAGCCCATGTCGAGCATCTCGTCGGCTTCGTCCAGCACGAGCACTTCCACCGTGGCGAGGTTGAGCGTTTGCCGGCGCAGGTGATCCAGCACGCGGCCGGGCGTGCCGACCACGACGTCCGCGCCGCGGCGCAGTGCGCGGATCTGGTGATCCATCGGCGCGCCGCCGTAGACGGGCACGACATTCAGGTTTGATCCCTTGGCGTATTTGTGGAGCGCCTCGGCGACCTGCATCGCCAGCTCGCGTGTCGGCACCAGCACGAGGGCGCGGGCCTTGCCGCGATTGGTCTTGAGGTCTTCCGACAGCTTGTTAAGCAACGGCAATGCGAACGCCGCGGTCTTGCCAGTGCCGGTGGCTGCCTGCCCGAGCATGTCGTTGCCTGCCAGGAGCACCGGGATGGCTTCGCGTTGAATGGGTGTGGGTTCTTCGTAGCCGAGCGCTGCTACGGCAGCGACGAGCGGCGCGGCAAGTCCGAGCGACGCGAAACCGGTCGAATCGGCGGCGGTTGGGGTCTTCATGTGAGTTGTTCTCTGTCTTCTGTTTGTTTACGAGCAGTGGAGGCAATCCGCTGCCTGTCCGCCGAAGCGCCTGGCGCGAAGGCGGAGGGTTGCCGGTTGGTTATTTCTTCGGTTTGCAGTTGGCCTTCAGCCACTCCGCATAACCGGCGGCGTCGAGTTCGCTGGCGGCGAGCGCCAGTGTCTGAATCGTTGCGTCAACTTCCGAGGCACCGAAGTTCTTGCCATTCAGCTCAAGGAACACGACGGCGATCGTGAACCCGGTTCTCTTGTTGCCATCGATGAACGGGTGGTTCTTCACTACGCCGAAAGCGTAGGCGGCGGCTAGTTCGAAGATCGTCGGCTGGCCGTAGGCATGAAGATTTTCGGCGCGCGCGAGACCCGAATCCAGCAGACCATTGTCACGAACGCCCGTTGCCCCGCCGAACTCCGACAGCAGCCGCTCGTGGGTGGCGAGCACCGCCTCCCTGAGCAGCCACACCGGCGTTCTCATTTCGCCAGTTCGCGCAGGGTGTTGCGGTAGCGATTGATCACGTCTTCGGCCGCTGCCATCTGCTTCTTGAACGCGTCGGTTGACGGCCCGACGCGCAGGCTACCGTCCACCGACTCGGTCACGCAGATGGTGTCTCCTTCGCCAACTTTGAGGTGGCTCAGCACTTCCTTTGGAAGCACCACCCCCACCGAGTTGCCGATCTTGCGGAGTTTGAGCTCGACGACCATGAGCTCATTGTATCAACAAATGTTATAACGTCCTATTACTCATTCCGGAGGGCAGCGCCTTCGGCCTTCAACTCGTCGACGAATCGGTCTGGGCTCGATTCAAGCTTGAGGCGACCAGCCGCGTGCTTGATGCCAATCTCGATCACGCTGACGGCGGAAAGCACCAGCTCCGCCGGGTCCCTGAGTATGCGACGACGAACCGGTGAAGGGAGCCGCAGAGAGCGGCGCATCGAAGTCGGGTGACATCCAGATTCGCCCTTTCCAGGTACCGAGGCGCAACTTCTTCTTGAGCGACGATGATTTCCTGGCCGCCCTCGACTTCGGCGAGCAGTTGCGGCAGCCGCGTCTTGGCCTCGTGGACGTTGACCTGCTTCGGCGCCTTGATGCCAAAATCGTAGATTAGCTAACCGTGTTAGTCAACTCCGGCAGCTCGGTCGCCAACGCGCTGGTGGCGGTCAACGCGATGATCCCCGCGAGCAGGTAGAACATCGCGGCATAACTACCCGTGAACTCGACATACCAGGCAAGCAGCAACGGACCAACCGCCGACGCGAGCACGGTCATCGCCTGCGCGGCGCCCTGGCTGAGGCCGAGATGCCCGCGGCCGTAAACGCGCGGCCACACGCTGAAGAACAGCACGGTCACGAGGCCGCCGCCGAGGCCCATCGCCGAGGCCCACGCCATCACCTGGCCGACCGTCGTCACATGGGGAAGGGCCACGAGTCCGGCCGACAACAGAAACAACGAGATGGCCAGCAAGCGAGGCAACGACCCGCGCGTCGCGAGCCACCCGCCGCCGAAGTTGCCGGCCAATGCTGTCATG
>SHUG01000127.1 GCA_009694735.1 Acidobacteriota bacterium | reverse complement strand
GGCCGGCAACACGCTGCTGCGATTCAAGGGCGGCCAGTACGAGTTCCGCGCCTCGGGCGGTGGCTCGGTCATCAACGGCACCGAAGCGGCCATGACCCGCGTGCAGCGAGCGAGCGCGCATTACGCGCAACGGCCCGACCGCAACTACTCGCGCCTCGATCCGACGCTGACCTCGCTTGGCGGATGGACGGTGCAGATGAACTTCGACAAGACCGGCGGCCGTCACTGGCTGTGGGGCGGCAACACCAAGATCGACTCCGAAAACTTCGAGACCAACGACTTCGCGCAGTTGAACGGCGCCGACGGCATCCTGAGCCATGTCTACCTGCGCTACCGCGAAACCACACCGAGCCGATGGTTTCGGACCTATTCCGTTGGCATCGATACCTCGAGCGACACCACGTTGCGCGGCCTCAGGCAAACCGGCGCGGTTCGAGCCCAGTTCAACCTGACCTGGTCCAACTTCTGGACGACGTTCGCCAACCTGTCGCGGAACTTCGCGCAAACGAGTGTGTCGTTGACGCGCGGCGGCCCGCTGATGTCCCGCGGACCGGGCTGGACCTTCAACCTCGGCGCCGGCAACCGTGCCACCTCCGAGACGCGATGGTCGTGGAGCTACCAACGCGCCACCAACGACGATGGCGCGAAGACGCAGCGGGTGACCGGCCTGCTGTCGATGCGCCCGGGGCCGCGATGGCAGTTCACGGTGTCACCCTTCTACGACCGCGTCACCGAGCCGCAGCAGTACATCAGTACGCTGACCGGCGGCCGGCCGGTCACCTTCGACAACCGCTACGTCTTCGCGTTCATCGATCGCAGCACCGCCTCGATGGAGTTCCGTCTTGGCCTCACGCTGCGGCCCGACTTGAACCTGGATGTCTACGCGGAGCCGTTTGCCGCGTCTGGACACTATTACGATTACGGCGAGTTGCTGGAGCCGGCGAGCCGCGAACGCCTCAGGTATGGCACGGCGGGAACGGTGCTGGCCGTGAATCCCGATGGCAGCCAGGTGGTCAGCGCCGGCGGCAGCACCTTCAACCTGAGGAACCGCGACTTCAACACGCTGTCGTTCCGCAGCAACGTGGTGTTGCGCTGGGAATGGCGCGCTGGCAGCACGCTGTATGTGGTGTGGCAGCAGGATCGCGCGAACTCAGAAATGCTCGGGTCACGCGTGAGCATCAATGATGCCTTCAGATCCATCAGCGCTCCGGGATCGAACATCTTCCTGATCAAGACCAGTTTCTGGATTCCGATCGGCTGATTGCGGAACCTAAGCGGCCTTAGAATAGCCTCCAGATGCCGCCAGTTGCCGAAGGCCAGGTCCTGACCGGTGCCCAGTTCGCCGAACTTGTCCGGGTCGAGACCATCAAGCAGGTCGGTCCGGTGGCATGGGAGATTGGCGTCTCTGGCATCAATACCCAAAAATTCCGTAAGGTCACGCTCAGTGCCGAAGCCTTCAAGGGTCTCGCCCATTACGCGCTGCCTGTGCGCACGATCGCGTCAGGAGACCAACGGTCGTGATGACGCTCGGGATACTGGAACAGCTTGCTGGCGGTGATCGCCCGACCGTCCCGGCCTCGGTAGCGTAGACTCTCGAAGAGATCGGCATCTCTCGGGGGCGTCAGGAGCTCTTTGCCCAGCAGGCGCCGCAGGTCATCAAGCGTCTGCGCGACAGCGCCATCGTCGAAAGCGCGGTGTCGTCGAATCGCATCGAGGGCGTGGACGTTGAGCCTTCGCGCGTTGCAACCGTCGTATTCGGAACGCGCACGCTGACCGACCGCGACGAAGAAGAGGTGCGAGGCTACCGGCAAGCGCTGAGCCTGGTTCACGAAGCGCCGCAGCAACTCGTCGTCTCAGAAGCGACCATCAAGCGGTTGCAGGCAGCCTGCCGGCCTGGCAGCAGCGATGCCGGCGAATACAAGTCTCGGGATACCGATATCGTCGAACGCCACCCGAGTGGCACATCGCGAGTCAGGTTTCGCGCCGTGCCCGCCGCAGTCACGCCCACAGCGATGGCCGACCTGGTCTCGGAATGGGGGACATGGCAACAAGGGCGCTGGGTGGCGCCGCTGGTGGCCGTCGCGGCGTTCAATCTCGACTTTCTATGTGTCCATCCGTTTCGGGACGGCAATGGCAGAACGTCGCGCCTGTTGTGGCTGCTGCAGTGTCATCAACTTGGATACGACGTTGGTCGATACATCTCGTTCGAACGGATCATCGAAGAGAACAAGGAACGGTATTACGAAACCCTCGAGCAGTCATCCAGGGGCTGGCACGAGCGCCAGCACGATCCATGGCCATTCATCAACTTCGTTTTGTATGTAGTGAGGTCGGCATACCGCGAGTTCGAAGCGCGAGTAGGCGAGACGAAGGCGCCCCGGGGAAGCAAGTCCGAACGGCTGGTGGCCGCCATCGGCCAATTGCCGGATACTTTCAGGTTTGCCGACCTGCAGCGAGCGTGCCCGGGAGTGAGCGTGGACCTGGTTCGAAAGGTCCTCAATGGCCTCAAATCCAGTGGGGATCTGGCGTGCAGCGGACGAGGTCCGCAGGCGACTTGGGCCAAGGTCAGGCACGGTAATTAGGTAATTACCTGATTAATTAGGTAAAGATTCTGGTGATGTCTCGCATCCCTAAGCAGCGCAAGCGGTTAGCTGAGGTCGATTTCCCCATTTTCAGCAGTGTCACCTCTTGCGGGCGAAAAGTCAGGCCCCAAGGGGCTATCCGTTCTGGGGCTGTCCGAACAGTTTCGAGTCGACTAGGGTCGCTGCTGATCGTAAACGGGAGACCAGCAGGTGATCTCCTGTATTCAGCTACGTGCCGAGCTTGTAAACCAACAGCTCCCCGGCAAAGCCCGGTCCGCTGACGGCCACCGCGATGTACTGCGTGCCGTTGACCGAGTAGGTCATCGGTGATCCGGTCTGCGGCGCGGGCATGAACACCTTGCCGACTTCAGCGCCCGTCGCCTTGTTGTAAGCGCGCAGGTATGCGCCACGGCCGTCGGACGTGGTGGCGAAGCCGCCTTCACCGGCAATCAGCAGGGTCTTGGTGGTTAGCACGCCTATGCGGCCCTGACGTCCCAGGCGCGGCAGGGTCAGGCCCTTGAGCGCCTGATGGTTCTTGATGTTGTCGGCCGTATCGCCGTGGGGAATTCTCCACGCCAGGTCGGCCTTGTTCAGGTCGAGCGCCGTGATCGTCGCGTACGGGGGCTTGACCAGCGGCAGGCCCTGCACGTTCAACGCGCCACCTCCGCCACCGGCAGGCGCGCCACCGGCGGGTGTTGGCGCCGGATTCGGATTGCGCGCGGCGCCGCGCACGAATAGCATGTCGGACCGGCCCGCCTCGGGTGGCAGCAGCCCGAGCGTCGTCACCGTGACGTTGGTGAAGATGTAGAACATCTTCGTCTCCGGATCGTACGACCCACCCTGCCAGTTAGCCCCGCCGGTGACATCGGGAATCATCAGTGTGCCGCGCGGGCCTTCCCACTGGCTCACCACCGGTGGCGTGAAGATGGGGCCGAGCTTGTACATCGACGCGAGCTTGGCGCCTTCCGCCTTGAGCTCCGGTGTGAAGTCAATCAGGTCGTCGAGCGTGACGCCCTGGCGCTCGTACGCGGGCGGCTTGGTCACGAACGGCTGCGTCGGTGAATACCACTCGCCGGGGACGTCGCCCTTTTCGACCGGGCGCTCTTCAATCGGCCACACCGGCTTGCCGGTGACGCGGTCGAACACGTAGAGCCAGTTCTGCTTGGTCGGCTGCGCCACGGCTTTCACCGGCTTGCCGTCGACGATCAGGTCCATCAGGATCGGCGCGCACGGAATGTCGTGGTCCCAGATGCCGTGGTGGACGAGCTGGTAGTGCCACTTGCGCAGGCCGGTCTTAATGTCGAGCGCCAGCAAGCTTTCAGAGTAGAGCGACGAATCCGGTCCCTTCGCCGACCCGTGGCGATGCCCGCCGTAGTAATCGCCCGTCGGCATCTCGACCGGCATGTAGACGATGCCGAGTTCTTCGTCGGCGCTCATCTGCGCCCACACGCCGGTGTTGCCGGTGTAGGCGGCGGCGTCCGGATCCCATGTGTCGTACCCCGCCTCGCCCTTCATCGGGATGGTGTGGAAGATCCACATGCGCTTGCCGGTGCGGACATCGAAACCGCGGATGAAGCCCTTGACGTTGGTCTTGCTGCGGGGCGCGCTGCCCTCGCGAAGCGCGGCGCCGATCACGATGACGTCCTTGGCGATGATCGGCGCGGCATGCAGGCCGATCTCGGTGTCCTCGAGATTGAGGCCCTCCTGGTCGAGGCCCGTCTTCAGGTCGACGATGCCGCCAGTACCGAACGAGGCGACGCGGGCGCCGGTCTTGGCGTTGAGCGCCACCATCTGGTAGCCGGGCGTCACGTAGATGATGCGCTCTTCCTTGCCGTCGCTCCAGTACGAGAGGCCGCGACCCGACAGCTGCCGGGGAGCCGCTTCGCCGCGCTTGCCTTCGTCGATGCTGTGCATCCACTTCATCTCGCCGGTCGTCGCATCCAGTGCGATGGCGGCGCGGCGCGTGCCGGCAGTGACGTAGAGCACGCCGTTGACCATCAGCGGTGTGCCCTGGAACTGGAACTCCGGGCGCGGGCCCAGGTTTTCGGTCTTGAACCGGAACGCCAGCTGCAGCTGGTTGAAGTTGTCGGCGTTGATCTGAGCGAGCGGCGAGTACCGCGTGCTCGCGAGATCGGCGCCGTAGGTCGGCCATTCGCCGACCTTGGCCGTGGTCTGCCCCCGTGGCGACACGGTCGCCAGGCCAATCATCAGTATCAGGGCGCCGGCGCCCACCACCAAACGGCTTGCGAGTCGATTCATGGCGGCAACTGTATAATTGAGGCGGGTCAGAACTCAAGGCAATTGACCGCAGGAGTAGTTTGATGCGAATTCGACACGGATTTTATGCCCTTGCGATGACCGCGCTGGTTGCGGCGTCGGTGGCAGCGCAGACGCCCGCCGTTATCACGGTCACCAGTGCCACGGTCAAGGCCAACGAGACCATTCCCAAGGACCACACAGCCGATGGCCGGAATGTGTCGCCGGCGTTGGCCTGGAGCGGCGCGCCGGCTGCCACCAAGCAGTTTGCCCTGGTCTTTGACGACCCCGATGTCGTGTTCGGCGGCCAGACTTTCGTGCACTGGGTGATCTACAAGATCCCGGGCACCGCGAAGGGGCTGCCGGGCGAGCTGCCGATGGGCGCGACGTTGACCGAGCCGAAGGAACTGGCCGGCGCGATTCAGGGGCCGTCTGGCTTTCGCCAGACCGGCTATCGCGGGCCCGCGCCGCCGCCCGGCAAGCCGCATCACTACACCTTCACGGTCTATGCGCTCGACGCGGAGTTGCCGCTCGAACCGGGCCTCAATCGCAACCAGCTGATGGAAGCGATCAAGGGCCACATCATCGGCCAGGGCTCGCTCGTCGCGCTCTACGAGCGGTTCCCGCCGAAACAGTAATAGCCGGGATCCGGGATCCGGGATCCCGGATCCGGGACCCCGGCACTACACCGTTACGCGCCTCCAGTTCTTCGCCAGATACTCAGCTGTTCTCCATGCGAGCGCCTGCACGGTGAGCGTGGGGTTGCGCGCACCGCTGGTGCCCATCACCGACGCGCCGAGCACTCCCAGGTTTGGCACTTCGTGGGAGAACCCCCACTCGTTCACCACATTGGTCTCGGCATTCCTGCCCATTCTCGTCCCGCCATACGCATGCGTCGTCGGGCCCATGGTGCCGAGCGGGTTGGCCTGCGTGGCGACCGCGCCCGCGGCCTTGTACCACTGGGCCATTTTTTCCTGCGTGTGTACGGTGACCCGCCGCTCGTTGTCCTGGTAGTCGGCGGTGATGCGGCACACCGGGAACCCGAGCGGGTCTTTCACCGTGGGATCGAGGTCGAGGAAGTTGTCCTCGTAGGGCAGCGTCGTCTTTTGGATGTAGGCGGTGTTGGTGCGATCGGCGTTCTCCTTGATGAACGCTTTCCATTCCTTGCCCCAGGTCGGTGTGCGGCCGAAGGTGCCCATGCTGGCGGCGCCGATGGGCCGGCGGTCTGACATCACCCACAGGTTGCCGCCGCCGATGTAGTCGGTTGCGCCGTGGTCGTAGTTGTCGTCGGCGAAGTTGTCGACGGCGACGCCCTGGGCCGGCAGTCCGTACCAGGCATTGATGTCGAACGGGAAGAGCGCCGTCACGCCGGCGCCCTGCGCATGGCTGAAGTAGTGGCGGCCGACCTGGCCATGATTGTTCGACAGGCCGTTGGGAAACGCCTTCGACTTCGACAGCAGCAGCAGGCGGCTGTTCTCGTAGGTGTAGCTGGCCAGCAGCACGACCTTGGCGGGCTGGATGAATTCCTGGCCGTCGGTGACATAGGTCACGCCGGTGACGCGGCCCTTATCGTCGGTATCGATCGACGTCACGTGCGCGCGCGTGACCACCTTGAGGCACCCGGTTTCCTGTGCGCGCGGAATGGTGGTGAGGTGCGGCCCGTTCTTGGCATCGACATGGCAGCCGCCTTTGTTGCAGAAGCCGTGATACATGCAGGCGGAGCGGCCCTGGTAGCTGCGCGAGTTGATGGCCGCCGGCCCGGCAAACGGCGCCCAGCCGAGCCCGCGCGCCGCGGCCGCCATCAGGTCGATGAACCCCGTGCTGCGCAGCGGCGGCATCGGGTACGCGCGCGCGCGCGGCCCTTCGAAGATGTTGCCGCGCGGATCGATGACGCCCTTGATGTTGCCGGCCTGACCCGAGACGCCCAGTTCGTACTCCACCTTGTCGTAGTACGCCTCGAGCTCCTCGAGGCCGAACGGCCAGTCTTCCACGGTCGAACCCTTGGGCACGCGCGCCGCACCGTAGCGCCGGGCGGTGTCACTCACCACCTTGAAGTCCCACGGGTTGAGCCGCCACGACTGCGCCCAGTAGTGCAGCGTCGTGCCGCCGACGGCGTTCATCATCGGATGGCTGCCGGCCCGCGTGGTGTTGGCCTTGGCGTTGACGCGATGGGTCGGCACCTCCTGCTGTGCCTTCTGCACCGACTGCGGCCAGTCGCGCACGTTGTTGCGAATCTCGTCGGGCGCAAAGTCGCGGCGCGTCAGCCAGGTGCCGGCCTCGAGCCCCACCACCTCGATGCCGGCCTGCGTGAGCGGCTGCACGGCCACGCCGCCGGCCGCGCCGAGGCCGATCACGACGACGTCAGTCGGCTTGAGCTTAGTGGCCATGAGCCTTGCCCTCCTTCATGTAGCGTCCGGCTTTAGCCGGACCCTCTGCATCGATGTGGTGTCCGCCTTCTTGAGCGCCGAAGCCTTGGCGTAGGCGGTTAGCCGGACCATCAGGCGGACCATCCGGTCCACGCGCCACCGCCTTCGTGAACATCTCGGTGTCGTACGCCGACTTGTGGTTCGGCGTGAGCTTGGCGCCGAGGCGTTGATCGTCGGCCGAGACGTTGGTGCGCACGCCGGGATAGCCGATGAGATCCCAGCCGACGAAGTTGGCGTTGCCGCCGTAGTAGGGATCGCCGAACGTGCCCTGCAGCGTGTGGGTGCGCACCATGCCGAAGAAGGCCGCCGAACTCCCCTGGAAGCCGGTGGCGGCGCCGGTTTCGACGTCGATCAACACGGAATCCTGGTCGCGCTCCGGCAGTTCCAGGAACGGCTTGCCGCGCGATGAGCGGCAGTAGCGGTCGACGGCCGCGAAGCCGGCGGTGTAGGCCGGCTTGGACGAGGCAAGCGCGCCACCGAGCGCGCGGTCGATGAAGTGCGCCGCGCGTGCCTCGCGCGCACCGGGGCCGCTGGCGTCGGTTGGAATGATCCGCGCGCAGATCGCCTCGAGCAGGTCGGCCTCAGATGCCGTCAAGTTCTCGATCGGCTCACGTCGCGTCGCGGCTTGCGCGGCCTCGACAACTGGCGCGGTTGGCGCTGCCACCGCCGGGTTGCCCGTGACGGGTGTGAGGG
>SHUG01000011.1 GCA_009694735.1 Acidobacteriota bacterium | reverse complement strand
CAAGCCCCAAGCCCCAAGCCGTTCACTTCAGTTACCATGGCGCCCATGAGGCGCACTGTTCTGCTATTGACTTTGGCCGTGATGGCCCTGCCATCGAGGCTGGCCGCACAGGCCACCTATCCCACTCCCGTCGACGGCGACTTCGTTGCGCGCGGCTTCGTGTTCGCAAGCGGCGATCGCCTCCCCGAGGTCAAGATTCATTACCGCACGGTCGGCACCCCGCGCAGAGACGGCGATGGTGTCGTCCGCAACGGCGTCTTGATCCTGCACGGCACCGGCGGCACCGGCGCCGGCTTCCTGAGTGCCACCTATGCGGGTCGCCTGTTCGGCAAGGGGCAGCCGCTTGACGCGGAGCAGTACTTCATCATCCTGCCCGACAATGTCGGGCACGGCGAGTCGAGCAAGCCGAGCGACGGATTGCGCATGAAGTTCCCGCGCTACGGCTACACCGACATGGTGAAGTTGCAGTACCTGATGGTGACGCAGGGTCTCGGGCTCACCAACCTGAAGGTGGTGATCGGCACCTCGATGGGCGCCATGCACGCGTGGAACTGGGGCTACATGTATCCGGGCTTCGCCGCGGGCCTGGTGCCGCTCGCCAGTAATCCAGCGGAGATCGGCGGCCGCAATCGCGTGTGGCGCAAGATGCTGATCGACGCCATCGTCACCGATCCCACCTGGAAGGGGGGCGACTACGTCGAGCAACCGAGGGGACTCGCCAGCGCGCTCGGGTTCCTGCTGATGGCCACCAGTGTGCCGCTGCAGTGGCAGAAGCAGTTTCCGACCATCGCGGCCACCGACCAGTGGCTGGCCGACCAGGTTGCCAGTCGGACGAAAGCGACCGACGCCAACGACATGTTGTATTACTACCGCGCGATCGAGGACTACAACCCGGCGCCCCACCTGTCGAAGATTACCGCGCCGCTGCTGGCCATCAACTCCGCCGACGACTTTGTGAACCCGCCTGAGCTGCCGATGATGCAGGATCTGATCAAGCAGGTGAAGAAGGGCCGGTTCATCCTGCTGCCGATCACCGACGCCACCCGCGGCCACGGCACCCACTCGATTCCGGCGATCTGGGGGCCGGAACTGCTAAAATTCTTAGCAGGGCTCCGATAGGCCACAGAAGGAAAGCCACAGATTAGACACCGATTAGCCACAGATTTAGAGCGTCAAGACTGTCAGACGTCCTCGCCTGGTCGCCAGCTCAGGACTTTGATCCAAGAAAATCTGTGTCTCATCTGTGCCTAATCTGTGGCTGGCCTTAATCTGTGGCCGTTATCCGCGGCCTGGAGGGTTAGATTCACGTTGACGGTTGCCACGCCCAATCCCACGCTTGCGGCCGAAGTCGCGCGACGCCGCACCTTCGCCATCATCTCTCATCCTGACGCGGGCAAGACGACGCTGACCGAGAAGCTGTTGCTGTACGCCGGGGCGATCGAACTGGCCGGTGCCGTGCGCGGCCGCAAGTCTGAACGCGCCGTCGTCTCTGACTGGATGGACATCGAGCGCGAGCGCGGCATTTCGGTGACGTCGGCCGCGGTCGAGTTCGACATCGGCGAGCATCACCTGACGCTCCTCGATACGCCTGGCCACAAGGACTTCAGCGAAGACACCTACCGTACCCTGTTCGCCGTCGACGGCGTGGTCATGGTGATCGACGCCGCGAAGGGTATCGAGGCGCAGACGCGCAAGTTGTTCGAGGTGTGCAAGCTGCGCAAGCTGCCGGTGCTGACCTTCATCAACAAGCTCGATCAGCCGAGCCGCGACCCGTTTGATTTGCTCGATGAAATCGAGCGCGTGCTCGGCATTCACGCCGTGCCCATGAACTGGCCGATCGGGAGCGGTGATCGCTTCCGCGGCGTGTTCGACCTGCAACAGGCCATCGTCCACTTCTACGAACGGAAGGGCCGTGCGCAGGAGGCGCCCGTGCAGGTGTCGTCCGCCCACGACCCGCGGCTTGCGGAACTACTGGGGCAGCAGGCGTGGCAGCATTTGATCGACGAGACATCGCTCGTCAGCGGCGCCGGCACGGTCTTCGATCACAAGGCCTACCTGGAGTTCCGTCACACGCCGGTGTTCTTTGGCAGCGCGCTGTCGAACTTCGGCCTCGAGCCGTTCCTGAAGGCGCTGACCGAGCTGGCCCCCCCGCCTGGCCCGCGCATGAGCGACCACGGCTTGATCTCGCCTGACTCGCCGAACTTCAGTGGGTTCGTGTTCAAGATCCAGGCAAACATGAACCGGCGTCATCGCGATCGCATCGCTTTTCTGCGCGTCTGCTCGGGCGTGTTCGAGAAGGATATGGTGATCACCAATGCGCGGCAGGGCGCGAAGATTCGTGCGGCCCGACCGTATCGCTTCTTCGGCGGCAAGCGCGAGACCATCGAGAGGGCGTATCCGGGCGATGTCGTCGGCCTGGTCAACCCGGGTCAGTTCGGCATCGGCGACACGCTCTACAGCGACCAGCCGCTGCAGTATCCGCCCATCCCGCGCTTCCCGGCCGAGCATTTCGGCATTGCCCGCCTGCGCGACGTGCGCTTCAAGCAGTTCGACGATGGCATTCGGCAATTGGAGGAGGAGGGCCTGATGCAGGTCCTGTATCCGACGGTGGGGCGCCGCGAGCCAATTCTTGGAACGGTGGGGCCACTGCAGTTGGAGGTGTTGAAGGCGCGGCTCGAGAACGAATACAACGTCGCCTGCGACGTCGACTCCTTGCCCTACAAGGCGGCCCGCTGGGTCGTGGGTCCCGCGGACAAGATTGCGGCGATCTCGGCGTCGACGGCAGGCACCCGTAGCGCGACCGATCGCGAGGGCCGTCCCATGATCTTGTTCGAGTCCGAATGGGCGCTGGAATACTGCGAGCGGAACAATCCGGACGTGAAGTTGCTGGCGGTCATGCCGTAGGGATCGGCTTGGGACCTGGGGCTTGAGACTTGGGCCCGCAAAAGAAAAGGGCCCGGTGGGGAAGTCCCACCGGGCCCGAAAATCGCCAAATCCCGAGATCGCGAGATCTCGCAATCAGCGTTAGTACATTCCGCCCATACCGCCGCCGCCCATGCCACCGCCGCCGCCCGAGTCCTTCTTCTCTTCCGGAATGTCGCAAATCAGCGCTTCCGTGGTGAGCAGGAGGGAGGCAATCGACGACGCGTTCTGCAGTGCGTTGCGAACGACCTTCGCGGGGTCGATGACGCCGGCCTTGACCAGGTCTTCGAACACTTCGGTGGCGGCGTTGAAGCCTTCGTCGCCCTTGCCGTCCTTGATCTGGGCCACGATGATCGAGCCCTCGAGGCCAGCGTTGGTCGCGATCCAGCGGCAGGGTTCTTCAATGGCGCGGCGAATGATCTGGACGCCGATCTTCTGGTCGCCTTCGAGCTTCAGGGTGTCGAGCGCCTTGCTGGCGCGCAACAGGGCTACGCCGCCGCCGGGGACGATGCCCTCTTCGACAGCGGCCTTGGTGGCGTGCATCGCGTCTTCGACGCGTGCCTTCTTTTCCTTCATCTCGGTTTCGGTGGCCGCACCGACCTTGATGACGGCGACGCCGCCGACGAGCTTCGCCAGGCGTTCCTGGAGCTTCTCGCGGTCGTAGTCGGACGAGGTCTCTTCGACCTGGACACGGATCTGCTTCACGCGGCCCTCGATCGCCTTGGTGTCGCCGCCGCCCTCGATGATGGTCGTGTTGTCCTTGTCGATGGTGACCTTCTTGGCTTTGCCGAGGTCCTCGATCTTGATGTTCTCGAGCTTGACGCCGAGGTCCTCGGTGATGGCCTTGCCACCGGTGAGGGTCGCGATGTCTTCGAGCATCGCCTTGCGGCGGTCACCGAAGCCCGGGGCCTTGACGGCCGCGGCCTGCAGCGTGCCACGCAGCTTGTTGACGACGAGGGTCGCCAGCGCTTCACCTTCGATGTCTTCAGCGATGATCAGCAGCGGGCGGCTGAGACGGGCCACCTGCTCCAGCACGGGCAGCAGATCCTTCATCGAGCTGATCTTTTTTTCGTGGATCAGGATGACGGGGTTCTCAAGCACCACTTCCATGCGCTCGGGGTCGGTCACGAAGTAGGGCGACAGGTAGCCGCGGTCGAACTGCATGCCTTCGACCACGTCGAGCGTCGTCTCGAGGGTCTTGGCTTCTTCAACCGTGATGACGCCGTCCTTGCCGACCTTCTCCATCGCTTCCGCGATGATCTTGCCGATGGTCTCGTCGCCGTTGGCGGAGATCATGCCGACCTGGGCAATCATGTTGCCCTTGACCGGCTTCGACATCCTCTTGATCTCGGCCGTGATGACCTCGACCGCCTTCTCGATGCCGCGCTTCAGTTCCATCGGGTTCGCGCCGGCCACCACGTTCTTGGCGCCTTCGCGGTAGATCGCCTGCGCCAGCACCGTCGCCGTCGTCGTGCCGTCGCCGGCCGTGTCGGACGTCTTGCTCGCCACTTCGCGCACCATCTGGGCGCCCATGTTCTCGAGCGGGTCCTTCAGTTCGATTTCCTTCGCCACCGTCACGCCGTCCTTGGTGATGGTGGGGGAGCCGAACTTCTTGTCGAGGACCACGTTGCGGCCCTTGGGGCCGAGGGTGACCTTGACCGCGTCGGCCAGCTGGTTCACGCCGCGGAGGATCGCCTGGCGGGACTGTTCGCCGTAAATAATCTGCTTAGCCATGTGAATGAATCTCCGTCTTTACTTCTTTTTCCCGCCCTCGATCACCGCCAGGACTTCGTCCTCGCGCATGATGAGGTAATCTTCGCCGTCGACACGCACTTCCTGCCCCGAGTACTTGCCAAACAGGATGGTGTCGCCTTCCTTGACGTCGAGCGCAATGCGCTTGCCGTTTTTGTCAGCCTTACCAGCGCCGACAGCCGTCACTTTGCCCTGCTGCGGCTTTTCTTTAGCCGAGTCCGGGATGATGATGCCGCCAACCTTCTGTTCTTCTTCCTCAGTGCGCTGCACGAGGATGCGGTCGTGGAGCGGTCTTAAAGCCATGTGTTGCTCTCCGTCTCTAACGTTGCTGGTTATGTGTAGCGTGATGTTTCTGGCAGTCGACCGCCTAGTCAGCTAGCAGTCGATGCGAACGACTGCTAATCGTATTGGATCGGCAAGAACGTGTCAACTTCGAGGGCCTCGGGCTACGCTCGAGGTGGGCACCCGCCAAGGCGGGTGTGGGCCTCGGCGCTGCGCGCCATTGGTAGGCGACCGCCTTCCGGCGGTCGTAGGACGAAGTGCTCATTCGTAACGCCGAGCAAAGCGGAGGCGCCAACCAAAGGCGCGCAGCGCCGAGGCCCACGAGCGGCACAGCCGCTCGCCCACCATGGCGCGCCCTACGGCCGTCGCCCTTCGCGGGCGATCGCCCCTCGTTGCGGCTCCAGGCGCATTCCCATCCGGTAGCGGTGCATCAGGCCGTTGAGTGGGGCGGCGATGGCCACGATGCGAGCCTCCCAGTCGGCGTACTGGTCGGCCGTCAAATACCCAAGTCGACGGGCGGCGTGTAGGCCATACCCGACTTCGGCCAGCGACGCTGACGCGATGCTGCAGAAGTGGAACGACTCCTTCGGGAACTTGCGTTGCGTTCCTTCGACGATGTTCGCAGGAACGGAGTACGCGGCGCGCCGGAGCTGTGAAGAAAGCTCGTACCGCTCCTCCCGAGGGAACACGTTCTGCGTCAGTGCGTGGATGTCGATGAAGAGATCGTCGGCGCGTTGCCAGGCGGCGAGGTTGTGGTGCGGCAGGGTCATCCGCGGGGTGTAGCAAACGTGGGGCCAGGGCCTGCGGCCCTGGTGGGCGAGGTTAAGCCCTCGGAGGCGCGGCCTTCGGCCAGCGCGGGCGCCTCCCTTCGCTCGGCGTGGAAACGTGCTTTCGCAACATCTGTGGCGTGAATGGGTTCGAACCTCAGGCGACGCTGGTGCATGGCGCGTGACCATCCCGCGTCCACATACCCCTGCGGTTTCGGCACGCGGGCACCCTCAGTTGGTAGTTTGTGATTTGCCATACTCCCGCCAGGTTAAATCCCCAGGAGGAGCTAACGTGTCGCTTACCACTTACCAGCCCGGCCGAGACAATCCCCCCAACCTTCTCTGGCTTTCGATGGGAGCCCTCGAATGAGCAGCAAGTCGTGTTGCTGTTCGGGATGTTACTGGCGCTCAAGCAGTTCAAGGAACCCTTGTGCATTGAGACTTGCGACACGACATTCCCGGACTGCATTGCAATCAATACCGTGACCGGGGATCGGATAAAGATCGAGTTCGAGTATCGGAGCGCGGCGTTCCTGGAACACAAGAAGGAGTGGCTGTTACTGAGGAGGCACGATCCCCCATCGGTCCGTTGGATGGTTGTGTGCTGGGAGGACGACTTAGGCAGCAAGGCCGACAGCCTGACCGGTCTTGAGATCGTGCCGCTTAAGCAGTTTGCAGCAGATCCTGGATTGGTGCTCAATCCTCTCCCCTCCGGCCTACGGTCGGAAGGCGAAGGATCGGCTCGTTTTGATTGGCGAGCTGCGAGCCTGAGCTCTCACCAGAGAACGGTCTTGACGGTTCTGCGACAGTTCGGCGCGAACCGCGACTCCGGGTTCAGCATTTCGTGGCCGAAGCGCGATGATTCGGTGAAGTTCAGCATCACTTGCGAGTCGCATGGCGGAATTGGCTTTGGCGCGTCAGCGAAGGGCACCATCGGTGTTCCTTTCTCGAAGTGGTACGGAGTGAGTGACGAAGTGAAGGCGCTCGTTATTGGGAAGCTCAATACTGCTTTGCCGCATTCGGATTTCACCCATCACGCCAGAAAGAAAAAGGGTTATGACCTCGAGGTGCTGCTTCCCGATCAGGACGCAGTCGAGAGATTCTTGCAAGTGTGGCGAGACGTGGTCGTAGAACTCAACGGCCGTCGCTGACCAAGAGATGAGCTCTCCTGCCATGCGAAGGGTCGTGATCATGGATTCATTGACAAAAACCGTCAAAGGGACGGCCACGTGTGTCGGCGGCATGGTGTCGATCGAGGTAAGCGGTATGCGTCGCCAGTCGTGGGAGCGAGGAATCTTGTTCTGCGGTCGCGAGGTGTCGCCAGCGGACGGCGAGTTGTTTCTTGACGCTCTCCTCGACAGATATTCGCGGACGAGCTACTTGTTTGCGGTGGAGAGTAGAGCCCAGGAACCGGAGTAGTTTGGCTGCGCGCATGACTCGACCGGCCAAGGTTATGGTCCGGCGTCATCGAGGTCACTGGGCGTTTCACGCCGAGCGAAGCGAGGCGCCTACCGATGCGAGCGGAGCGAGCGAGGCCCACGACGGCCGTGAGGCCGGCGTCCCACGCGGGGCGAAGCCCCGCGCCTACAGTGACCGCACCCGAATCTTCAGCTCCTTCACTTTCCGAGTCAGCGTGTTCCGATGCACCCCAAGCACCTCGGCGGCCTTGCACAGGTTGCCATCGCTTTTCTCGATGACGCAAGTGATGAACCGCTTGTCAAACTCTCGCTGGGCATCGGTGTAGTGAACGCCGCGCGTCACCATCTCGGTGACCAACTGATCGAGCAGCTTATGCACGCCTGTCCCCCGTAGCCTTGGCGGAGGGGGAGCCCGTGTCCAGTTCCTGCCCGGTCAGCCGGCGGTAGGCATCCAGGTACTTGCTGCGCGTGCCTTCGACGACGTCGGCCGGCAGCGAGGGGACGGGCGGCTGCTTGTTCCACTTAATCGACTCGAGATAGTCGCGCACGTACTGCTTGTCGAAACTCGGCTGGGGGCCGCCTGGCGCGTACTGATCCGCCGGCCAGTAGCGCGACGAGTCGGGCGTCATCATTTCATCGATCAGCAGCAGCTCGCCGCTGTCGGTGAGGCCGAACTCGAACTTGGTGTCGGCCAGGATGATACCCTTGGATTCGGCATGCGCCACGCCGTGGGCGTAGAGCGCAAGGGTGAGCTGCTTGAGCCTGGCCAGCAAGTCGGCGCCCACGACCTTGGCCGCGGCTTCTTCGCTGATGTTCTCGTCGTGACCGGAGTCGGCCTTGGTGGCCGGCGTGAAGAGGATCGCTGGCAACCGCTCTGACTCGCGCATGCCGGCCGGCAGCTTGATGCCGCACACCTCGCCAGTGGCCTTGTAGTCCTTCCAGCCGGAGCCCGACAGATAGCCGCGCGCCACGCACTCCACCGGCAGGGGATTCGTTCGCCGCGAGAGCATGGAGCGGCCCTCGAGCTGCGTGGCGTAGGCCTGCGCCGCCGCTGGGTAGGCTGCCACGTCGATCGACAACATGTGGTTGCGGACGATGTGGCCGGTGCGCGCGAACCAGAAGGCTGACAGCTGGTTCAGCACGCGACCCTTGTCGGGAATGCCCGAACCCAGCACGTAGTCGAAAGCCGAGATGCGATCGGTCGCCACCAGGATCAGCGCATCGTCTATGGCGTAGACGTCGCGCACTTTCCCGCGGCGGACGGGGGACAAGCCATCAAGCTGGGTATCTAAGAGAGGTTGTGAAGGCACGGGCGCTCGTGTGAAGGAAGCCATCATGGTAAACGCGAGAGCGCGCCCAGCGCAAGACGCCAACGTGCTGGGGTGGCCCGCCGGGCCGATACCTCATGTAGTATGGACGGTGGTTTGCGGCTCGTTCTTCGAACACTGGTCATCCTCGGTCTGGCGGTCGGGCTGCTGTTCCTTTTCCTGCGAAATGCAGACCTGGACAAGGTGGTCACGTCGGTCAGGGCCGCGCGTGTCGATTACCTGTTGGCCTCACTGGCGCTGACCTGCGCGACGTTCTTGATCCGCGCGGAGCGCTGGCAGTACTTGCTCGCACCGCTCGGGCCGACGCGTTTCAGGATGGTGCTGCGGACGACGGTGATTGGTTTTGCGGCGTCGGCGGTGCTGCCGGCCCGCGCCGGAGAGGTGATTCGCCCATATTTGCTGGCGCGGCGCGAGGGCCTGAGTGCCACCGCCACGTTCGCGACGATCATCGTCGAACGCATCCTCGACCTGGTGGCGGTGTTGTTGCTGCTGGCTGCGTTCCTGGTGTGGTTCGATCCAGGCGTCGAGGCGCGCGACTCGGCGGTGTTCAGTGCCATTCGCTACGGCGGCCTGGTCATGGCACCGGTGGCGGTGGCGACGCTTCTGGTGATGTTCATGATGGCCGGGCATCCCGAGCGACTGCACGCCTGGGTGCTCAAGATGGAACGGGTACTGCCGCTGCGGATGGCGATGATGATCGCGAAGATCGCGCAGACCTTCGCTGAAGGGTTTGCCGTGGTGCGTAGCCCGCTGCGCGTGCTAGCCGCGCTCGGCTGGTCGCTGGTGTTGTGGATGGTGGTCGCCGCGGGCATTTGGGCGGTCGCGGCGGCGTTCGGCATCAATATGCCGTTGACCGGCGGCTGGCTGATGCTGGCGCCGCTGGTGGTGGGCGTGGCCGTGCCGACGCCGGGCGGCGTTGGCGGGTTTCACGAAGCGTTCCGGTTGGGCGCCACCTCGTTCTTCGCCGCCGACAACGACACGGCGGTGGGCGCCGCGATTGTGCTGCATGCGATTTCGGTGGTGCCGGTGGTGATCGTCGGGCTGATCTTCATCATCCAGGATGGCTTGAAGATCGGCGGCTTGGCGAGAGGAGACCTGGGGTGAAATGTCCGTTCTGCGGTGAGCTGGGCGACAAAGTGGTCGATTCGCGCGAGAGCCGCGAGGGCGACGTCATTCGCCGTCGTCGCCAGTGCCTCAACGACACCTGCCACAAGCGCTTCACGAGCTACGAGCGCATCGACGAAATTCCCTATATGGTGGTGAAGAAGGACGGCACGCGTGAGCGGTTTGAGCGCCAGAAGCTGATCGGCGGCTTGCTCAAGGCGTGCGAAAAACGGCCCGTGAAGGTCGCCGACATCGAGGAGATTGCCGACCTGGCCGAGCAGCTGCTGATCGATAAGCCCGAGCGTGAGATTCCCGGCAAGGATCTCGGCGCGCTGGTGATGCAGGAGCTCAAGCGCCTCGACCAGGTGGCCTACGTGCGCTTTGCCTCGGTCTATCGTGACTTCCGCGACGTTGACGATTTCGTCCAGGAAGCGCGCGCCTTACGAGGCAGCAAGGAATAGGCCGTCTGTGGCGTCCGCCAAGCCCCTGAGCTCCGCGTCGAGGCCGGCCGCCAAACTGCCCGCGGCGGGACGGTCGCGTCGACCGTTCCGCGACAACCCGCCGCTGATCCTGGCGGGCATCGTCATGCTGTTCGCCGCCCTTGGCGGCATTGTCTGGCTGGCCGACCGCACCGCCACGCTGTCACCGGACTTCCTGACGGAAGTGGTGCTCTACGCGCTCTACGCCACCAACATCACGATGCTCGTGGCGCTGGGCTTCGTGCTGGCGCGCAACGTCATCAAGGCGGTCTTCGATGGCCGCAGCGGCCTGCCGCTGGGCCGGTTCCGCGCCAAGCTGGTACTCGCATTCCTTGGCCTCACCGTCATTCCCGCCGTGCTGGTGTTGATCGTCGGCAGCCGCGTCGTGCTCACCGCCGTCGACCGCTGGTTCAACACGCCGATGGAGGAGATTCTGGCCGGTGCCAACAGTATCGCCGCCGACTACTACCAGGAGCGAGAGCGCCTGGTCACCGAGCAGGCGGTGCGGTTGGCCCGCGAGCTGGGCCGGGTCGACCTGAGCACCACCGACATGACGCGAGTACAGAACATCGTCGTGCCCGAAGTGACCGGGCCGCGGGTGGCGGTCGTGCAGGTGTATCGCGCCGATCGTCGGCCTGGCCAGCCGGTGGAGGTGGTGTCGCTGGTGGATGTCGCCTCGCCGTCGATGCCGCAAGGCTGGGTGCGCGGGTCGGCCAACCGCCTGGCCGGACGGGCGGCGGCGGGCAACGAGAGCGCACCAAGCGTGCTTGAGCAACTGGCGGGCGGGGGCGACCTGCTGCATGTGGGCGAACCGGTCCGCAACGCCGCCGGCCAGGTCACCGGCGTGGTCGTGGTGAGCGAATACCTGTCGGGCGAGCGCGCCGAACGATCGCGGCGCATGACCAAGGCGTATGAGGACTACACGCAGCTTCGTGTCCTCAAGCGACCGCTGGCCGGCGTCTACGTCTCGTTCTTCGTGATGGTCACGTTGCTGATCCTGGTCGGCTCAACCTGGATGGGCCTGTATCTCGCCAAGCGCATCACGCGCCCGGTGCAGATGTTGTCGGAGGCCGCGAAAGAGATCGGTGCCGGACACTACGACCACCGCATCGAACACGAAGGCTCGGACGAGTTCGGCTCGATGGTGGAGGCCTTCAACGCGATGGCGGCGGAAGTGGCCTCGAGTCGCCGGCGCCTGGAGCGCGCGGGCATCGATCTCGAGCGCAAGCACGACGAGGGCGAAGGCCGGCGTCGCTATATTGAAGCGATCCTCGAGCGCATTGCGACCGGCGTGGTCTCCATCGATCGCTCCGGCCGCATCGGCACCATCAACCCCTCGGCGGTGCGGCTGCTCGAAGTGGATGCCAGCGTGGTCGGCAGTCCGGCGGTTGATGTGTTCGCACGGCCCGACCTGGCGGTGATCAACGACGTGCTCGACCAGGCCGCCCGCGCCCGCATGGATTCGTTTGCGCAGGAAGTGGCGCTGGTTCGTGATGGCCGCGAGCGCCACGTGGTGGCGGCCGCGACGCGCGTGCCGGGCACCGACGGCAGCTTCGATGGCACCGTGCTGGTGGTGGATGACGTCACGCCGCTGATCCGCGCGCAGAAGGTGGCCGCGTGGCGCGAGGTGGCGCGGCGGTTGGCTCACGAGATCAAGAACCCACTCACGCCGATCCAACTGTCGGCCGAGCGCCTGCGCCGTAAGCTCGGCGATCTGGCGCCGCCCCTGCACGAGCTGGTTCAGGAATGCACGGCGACGATCATTGGCGAGGTGGAATCCCTCAAGGGCCTGGTCGACGAGTTCTCCCAGTTCGCGCGCATGCCGGCGCCGCGGGCGGTCCCGACCGAACTGCACGATCTGCTGAACACCACCCTGGCGTTGTACGACGGGCTGTTTGCCGCGGTGACGTTCGAGAAACGCTATGACCCCGGCATCGGCCAGGTCCGTGTCGATCCCGAGCAGATAAAGCGCGTGATCATCAACCTGCTCGACAACGCCATCGAGGCGATGGGGCGCAGCGGCGCGATCGTGTTGGAAACCGCGCGTGATGTCCCGAACAGTCTCGTGCGCGTGGTGGTGGCCGACTCCGGCCCCGGCATTCCGCCTGCCGAGCGCGACAAGCTGTTTCTGCCGTACTACTCGACCAAGGGCCGCGGCAGCGGCCTCGGGCTCGCCATCGTCCGCCGCATCGTCGCCGAGCATGGCGGCAGCATCGACGTGTTCGATAACCTGCCGACCGGCACCCGGTTTATCATCGAGTTACCAGCCTGATGGCATCCATTCTCGTGGTTGACGATGAACTAGGCGTCCGATCGTCGGTCAGCGGCGTCCTCAAGGACGAAGGCTTCGACGTCGACGCCGTCGGCACGGGCGAAGAGTGCCTGGAGCGGGCTAACAGCGATGCCTACGACGTCATCGTTCTTGACATCTGGCTGCCGGGCCTCGATGGCCTGACCACCCTCCAGCGGCTGCGCGAGCGGCAGATCGATTCGCAGGTGGTGATCATTTCCGGCCACGGCAACATCGAGTCGGCGGTGCGCGCCATCAAGATGGGCGCCTTCGACTTCATCGAGAAACCGCTGTCGCTGGAGAAGACGGTGCTGGTGGTCCGCAACGCGCTGCGACAGCGCGACCTCGAGGCCGAAAACCGCGTGCTGCGCGCCAAGGTCGATCGCCAGCAGAACTATACGATGATCGGCGATAGCCCCGCCATGGCGCATCTGCGGGAGCAGGTGGCATTGGCCGCGCCGACCAACGGCCGCGTCCTGGTTCTCGGCGATAACGGCACGGGCAAGGAGCTGGTGGCGCGACTGATCCACCAGAGCAGCCGCCGCAAGAGCGGGCCGTTCATCGAAGTCAACTGTGCCGCCATACCAGAGGAACTGATCGAGTCCGAACTGTTCGGTCACGTCCGCGGCGCGTTCACCGGGGCGGTTGCCGACAAGCCCGGCCGATTCGAGCAAGCGAACACCGGCACCATCTTCCTGGACGAGATTGCCGACATGAGCCTGAAGACGCAGGCCAAGGTGCTGCGCGTCTTGCAGGAACAGGTGATGGAGCGGGTTGGCGGCACGCAGCGCATCAAGGTCGACGTGCGCGTGGTGGCGGCGACCAACAAAGACCTGCTGGAAGAGATTCGCGCCGGCCGTTTCCGCGAGGACCTGTACTTCCGGCTGAACGTGATCCCGATTTTCGTGCCCGCCCTGCGCGATCGGCAGGACGACATCCCGCCGCTCGCCGACTATTTCATGGCGATGCTGGCCACCGAGTACGGCCGGCGGGCGAAGCGCCTGGCCCCTGAAGCGGCGGCGCGCTTACGGCAGTACGGCTGGCCGGGCAATGTGCGCGAGCTGCGCAATGTGATCGAGCGCCTGATCATCATGGTGTCGGGCGAGACCATCACGGCGCAGGACCTTGGCTTCCTGGGGCGCGACGGCATGCCCGACGCGCCGGCCGCGCACGGTCCGGCGCGGCCGCTGTCGGAGGCCCGCGACGAGTTCGAGAAGGATTACATCCTGCACACGCTAGCCGCCCAGCAGGGAAACATGTCGCGCACGGCCGAATTACTGGGCGTCGAGCGTTCGAATCTCTACAAGAAGCTGCGCGCCTTCGGCGTGACCCCGCGCAGCGAGAAGTAGCTACTCCGCCAGCTTGTTCTCAAGGATCTGTCCGGCCGTGAATCCTTCCAACTGCAGGAAGTATTCAGCGGTCTGCGTCAGCGCTGCCGACGGCACCAGTCCGACGATCTCGCTTTCCAGAACCTGGACGCCGTAGCGCGCGGCTTCGCGCTTCACCATTTCAAACACGCGGTAGATCGGCGTCTTCTCGTAGTTGGTCAGGTTGATCGACACCTGGACGATGCCGCGGTCGGCGAGGGGAATGCCCATGGCCTTCACGAAACGCAGGCCGCCGCTGCTCATGCGAATGGCGCCCGCGATTTTCTTGGCGACCTCCAGGCGGTCGGTGGCGAGATTGATGTTGTAGGCAATCAGCGGCATGCGCGCGCCGATCACGGACGCGCCGGCGCTTGGATGCGGAGCGGCCGGACCGAAGTCGGGTGCCCACGCGGGTTGCGCCATCTTGGCGGACAGCCCCTCGAACTCCCCGCGACGGATGTCCTCGAGGTTCTTGCGAGCCGGGTTCGCCGCGGCCTCCTCATAGAGGTACACGGGGATCGCGAAACGCTGGGCGACCTCGGCCGCGATCGCCTTCGCCAACGCCACGCACGCTGCCATGGTCACGCCCTCGATGGGAATGAACGGCACCACGTCGACCGCGCCCAGGCGGGGGTGCTCACCTTTCTGCGTGCGCAGGTCGATGGCGGCAATCGCGCCCTCGAACAGTTTTGGAATGCCTGCCGCCATGGCCTCGGCGGTTCCCGCCAGCGTGAACACCGAACGGTTGTGGGTGGCATCAGATTGGACGTCGAGGACCCGCAAGCCGGGAACCGCGCGCAGCGTCGTGGCCAGGCTGTTGATCACCTCGGTCCGGCGTCCTTCGCTGATGTTGGGGACACATTCAATAGTCGGCATGTCGCTCGATTGTAGGGCACCCCGCCCCTAGCGAGTAGGCACCCCGCGCGCTAGTGTCCCGGGCACCCCTTTAGGGGATGCCGCCGGTAAGGTAAGTGCTATAATCGCGGTTACTTACCCATGGCCGACTCGCAATCGTCAGGCCCGCGCCGGTCCCAGGCGCCGCCCGTTGAAGACGAAGGGCGCATCGAGCATTTGCTTGTGACGGGTCTCGATCACTATTTCGCGGGCGAGTTCGACGCCGCCATTAACCTCTGGACGCGCGTGCTGTTTCTCGATCGGACGCACGATCGGGCGCGCGCCTATATCGATCGAGCGCGCAGCGCGCAGGCCGAACAACAACGCATCTCGGAAGCGCTCGTTCACGAAGGCCTCGAAGCCTTTGACCGTGGCGAAGTCGTGCGCGCCAGGGCGCTGTTGAGCGATGCCCTCGATCAGGGCGCGTCACATGACGTCGCGCTTGGTGTGATTGGCCGCATCGACCGCCTCGACGCCGGCCAGCGCTCGGCCGTGCCGGCGCCGCCGGTCAGCCGCGAACGGGTGCGCGTGAAGTCGCCCGTCCGCGACCGCCGTGGTGACGATCAGCGGCGGGGCAGTCTCGCCCTGTGGTGGGTAACCGCCGCCGGCGTGGTCATCGTCGCGGCGATTTCGTTCGTGCTGGTGACGCCAAACGGCTGGGCCGATTGGTTTCCGGTGCAAGCGACCACCGATGCGCCCAGTGCTGCCACGGTGACGCCGGCGCCGTTGCCGGTGCCATCGCCGACCGAAGCCTACCTGGCACAGGGTCGTGCGTTGTTTGCCGGCGGCAAGCTGCGTGACGCCATGCGGACGCTCGACCGCGTGCCGCTCGGCGATTCGTTGCGGCAAGAGGCCGACCGGTTACGCGCCGATATTCAGCGTGAACTACTGGCGGTGGCGAGCGCTGAAGCGTCGCCGTCCGCTCTCGTCCCGCCATCGTCGCCACCCCGCGAATGAAGTGTCCGAAGTGCGGCTACCTCGGGTTTGAGACCACCGACCGGTGCCGGAATTGCCAGTACGATTTTTCGCTGTCGCCTTTCTCCGCGCAACCCGATCTCACCCTGCGTCAGGACAGCGGCACCGATTCGATGGGCGACTTCGAGCTGCCGGCAATCACGCGCCCGGCCGACAACCTCACGGCGGAATCGCTTGACCTCGATCGGCTGTTCGGCGACCCGGGAACCGAGAAGGGCGAACCAGCGCGAGCGACGCCGGCAGCCGTGGCGGCGAGGCGGTCAACGCCGGGCGAGCCCGATCCGCTGCCAGCGGTCGACCACGAGCCTCCGGTCGGGACCGTCATGAGCCTGGCGGCCGAGGCCGACGAGGCCGCCGCATCGAGGTTCAGCGACGTGTCCGTTGCCGCGGAAATTGAATCGCCGGTGGATCCGAACGCGCTGCCGTTCGATGATGCGCCGATGGTGCCGCCGAGGGCGGCGCGGACACCGCTGGCGGTGCGCCGTGCCACGCCCGAGATTCCTCGCAATCGTCCGCGGACGACCCGCCCGGTACGCATGGAGACGCCGCTGGCATTCGAGTTGGCACCGGCCGTACTGCGGAGCAGCGAGGCCAGTACGCTGGCCAGTGAAACCGTCGCATCGCTCATGCCGGCGCCGGCCCTTGGCGTGCGGGTGGCTGCGGGCGTGATCGACCTCGCCCTACTCGCCGGGATCGCCGCGGCGGTGCTGTTCCTCACCTTGCGGATTGCGGGGCTGCAGACCACCGTGGCCGATCTGCGGCTCATTCCCGTCGTCCCGTTTGCCGGGTTCCTCACCTTGCTGGCCTTCGGCTACGTGGCGTCCTTCACGGTGGCTGGTGGACAGACCATCGGCAAGATGCTGTTGAAGCTGCGCGTGATCGGTGACGACGGGCGGCCGATTGATGCGGCCGGTGGCGTGCTGCGGGCGGTCGGGTGCATGCTGGTGCCGGCCACGCTCGGCCTGTCCTACGTGCCGGCTCTGTTCAGCAGCGATCACCGGGCCCTGCACGATCGGCTGGCCGGGACGCGCGTGGTCAGCGAATGAACCAGCTCGCGCTGTTCATCGCGTCGTTCGGTTACCTCGGCTTCTTTCCTGTCGCACCGGGCACCGCCGGTTCACTGGCGGCGTTGGCGCTGTTCGCCTTCGTCAGATGGATTGGCATGCCCGCCTTCGAGATAGGCACCATCGTCGCGGTGCTGGCCATCGGCATCTGGTCGGCCGACGGGGCCGAGCGCGCGCTGGGCCGCAAAGATCCGGGTCCCGTGGTCATTGATGAAGTCTTGGGCATGCTGATCACACTGGCGCTGTTGCCGGTCTCGTTGACCGGTGTGCTCGTGGGCTTCTTGTTGTTCCGGCTCTTCGACGTCGTGAAGCCGTATCCCGCGGGCCGCATGGAGCACCTGCCCGGCGGTTACGGGATCATGCTTGATGACGCAATGGCCGGGCTGTATGCGCACCTCGTGCTTCGTCTGTGCATGTGGTGGATGCCGTTGTGGCTGATCGCGTAGAGTCCCGTCCGTTCGACGCGGCCATTATCGCGGTGGGCAGCGAACTGCTCACTCCCGAGAAGGTCGATACCAATTCCCTGTTCATTACCCAGGTCCTGAACGATCTCGGCGTCGCGGTGGCGTTCAAGGCGATAGTCGGTGACCACCGGGGCGAGTTGACCTCGCACGTCGCGCACGCCCTGCGGCGGCACCAGGTGCTGATTCTCACGGGTGGGCTCGGCCCCACCGACGACGACATCACCCGCGACGTGGTCGCGGCGCACCTGGGACTGTCCCTGCACGAGGATGCCGAGATCATCGACGCCATCGAGCGCCGTTTCGCTGCGCGAGGATGGCAGATGCCGGCAGTGAACCGGCGCCAGGCGATGGTGCCGCGAGGCGCGACGGTGCTGCCCAATCCCAACGGCACGGCGCCCGGCCTTTGGCTGGAACACGACGGCGCCGTGATCGCGTTGCTGCCAGGGCCACCGCGCGAGATGAAGCCGATGATGGCAGGGGAGGTGCGCGCGCGCCTCGCGTCGCGTGCCGGCGACACGCGGTTGTTCCGCCGCCTGGTGCGGGTGTCGGGCAAGGGCGAATCGGCGGTCGAGGAGATCGTTCAGCCGATCTACTCGCGATGGCTGGCGCAGCAGCCGACGATTGCCACCACCATCCTCGCCGGCCTCGGCCAGGTGGAGTTGCATCTCGTCCTGCAATCGAGCGACGCCCCGCTGGCCGCGGCGACCCTGGCGCTGGCCGTCGCTCAGTTGACCTTGGCGCTCGGCCAAGACGTCGTCAGCACCGACGGCGCAGGGATCGAAGCTGTCGTGGGCGACCTGTTGCGCGCGCGCGGATGGCGGGTGGCGCTCGCCGAGTCGTGCACGGGCGGACTGGCCACGTCGCGACTGACGGATGTGCCCGGTAGCTCAGACTATGTCGAGCGCGGCATCGTGGCGTACAGCAACGAGGCCAAAGTCGAACTGCTCGGCGTGCCGGCGTCGCTCATCCAGGCACACGGCGCGGTCAGCGAGCCGGTGGCCGCCGCGATGGCGGAAGGGATTCGCGATCGGGCGCGGGTCAACGTCGGCGTCGGCATCACCGGCATTGCCGGTCCGGGCGGCGGCAGTGCGGAGAAACCAGTCGGCACCGTGTGCATCGCGGTCGCGGGTGCGACCACTCGCGTTCGCACGTTCCAGTTCCCCGGGGGCCGCGAAATGGTCAAGGCGATGTCGGCGAACTGGGCGATCGACCTGCTGCGCCGGCACCTGCTCGAATGAGGCTGTTCGTGGCCGTGGATGTGGGGGACGCCGTACGCGCCGAAGCGGCGCGTGTGATCCAGGCCATCAGCGACCGGATCGCGGCAGTGAGGACGCCGCCGAAGATCACCTGGGTCAAGCCGGCGGCATTGCACGTCACGCTGCGCTTCATCGGCGAGGTGGATGACGCCGCGGTGCCGTCCTTGTGTGAGCGGCTGGCGCCACCGTTTGCGCTGGCGCCGTTCGCGGTGGAGTGGCGCGGGCTGGGGGCATTTCCATCGGCGCGACAGCCACGGGCGCTCTGGCTCGGCGTGGTGGCCGGCGGTGCGTCCCTTGGCGCACTCGCAGCCGAGGTGACGCGCCGGTTGGTGGGCACTGTCGATGCCCAGCCGCGGCCGCTGCTGCCGCACCTGACACTTGGCCGCATCAAGATGGCCGGCGCCGGCGTGGACTGGCCGAAAATCCTGCTGGCCATCGAGGTGCGCGGCGCGCGCTCGGCGGTGGACCGCGTCACGCTGTATCGCAGTGAGCTGTCGCAGCGACCCCGCCATAAGCTCAGGGCCGCGCCGGGCGGAGTCGAGGGGCGAGGCCCGCACTATACTGGACTGGTCAGTGCGCCGCTCACGGCCAACAGCCAATAACAAAGCACGAAGAACGACGACGCCTTTGGATTTTCTTCCCGCCATCGTGATCGGCTACGCCGTCGGCTCGTTGCCCATCGGTTACCTCGTGGCGCACTCTGCCAGTGGCGTTGACCTGCGCCGGGTCGGCAGCGGCAACGTCGGCGCCGCGAATGGGTATCGCACCGGCGGGTTACGGCTGGGGATTGCCGTGATGCTCGCCGACGCGGCCAAGGGCGCGGGCGCGGTACTGCTGGCCGGCGGTGGGCCAGCCGCGATGGCCGCCGGTGTCGCCGCCGTCGTCGGTCACATCTACCCGGTCTGGCTCGGCTTCAAGGGCGGGAAGGGCGTGGCGACGGCCAGTGGCGTGTTCGGCGTGCTGGCGCCGTGGCCCACGGCGATCGCCGCCGTCGCGTTTGGCGTGACCGTGGCCCGCACCCGGTACGTTTCGCTGGGCTCGATTGTGGCCACCGTGCTGCTGCCCGTGGTCGAGTGGTCGAGGCCGGGACCGCGCGCGGTGGATGTTGGTGCCACCCTCGTGGCCGTCCTCATCCTGTTTCGTCACCGCCGCAATATCGCCCGGTTGTGGTCGCGCACCGAGCGCGCCTTAGGCACATGACGCACACCATCGGGGTGTTGGGATCGGGGAGTTGGGGCACTGCGCTCGGCGTGCATCTCGCGCGCTCGGGTCACGATGTGCGCTTGTGGGCGCGCGACGCCGCCCTGGTGGCGCAGATGGCCGCGACGCGCACCAACCCCACCTACTTGCCAGGCATTGCGTTGCCAAGCCCCCTCCAGGTCACCAACGTGCTAGGTGAGGCGCTCACCGGCGCGGAGTTCGTGGTCATGGCGGTGCCTTCGCACGGCGTGCGGGCGGTGATGCGCGCCGCCAGCCCGTTCGCTGCGACCGGCTGCGTGCTCGTCAGCGCGACCAAGGGCCTGGAGGAAGGCTCCATGCTGCGCATGTCCGAGGTGATGCAGGCCGAATGTCCGGCGGGCGAGATCGTCGTGCTGTCGGGACCGAGCTTTGCGATCGAGCTGGCGCGGGAACTGCCGACGGCGATGGTGGTGGCGGGCGAGTCGTCCGCGGCGGTCGAGATCGTCCAGGCGCATTTTCGGTCACAGGCTCTCCGGCTCTACGGCAGTCGTGACGTCGTGGGCGTGGAGATCGGTGGCGCGCTGAAGAACATCATCGCCATTGCCGCCGGCGTGGTGGAGGGCCTTGGCCTCGGCCACAACGCGTTGGCGGCGCTGATTACGCGCGGGCTCGCGGAGCTCTCGCGGCTCGCGGTCGGACTGGGGGCGCAGCGTGAAACGATGGCGGGCCTGGCGGGCCTGGGCGATCTCGTGCTGACTTGCACGGGCGAGCTCAGTCGTAATCGCCGGCTTGGGATCGCGCTGGCGCACGGCGAGTCGTTGGCGGAGATCCTCGCCCGCACCCGAATGGTGGCCGAAGGGGTCTGCACCACCGAGGCCGCCCTCGCACTCGGTGCTCGTCATGGCATTGAACTGCCGATCGCTCAAGAGATGTCGGATGTGCTCGCAGGCCGCACCGACCCGCGGACCGCGATTCGCAATCTCATGGGGCGGAAGCAGAAATTGGAACGCGCGTAATGGGTTTATTCGACAAGTTGAAGCAAGGGCTGCAGCGCACGACGCAGCAGTTGGTCGACAGGTTCGACGACATTGTTCACAAGGCCGACACCGCCGATGCGCGGACGCGCGAGGTCGACGCCGAAACGGCTGAAGCGCTCGAAGAAGTACTGCTGATGGCCGACGTCGGCATTGCCGCCACGGGTGAGATCGTCGCGGCGGTCACGCGGCGGCAGCGCCGGGGCGAGAGCCTGCGCGACCTGGTGAAGCAGGAGATGTTGCGGGTACTCGAGGCGACCACTCCCACCTTCGCGCCGCAATCGCCTGGCGCTACGGTGGGTAAACCGCATGTCATCCTCGTGATCGGCGTCAACGGCGTCGGCAAGACCACCACCATCGGCAAGCTGGCGAACCAATTAAAGCGCGAAGGCCGGATCCCGCTGATCTGCGCCGCCGATACGTTTCGGGCGGCGGCGGTCGATCAGTTGCAAATCTGGGCCGACCGGGCCGGCGTCGACATCGTGCGTGCGCGCGACAACTCGGATCCGGCGGCGGTCGTCTTTGACGCGATCACGGCCGGCAAGGCGCGTCAGCGCGACGTGGTGCTCGTTGATACGGCCGGACGACTGCACACGCGCACCAACCTGATGAACGAGCTCGACAAGATCAGGCGCGTCGCCGGCCGCGAGGTGTCCGGCGCTCCGCATGAAGTGCTGCTGGTGCTGGATGCCACGGTGGGGCAGAACGGCCTGGCCCAGGCGCGCGAGTTCACTAGCGTGGCCGGGGTGACGGGCATTGTGCTGACCAAGTTGGATGGCACGGCCAAGGGCGGCATCGCGGTCGCCATCGCCCACGACTTGAAGTTGCCGATTCGCTACATCGGCGTCGGCGAAAGCGTCGACGATCTGCTGCCGTTCTCGCCCCGCGAGTACGTCGACGCCATCTTCCAAGAGAAATGGTGAGCGACGCCGACTACATGCGGCGCGCGTTGTTCCATGCCCGCCGGGCCGAGGGCGTCACCACGCCGAACCCTCTGGTCGGCGCGATCGTCGTGACGGCGGCCGGCGTGGTGGTGGGGCAGGGGCGGCATCCGCGTGCCGGCGCGCCGCACGCAGAAGTATTTGCGCTGCAGGATGCCGGCGCGCGGGCGCGGGGCGCCACGTTGTACGTCACACTCGAGCCCTGTTGTCACCACGGCCGCACTGGCCCTTGCACTCGCCGCATCATTGCCGCCGGCATTACGCGGGTGGTCGCCGCGATGGCCGATCCCAATCCGCTGGTCTGCGGCCAGGGGGTGGCGGAACTGCAGGCGCATGGCATCCAGGTTGAGGTGGGCCTGCTCGGCGACGAAGCGGCGCGACTGAACCGCGCCTTCACCGTCGTGCAGACCAAGGGTCGGCCGATGGTGATTGTGAAAGCGGCCTCCAGCCTGGACGGGAAGATGGCCGCCAAGCCTGGCGTGCGAACGCCGCTGACGTCGGCCCAGGCCAACCGGCGAACGCAGCGCCTGCGAGGCGCCGTGGATGCCATTGCGGTGGGCTCGGGCACGGTACTGGCCGACGATCCGGTGCTGACGGCCCGGGATTGCCACCGCCTGCGGCCCCTCGCCCGCGTCGTGTTCGACCGCCGGCTGCGAACGCCGGCCGCGGCCCGCCTGTTCTCGACGCTCGGCGCCGGGCCGGTCATAATCATCACCACCGCCGAGGCGATCGCGCGTCATCCTGAGAACGCCGAGGCGCTCAGGTTGGCTGGCGGCAACCTCGTGGCAGGTACTGGAGAGCTGCGGACCGATGTCCGTGCCTTGTTGGCGTGGGACATCTCGACCCTGTTGCTCGAGGGCGGCGGCGCCATGCACGCGGCCGCCTGGCAGGCCGGGATCGTCGATCGTGTGATCGTGATTATGGCGCCCACCGTACTGGGTGAGCAGGGCGCCAGGTTGTTCGACGGACTGCCGGTCGCAATGTCGCAACTGATTCCAGTGCGGGTTGAGACGATCGGGCCGGATGCTTGGATGGAAGCCGATGTTCACGGGGATTATTGAGGCGGTTGGCACGCTGGCTGAGGTCAAGGGCACCGGCGGGGGATACCGCGTGCGCATCGAGACCCCGTTAGCGCCGCAGTTGAAGTTGGGTGACAGCCTCGCCGTGAACGGCGTCTGCCTCACCGCCATCCTGATCGATGGCGAGCACGTGATGGCCGACGTCGGGCCCGAGACGGCGCGCGTGACCACCTTCGGCGCGCTGCGGCGTGGCCAGTCGGTGAACCTCGAGCGGCCCCTCCGTTTTGACGGCCGCGTGGATGGCCATTTCGTGCTGGGCCATGTTGACGGCGTCGGCACCGTCGAAGACACGCGGCCCGAGGCGGAGTCGCACTGGCTGACCATCGCGTTCCCGACCCCGCTGGCCGCGTACTTCATTCGCAAGGGCTCGATCGCCGTGGACGGCATCAGCCTGACCGTGGCCGGACTGGGCGAGCGGCAGTTCGATGTGCAGGTGGTGCCGTACACGTGGGCGCAGACCACGCTGAAGTTGTTGCGCGTCGGGGACAAGGTCAACCTCGAGTGCGACATGATTGGCAAGTACGTCGTGCGCGAAATGGAACTCAGAGCGCGCGGCTGACGCCGCCGCAACACCAGGGCCACGGATTACACAGATGACGCAGATCAGAATACCCAAGCCCCAAGCCCCAAGCCCCAAGTCGCGGAAATTCACTATCGCCAAGGGGGCCCGGCCGAAGTCGCCGTTCGCGACGATCGAGACCGCGGTGGCCGCCTACCGCCACGGCGAGATGCTGATCGTGGTGGACGATGAGGATCGCGAGAACGAGGGCGACCTGACGATCGCCGCCGAGCACATTACGCCCGAGGCCATCAACTTCATGATGACGCACGGGCGCGGCTTGATTTGCATGCCGATGACCGCGGCGCGCCTCGATGAGTTGAACATCCCGCTGCAAGTGCCGGAGCAGTCGAACTCCACGCAGTTCGAGACGGCCTTCTGCATCGGCATTGAAGCCAAGCGCGGGACGTCGACCGGCATCTCGGCCCACGATCGGGCCAGGACGGTAGTGGCGGCGATCGATCCCAAGACCAAGCCCGCCGACCTGGCTCGGCCCGGGCACGTCTTCCCGCTGCGCGCTCGCGACGGCGGCGTGCTGGTGCGCGCCGGTCAGACCGAAGCGGCGGTGGATCTGTCCCGCCTGGCCGGCCTGAGGCCGGCGGGAGTGATCTGCGAAATTGCCAAGAAGGACGGCACCATGGCCCGCGTCCCCGAACTGGCGAAGTTCGCGCGCAAGCACAAGCTGCTCATGATCACGGTGGCCGATCTCATCCGGCACCGGATGCAACACGAAGGCCTGGTGCAGAAAGCCGCGGAAGCGGATCTGCCGACCGAGCACGGCCCATTCCGGATCCACGCCTACAACAGCCTGCTCGACAGCATGACCCACATCGCCCTGGTCGCTGGCGACATCACGAGCGGCGCCGACGTGCTGGTGCGCGTGCACTCGAAGTGCCTGACCGGCGATGTGTTCCATTCGGCGCGCTGCGATTGCGGCGATCAACTCGATGCGGCGATGCGGCGAATCTCGGCCGAAGGCCGGGGCGTGCTGCTGTATCTCAACCAGGAAGGGCGTGGCATCGGCCTCGCCAACAAGATTCGCGCGTATGCGCTCCAGGACCAGGGCTTCGACACCGTGGAAGCGAATGTGAAGCTTGGTTTCAAGCCCGACCAGCGCGACTACGGCATTGGCGCCCAAATCCTGCGCGACCTGGGCGTCCGGACCATGCGGCTGCTGACCAACAATCCCCGGAAGTTCGTGGGCCTGCAGGGGTACGGCCTTTCGGTGTCGTCGACGCTGCCCCTCGAGATCGCCGCCTCCGACACCACCCGCAAGTACCTGAAAGTAAAGAAGGACAAGCTCGGTCACCACCTCAAGTCGGTTTGACCAATCTCCTGAAGTTCATGTAGGATAAGGGTTTGCGCGGCGGGGGTTGGCCTCCGCTGTGGTGGCCCATGTTCGACGCGCTTAGCAATCGCCTCCAGGACGTCTTCCAGTCAATCAAGGGAGACACGCGTCTCACCGAGGCGACGGTCGAGAACGTCCTCCGGGAAATCCGGCTGGCGCTGCTCGAGGCCGACGTCAACTTCAAGGTCGTCAAGGCATTCGTCGATCGCGTGCGCGATCGCGCGATGGATCAGGCGGTGCTCAAGAGCCTGACGCCGAGCCAGCAGGTCATCAAGATCGTTCGCGATGAACTGCTCGCGCTCTTCGGCGATGCCAAGGGCGGTCTGAAAGAGGGCGCGGCCCGGCCGCGCGTGATTTTGATGCTCGGGCTCCAGGGCTCGGGCAAGACGACGACGACCGGCAAGCTGGCGAAGTGGCTGGCGAAGCAGGGCCGGCACCCGATCGTGGTGTCGACCGACGTGCGGCGCCCGGCGGCCATACAGCAGTTGGCGATCGTCGCGCGGCAAGCGGGCGTGCGGGTGCATGACCCGGTGGGCGACATGGATCCGGTGTCGCGCGCAAAGAGTGCGCTCGCCGAGGCCAAGGCGGTTGGCAACGACGTCGTGATCGTCGACACGGCGGGCCGGCTGCACATCGATGACGAGCTCATGAAAGAGCTGGTCGCGATCCGGGATGTGTCGGGACCGACCGACCTGCTCTATGTCGCTGACGCGATGACGGGGCAGGACGCCATCAAGAGCGCGGGTGAGTTTAACGCGCGGATGGGCGTCACCGGCGTCGTCCTGACCAAGGTCGACGGCGACGCCCGCGGCGGCGCGGCGCTCTCGGTGGTGTCGGTGGTCGGCGTGCCGATTGCGTTTGTCGGCAGTGGCGAGAAGCTGGAAGACCTCGAGCCGTTCCACGCGGATCGGTTGGTGTCGCGCATGCTGGGCATGGGCGACGTGTTGTCGCTGATCGAGAAGGCCGAAGAGGTCATCGACCAGGGCGACGCCGAGAAGCTGGAAGCGAAAATCCGCAAGGGCGGGTTCACGCTGGAAGACTTCCGCGATCAGCTGCGCATGCTGAAGCGGATGGGCCCGCTCGAGAAGATCATGGGCATGCTGCCCGGCATGGGCAGCATGAAGGAGTTGGCCGGCCAGAAGCCGGACGAGAAGCAGCTCTCGCGGATCGAGGCCATCATCAACTCGATGACGCCCGATGAGCGGACGCAGGCGGACCTCCTGGATGGGAGCCGCCGCAAGCGCGTGGCGAAGGGCAGCGGCACGACGGTTGAAGATGTCAACCGGCTGCTGAAGCAGTTCGTGGAAATGCAGCGGATGCTGAAGATGGTGGGGCAAATGACGGGCGATCCCATCGCGGCGGCGCCGAAGAAGAGAAAGAAAAGCCCGTTTAGTTTGATGCGTTAACCCGAAGTGCGGCCATCACGTGCCGTGGTAGAGAGTCAAATATGTTGTCGATTCGTATGCGTCGCACCGGTTCGAAGAAGCGCCCGTTTTTCCGCGTCGTCGTGTCGGAAGCCCGATCGAAGAAGGAAGGCGAGTTCATCGAGGTGCTCGGGTTCTACAACCCGCGCACCAAGCCGGCCGTGTTCGAGATCAACAAGGATCGCGTCACGCACTGGGTGAAGATGGGCGCGCGCCCGTCCGACTCGGTTCGCACCCTGATGGCCAGGCACCTGACCCGCGATCGTGGCGCCGTGGTTGAGCCTGCCGCGCCGACGGCTTAAGGTACGGCCGTGACGGATCTCAAGGGACTCATCGAAGCCGTGGCGCGGGCGCTGGCCGACCAGCCAGATGCGGTCAGCGTGCGGGAATCGGAGCGCCGTGGCGCGACGGTGTATGAACTGCAGGTGGCCTCGGGCGACCTCGGCCGCATCATCGGCCGGCAGGGCCGCACCGCGGCCGCGCTGCGCACGTTGCTGTCGAGTGCGGCCGAAGACGACGACCAGCGCGTGAGCCTCGACATCCGCGATCAAACCGGCCGCAGCTAGGCCCGTGAACTGGGACGACGGGATCCTGGTGGGCGTCGTGGCCCGGACGCACGGCAACCGCGGCGAGGTGATCGTGAACCCCGAGACCGATTTCCCGGGGGAACGGTTCCGGAAGGGCGCCTGCCTGTGGACCCGGCGGCGCGACGGCGCGCCGTCGACGCTGGAGGTGGTCACGATGCGAATGCATCAGGGTCGCCCGGTCATCATGTTTGCGGGCGTCGGCTCGATGAACGACGCGCAGCTGCTGGCGGGCCAGCAGCTGCGCACCGACGAGGCCGGTCCGCAGCTGCTGCCCGACGGCGAGTTCTTCCACCGCGACCTGATCGGGTGCGAGGTGGTGACCGAGGGCGGCGAGCTGGTCGGGCGCGTCACCGGCGTGCTGGACGACAGCGCGCAGGCACGGCTGGTGGTGGCGGGCAAGCGCAGCGAGTTGCTGATCCCACTGGTCGACCAGATTTGCACGGTCGACGTCGCGGCGAAACGCATCACGGTGCGGCCGCCCGCCGGCCTGCTGGAACTGAACGGAGATTGGCGGTGAAGGTCGACATCATCACGATCTTTCCGCGCATGGTGGAAGCCGGCCTCGCGGAAGGCGTGGTGGGGCGGGCCCGCACCGGTGGACTGATCGACATCGTGGTCCATAACCTCCGCGACTTCACGACCGACAAGCATCACGTCGTGGATGATGTGCCGTTCGGCGGTGGCCCGGGCATGGTGATGAAGCCGGAACCGTTCTTCGCCGCGCTCGCGGCGATTAGCGAGCGCCGCGGGACGCCGGATGCCGTGGTCATGCTGACGCCGGCCGGTGTGCCGTTCACGCAGGCGGGGGCGCGGCGGCTGGTGGGACTCGGGCACCTCGTGCTGCTGTGCGGGCGCTACGAAGGCATTGACGAACGGGTGCGTGAGGCGCTGGCGACCGAAGAGTTGTCGATCGGCGACTATGTGCTGTCGGGTGGCGAGATTCCGGCGCTGGCGGTGGTCGACGCCGTGGCGCGGCTGGTGCCCGGCGTCGTCGGCGACGAGCAGTCGGTGGACGCGGATTCGTTTACGCGCGGGTTGCTCGATTACCCGCACTACACGAGGCCCGCGGAGTTTGCAGGACGGCCGGTGCCCGGCGTGTTGGTGTCTGGGCATCATGGAGAAATTCGCCGGTGGCGGCGCAACGCGGCATTGGAACGAACGGCCGAGCGGCGGCCGGACCTCCTGGCGGACGCCGCGCTCGACGCCGATGAACACGAGTGGTTGAGCAAAAGGAGCAAGTCATGACTGCGATGGAGATGATCGAGAAGGCGCAACTGACCGAACGGCCGCGCATGAAGGCCGGCGATACGGTGCGCGTGCACGTGCGAGTGAAGGAAGGCGACAAGGAACGCATCCAGGTGTTCGAGGGCGTGGTCATCGGGATTCGCCGCGGCAGCAATCGCGCGACGTTCACCGTGCGCAAAGTGTCGTTCAGCCAGGGGGTCGAGCGCATTTTCCCGCTGCACTCGCCGACCATCTCCAAGATTGAGGTGCTGCGTTCCGCCAAGGTGCGGCGCGCGAAGCTCTACTTCTTGCGCGACCTGACGGGCAAGGCCGCCCGCATGAAGGAAGTCAAAAAGACGTCCTAGTGCGCAAGGTCTCCGCCCGCCGCACGATCGAGAATACGCTTCGGCGCTACGGGTTCGTGTGTGTGGCGGGTGTCGATGAAGTGGGACGGGGATGCCTGGCCGGGCCGGTGATGGCCGGCGCGGTCATCCTCGACCCGCACCGCCGCATTGACGGGCTGGCCGATTCCAAGGCCCTCAGCGCCGCGCAGCGCGAGCGATTGCACGAGGAAATCATCGGGAAGTCCATCGCCTGGACCGTCGTTTCCGTCACCCCCGGCGAGATCGACCGCATCAACATCCATCAGGCCACGCTGCTGGCCATGCGGAGGGCCGTCCTCGCACTGGCCCCCTTGCCAGATGCAGTTTTGGTCGATGCTTTTCGAATTCCGTCACTGCCAATGGCCCAGCGCGGCGTCGTTGGCGGCGACCGCCGGTCGTCTGCCATCGCCGCCGCCTCGATCGTCGCGAAAGTGACACGGGATCGATTGATGCAGGAGCTTCACGCCGCTGACCCGCGATACGGTTTTGACCGACATAAGGGTTACGCGACGGCCGATCACCTGGCGGCCGTTGCACGGTTTGGCTACTCGCCCCAGCACCGGCGATCGTTCCGACCGGCAACTCTGTTTGATACCATTGCCTGAGGGCCGTACAAAGTGCCGCCGTTCGATCGCGAAGGCGCGCTCAAGAGCGCGGAAAAAGCATTACGACAGGGACGCATCGATGCGGCCATTGCGGAGTACGTCAAGGTCGTTGAGGCCCAACCCCGTGATTGGAACAGCGCCAACGCCCTGGGCGATCTCCACGTACGCGCCAACCAGCTAGACAAGGGCCTCCAGCAGTTCACGCGCATCGCCGATCACCTCGCCGCCGAGGGGTTCTACCCGAAGGCCGCGGCGCTGTTCAAGAAGATCCTCAAGCTCAAGCCAGAGCACGAGTACGCCTTGCTGCAATCGGGCGACATCGCGGCCCGGCAGGGCACGCTGGCCGACGCCAAGCAGTACTTCCAGGCCGTCGCCGATCGCCGCAAGGCGCGCGGCGATAAGAAGGGTGCGGCGGAGATTGCCATTCGCCTGGGGACGCTGGACCCGGACGATCTCGAAGCCCGCGTGCGGGCGGCGCAGCTGGCGGCCGAGACCGGCGATGTCGTGACCGCGCTCCGCGAATTCCGCGAGGTGGCCGCCCGCTACGAAAAGCGGGATTGTGGGGCTGACGCCCTGGCGGCCCTGCAGGCTGCGTTCGACCTCGATCGTTCAGACGACGACACGCGCACACGGCTGTTGGTTGGCTACCTGTCGGGCAGTGCGCCGGAGCTGGCGCGCAAGGTGGCCAGCGGCCCCACCGAATTGAAGCAGGTGGCTGCCGCCTTTGAACAAGCAGGGCAGGGCGATCTGGCACTGGCCGTGCTCGCCGAGGTCGCGGCCGCCGACCCGTCAGATCTGGCAGTGCGGGCGGGGCTCGCCCTGGCGTACGTGGCCCGGGGCGATCTCGACCAGGCTCGCACGTACCTGTCGGCCGAGACCGCCGGCACCGATCCGTCGCTGTGGATCACCCTGGGCGAGATCGAGCTCACCGCCGGCCGCGCTGCTGAAGGTCGCGCTGCCATCACGCAGGCCCTGACGCTCGATCGCCATCAGGCCCAGGCGGCGGTCGTGGTCGGCTGCCGCTTGGCCGAGTCGAATGCCGAGGCCGGCTATCAATGTATTGATGCCGTCGCTGACGCCGCGCTCGCTGATGGCGACTACGCCGAGGCCGCGGTCTCGCTCCACGAGTTCACGATCCGGGTCCCCACGCATCTCGTGGCGCAGATGCGCCTGGTTGAGATCTGCGTCGACGGCGGGCTCGAAGCCACGATGTATGAGGCGAAGGCCCAGCTGGCCGACGCCTACTTGAGCGTGGGTCGCGGCCTCGAAGCGCGCATCATCAGCGAGGACCTCGTGGCCCGCGAACCGTGGAACCGCGCCAACCTGGACCGCTTCCGCCGGGCGCTCGTCATGCTGGGCGAATCCGATCCGGACGCCATCATCGCCGACCAGCTGAGTGGCGACAGCCCGTTCCTGGCCACGGAGAAGATGGACTTGAACGAAGGGATCTCGTTCGACACCCCTGCACCCGAACCGCCACCGGCCACGACCGCTGCTGCCACGACAGCAGTGCCGCAGGCCGCGCTCGCAGCGGAGGTGCCCTTGACGGATTTTGGCGCGATTGAAATTGACCTCGGCGAGGCGCTCGACGAGCGGCCCGCGCCGCTTCCGCTCACGCCGCCGCCCCCGCGGTCGCTCGACCAGGTGTTTCGCGGCCTGCGCGACGAGTCGAACCGCCAGTCGTCCGAAGAGGCAGCGGCCGAACAATACCGCTTGGCCCTGACCTATCACGAGATGGGCATGACCGAAGACGCCATCAAGGCCCTCGAAGGCGCAACCAGGTCGCCGCGGCAGCGCTTCGATGCGGCGTCGATGCTCGGCCGGCTTTACCTTGAACGCAAGGACCTGCCCCAGGCCATCGAATGGCTCGAGCGAGCCGCCGAGGCGCCCGCGCCGACCGCCGATGCCGGGCGATCGCTTTTGTACGACTTAGCCCAGACCCTCGACACGGTCGGCGAGAGCGCGCGCGCCCTCGCCGTGTTCATTGAGCTTGAATCCGAGTCCGGCGGCTACCGCGACGTGTCGGGCCACATCGATCGGCTGTCCAAAGTCCAGGCGCGGGGCTGATTTCTGTTCAGGCGCCTGCTCTTCGTCGCCCTCCTGCTCGAAACCGGTCTCCTGTTAGTGTTGATCCCGTGGTCGACCTTCTGGGAGCGGAACTACTTCGTCGAATGGTCGCCGGCGCTGGGGGCGATGCTGACCAGCAATTACGTGCGCGGCGCCATCAGCGGCCTTGGACTGGTCAACGTTGGCGCGGCCCTGGTTGAATTGGCTGAACTCTTCAGCGCCAAGTCACTCGGTTCCTCCCACGACGACCCGGCATGATCCTCTGCCTCGTCACCCACCGGCGCCGGCTCGGCGCCGCACTCGGCCTGGCACCGAGTGAGTGGGTCGATGCGCTCCGCGCCCAGGTGTTCGCCGCAGCCGCGGCGGGGATTGACCTGGTTCAGGTGAGGGAACCCGACCTCGACGCCGCCAGCCTGGCTCGACTCGTGGGCGCCGTGATCGCCGATACCAGGCATACCGCGACCAAGATACTGGTGAATGACCGACTCGATGTCGCCTTGGCCGCCGGTGCCGCGGGCGTTCACCTTAAGGAGCGCTCGTTCTCGGTCGCTAATGCCCGGACGCTGGCGCCGGCCGGGTTTTGGATCGGGCGCTCGGTTCACGATCCCAAGACTGCAGCGGTTGCAGGGAACGCCGATTACCTCGTCGCGGGCACTGTCTTGCCGACCGTGTCGAAGCCCGCGGCGGCGTACTTGGGGTGGGCCGGGCTATCGGAGGTGGTGAAGGCCGCCGGTGGGCGGCCCGTCCTCGCAATCGGCGGCATCGATCTGCCATCGATTCCGTTCGTGGCCGTTAGTGGCGCAGCTGGGGTGGCCGCAATCGGGGCCTTCGTTCCGGAGCCAGGTCAGGGGCTGTCGGAGTTTGTGCAGAAACGAGTCATGGATATGCGTTTGGGGTTTGACTCGGCGCATGCGGTTTCTTAAGATGTCGTTCTGCCCCCTTGAAAAATAGGCAGTTCTGGCAATTAACCAACGTTCAAACACCGCAGCAGCAGCTATGCAACGCCCGCTCGATCCGGCTACCCGTCTCAAGCAGGCCCGCGAGGCAAAAGGCCTGTCCTGCCGGCAGCTAGCGGAGACGACGAAGCTGTCCGTACGCACCATCGAAGCCTTGGAAGGCGGCCGCTTGTCGGCGTTGCCTGAAGGCATCTATCGCCGCGCGATCATCCGCTCGATCGCCAGCGAAGTGGGCCTCAATCCCGACCAACTGTTGCACGAGTTCTCGGCCGCGCATCCTGACGACTTGCCCGCGCCGGCATCGGCGACGATCGTCGCGACCCACGAACCGTCACGGTCGCTCCAGAAGGCAGTGGCCTTTGTCGGCGCCGTGTTACCGCTACTGGCCGCCGTGGCCTACTTCGGTTGGCCGTCGGCCCGCGCCGTCGATGTGACCGCCGTCGTCGAATCCGCGCCGGCTCCCTCGCCGTTGCGGTCGGAAATTCTACCCGCCGGTGGGTTCGCGGCGCCTGCCGTCGCCTTGCCCCGGCCGGTCGTCGTGACGCTGACCATCTCGTCGCGCTGCCAGTTACGGATTGTTGCTGACGGCCGTGAAGTGCTGGGCCGCACGGTGGAGCAGGGCGAGAGCCTGCCGATCGAACTGGGCGATGAACTCTGGTTGCTCGGCGACAACGCGTCGGCGGTGCAGTTCAGCATCAACGGGCAGGCGGGCCGGTTGCTCGGCTTGCCCGGCGAAGTGCTGTCGGTCCGGATCGGTCGCGACGACTACGAAGATTTTCTGGTTCGCTACTGATGGAGGCCGGCCTCCGCACGCCGCTGCTGGATTTCTTCCGGCGCGGTGAAGTGGCGCGCGATGTGCGATTGATGGCCGCGCAAGGCGCGGTGGCGCCATGCCCGCTCGAGCAGCTGGGCATCCTGATGATCCTGTCGTCAGACGCCGATTCGGAAATCCGCGATACCGCCAGCGCCACGCTGCGACTGCTGCCCAACGAACTGGTGGCCAGCTTCATTGCCCGCTCGGACGTGCCGACGGAGTTGCGCGCGTTCTTCGTCGGCCGCGGCATCGCGCCGTCCGATACCCCCGCGCCTGACTTCGACGAGCCGCTGCTCGACACCGACGAATCGGGCCTGAGTTTCGAACAGGAGAAGGGCGAGTCGGCGCAATCCTTCACGCAGCGGCTGGCGTCGATGACCGTGCCCGAAAAGGTGAAATGCGCCATGAAGGGCACGCGCGAAATGCGGGCGGTGCTGACTCGCGATCCCCATCGCATGGTCGCGTCCGCGGTGCTCAGTTGTCCCAAGGTGAACGACGCCGAGGTCGAGGCGTTTGCCAAGATGGGGAACGTCTCGGAAGACATCCTGCGCACGATCGCCAGCTCGCGCGCGTGGACCAAGAACTACAGCGTCACGCTCAGCCTGGTGAAGAACTCGAAGACACCGGTCGCGATGTCGATGACCCTGATGCAGCGGCTTACCGAGAGCGACGTGAAGAAGCTGTCGACGGACCGGAACGTGCCGGAGGCCTTGCGCCTCTCGGCGCGGAAGCGGCTGTCTTCGTCGAAGCACTAGTCACGCCGCCGCGCGCCGCGGACCATTCCGAGCGCATCAGCGCCAGTCCATCCATGTAGACCGCGGCGCGCTCGCGATCCTCATCCGCCGGCAGGGTCTTCAGCAAGTCGATGGCGCGGTCGACATCGTTCTGGATGGTGGCCTTGGTGGCGCCGTAGTAAAGCTTCTTGATTTCCGCGACGGGGTCCATGGGGGGATTATAAGGTCAGACCCCTACGCCCGGTTACGGCGAAGCGCCTCGCGGAACTGCGCCAGCGGCAGGGTGTTGATGACGTCGTCCTTACCCAGCCAGGCGCGTCGCGCCGTCAAGACACCCCAGCGGGTGAAGCCGAGCGCATCAACCTCGTGGGCATCGGAATTGATGGCGATCTTCACGCCGCGGTCGCGCGCCAGACGGGCATGGCTGTCGGCGATGTCCAGCCGGTAGGGCTGCGAGTTGATCTCCAGCGCCACACCGTTGGCGGCAGCGGCGTCAATGACCTTTTCGATGTTGACGCGTGACGGGTCTCGGCGCAGCAGCAAGCGGCCGGTGAGATGGCCGATGATGTCCACCGACGGATGCTCGATCGCCTTGATCACCCGCGCTGTCATTTCCGCTTCGTCCTGTTGCATAGCCGAATGGACCGAGGCGACCACGAGATCGAGGGCGCCGAGGCAGTCGTTGTCCAGGTCGAGGCGTCCGTCGGCGAGAATGTCGCATTCGATGCCGGCCAGCACGGTGAACCCCTTCAGCGTGGCCGAGTACGCACGAATGCGCTCGGCGACGGCGTAGGTGCGAGCTTCGTCGAGGCCGTTGGTCATGGCGAGCGACTGGGTGTGATCGGTGATCGCGATGTACTGAAGGCCGCGTGCCTGCGCGGCGGCCACCATCGTGACGAGGCTCTCTCGGCCATCGGATTCGGTGGTGTGCATGTGCACATCGCCCTTCAGATCGGCCTGCGTAATGAGATCGGGCAGCGTGCCGGCAGCGGCGGCGTTGATCTCGCCGCGGTGCTCGCGGAGTTCCGGTGGGATCCAGGCGAGCCCAAGCGCGTCGTAGATGCCGTCCTCCGTGGCGCCGGCCATCACCTGGTCCTTGGCGTCGAACAAGCCGTACTCGTTTAGTTTCCAGCCTCGCTCGAGCGCGCGATCGCGCAGGGCGATGTTGTGGGCCTTCGATCCCGTGAAGTACTGCAGCGCCGCGCCTCGCTGCTCCGGCAGCACAATCCGCAAGTCGGCCTGGTAGCCGCCGCGCAGCAGCACGCTCGCCTTGGTCGGTCCGTGCCCGAGCACCCGTTCCACTGTCGGGTAGGCGACCAACGTATCAGCCAGCGTGGCGTCGGCGCCGGTCGCCAGCAGGTCGAGATCGCCGCTGGTTTCCGCGCCGCGCCGAACACTGCCGACGGTGACGATGGTGGCCTCGGGTGCGTGCGTGGCCAGGTAGGCGACCAGCGCGTCGGCGACCTCCGTGGCTTTCGCGAGCAGGTGACGGCCGGCGTGACGCTGCCGCTCGTCGATCGCCTTGAGAATCAACTCCTCCTTCTTGGCGCCCATGCCCTTAATGCCACGAATGCGGCCGGCCTTGGCCGCCTGGCTCAGGTCCTCGAGGCTCTTGATGTGCAGTTCCTTATAGAGGAGCGTCACGGTCTTGGGGCCGACGCCTTGCAGGCGCAGCAGCTCCAGCAGCGTTTCGGGAAACTCCTTCAGCAGTTCCTGACGAATCTCACAGGTGCCGGTGGCGGCGATATCACGAATGCGGGTGGCGAGGTCCTTGCCGATGCCTGACCAGGCCCGCAGGCCCGAGTCGTCCAGTCCGGCGGCGGCTTCGGCGGCGTGGGCCACCACGTCGGCGCCATTGCGATACGCCCGAACCTTGAACGGGTTCTCGCCCTTCAATTCGAGCAGGTCGGCGATCTCCTGCAGCACGCGCGCGACCGCGCGGTTGTCGAGCGGAGCCGGCAGGGGCGCACTCATTGCTCGACGACGCTCAGCCCGGTGGTTTCGATTTGGAAGTCGAGCACCCGGGCCCCACCATCCGCGAGTGCTTCGCGAACGGCCGGCACCTGGTCGGGAGGGGCGATGCAGAACAAGCAGCCGCCCCCGCCAGCGCCGCAGACCTTGGCACCCTGTGCCCCCGCGGCCAGGGCGCGCGCAATCAGCCCGTCGATCGCCGGGGTGGTGACACCGGGCGCGAGCCGCTTGCGGTTCTCCCATTCGGTGACAAGACACCGGGCGGTGGCGTCCCAGTCGCCGTGCGTCAGGGCGGCGCGCATGGCGGCCGCGGTGTCGCGAATGCGTTCGAAGCAGTCGAACACGTGGCGGTCACCGTCGATGTGGCGCTTGGTGATGTCCCAGTTGTTGGTGCCTGAGTTTCTTGGCTCGCCGGTGTAGCACAGCACCAGGCGTCGCTGCAGTTCCTGTGGGTCGACGTCGAGGGGCACGCGAACCGGGCGCCCGGCTTCCAGTTCGAGCGCGGCAATGCCGCCGTACATCGCCGGCCGATAGTCCTGCAGTCCCGTGGGCACGCGAATGACCTGTGCCTCCACGTCTTTCGCGACGTCCATCAGCGTCTCGGGGTCAAGATCCTCGCCCATGAAGCGCGCGAGGGCGCCGCAGATGGCGATGTTCAAGGCCGATGAGCCGGCGATGCCGGCGCCGGCCGGCGACTCACCTCGCGTGGTGAGCCGCAACCCGTGCCCGCCGAAGCGGTGGACCAGCCGTCCCAGCAGCGGCAGCGTGTCATCCGCGCTGAGCTGATCTGCCGGCAGGTTCACCATGCGATCGGTGTCTTCGGAGACCAGCTCGATGCGGTCGTCGGGACGCGGCTCAATCCACGCATGGGCGCGGAGGCTGATGGCGATGTGCAGCGTCTGGGCGCCCGGGTGAAAGAGGTAGAGCGGCCAGATGTCGATGGTGCCGCCCGCCAGATCAATTCGTGTCGGAGCCGACGCTGAGATACGCACGACGCAATTATAATTCCCTGTGGCGTCCGCCTTCAGGCGGACCACAACTCCGGCTAAAGCCGGAGGCTACAGTTAAAGACGACAGGGAGTCATGCCACTAGCCACGAGACGCGACATCGGCCAGTTCCTGATCGGCAGCATTCCCGATCGCACCGTGCCCGTCGAAATGCGGTCGCTGGCACGCGAGTTCGACCTCGGTGGCGTCATCCTGTTCAGTCGCAACATCGAAGCGCCGGAACAGGTGGCCGAGTTGGCGGCGGAGAGCGAGGCCCTCGGCCGCACGACACCCGCGTGGGTGAGCGTGGACCAGGAGGGGGGCCGCGTAGCCCGCCTGCAGGAGCCCTTCACGAAATGGCCGCCGATGGCCACGCTCGGCCGAGCCGGACGAGAAGAAGGGGAGGCCGTGGCCGAACGCTTCGCCAAGGCCCTGGCAACCGAGCTGCGGGCCGTCGGCATCACGCTCGACTATGCGCCCGTGCTCGACATCCACACCAATCCCAAGAATCCGGTGATCGGGGATCGAGCGCTCGCCGAGCGGTCCGAGGATGTGGCGCGGCTCGGGCGGGTCATTATCAGGGCGCTGCAGGAATCCGGTGTCGCGGCGTGCGGGAAGCATTTTCCGGGTCATGGCGACACCAGCACCGATTCCCACTTCGAACTCCCGCTCGTGGAGCATCCGCCCGACCGGCTGCGCGCGATCGAGTGCGAACCGTTTCGCGCCGCCATTGCCGAGCGCGTGGCGTTCATCATGACCGCCCATGTGCTGGTGCCGTCGCTCGATGAAGATCGGCCGTCGACGCTGTCGCCCAAGGTGGTGCAGGCGTTGCTTCGCGAGGAACTGGGGTTCGATGGCGTCATTCTGAGCGACGACCTCGAGATGAAGGCCGTGAGCGCGCTCTATCCGGTGCCGGAACTGGCCGTCGAAGCTATTCGCGCCGGTTGCGACGGCATTCTCGTGTGCAGCGGCGATTTGGACTTGCAGGCCCGAACACTTGAAGCGCTGGTCAGGGCCGTCGAGTCAGGCACTATCACCGCGGCGCGCTGCGATGATGCGTTCATGCGGCTACGACGAGTGAAAGAACGCTTCCTGATGGGCGAGCGGCCGGGGCCGGCCCGGCGCATCCGCGATCTACGACAGATCTTGGGCCGCGAAGAACACCAGTTGGTCGCCGCGGAAATGGCGGCCTTTCTGTGATCACGCTTCGGCAGGTGCACTCCGGTGACCGGGTCGCCCTGGTGGCCCCGGCGAGCTCGTTTCCCGCGGAGGAGGTGGCCGCCGGGGTGGCTGAGCTCGCGCGGCTCGGGCTCGAGGCCGTCCATGACGCGTCGTTGTTCGAGAAAGACCGCTTCGTCGCCGGCTCGCCACAGGTGCGCGCCAAGGCGATTCAACAGGCGTGGGCCGACCCGTCAGTGGCCGCGCTGTTCGCCATGCGCGGCGGCTACGGCAGCGCCCAACTGCTGCCTCTGCTGGATCCCGCTCTGCTTCGCTCGTCCCGCAAGGCGTTGATCGGTTACAGCGACATCACCGCCCTTCTGTCGTTCTACCAGCTGAATGGCCTGACGGCCATCCATGGGCCGATGGTCGACCGGCGGCTGTCGCGGGGCCCGACCGCCTATGACGAAGCGTCGTTTCGTCGCGTGGTGATGTCGAGCGAGCCGGCCGGGGAGTTTCGTCCGGCCGCGCTTGATGTGCTGCATCCGGGCCGTGCGGCTGGCACCTTGAGTGGCGGCACCATCACGCAGTTGGTCTCGTCGCTGGGCACGCCGTGGGCGTTCAACCCGCCCCAGGACTGCGCCCTGTTCCTCGAGGACATCGGCGAGCGGCCCTATCGCATCCACCGCATGCTGAACCACCTGGCCCAGGCCGGCGTGTTCAAGCCCGTCCGCGCCATCGTGTTCGGCGAGTTTCCCGGTTGCGATGAGCCGGGCGGCGACCCGTTGATTCGCGATGTGCTCCGCGACTTCACCGCCGACTTCCCGGGGCCCGTGCTGTTCGGGTTTCCATCTGGGCATACTGCGGGCGCGACGTGGACACTGCCGTTCGGCGTGCGTGCCGAGATTGTTGGCGACGCGTTACCGGTAGTGATCATCACCGAGGCAGCAGTTTCCTAGTGGCACGAGTGCATTTGATAGGGGTCTGTGGCACGGCCATGGCCACGTTGGCCGCCTTGCTGAAGCATGCCGGCAACGACGTGAGCGGGTCCGACGAGCACGTCTATCCGCCGATGAGCGACTTCCTGGCTGCCGAGGGCATCACCGTGCTCGAGGGTTATCGCCCGGAGCATGTCGCCGGGACACTCGACCTCGTCGTCGTCGGTAACGCCATTTCTCGCGGCAACGCCGAACTCGAAGCCGTCCTCGACCGCCACCTCCGCTACACGTCGCTGCCCGAGGCGATTCGCGATCACTGGCTCTGGGAGGCACAGTCAATCGTGATTGCCGGCACGCACGGCAAGACCACCACGACCGCGCTGACGGGCTGGCTGCTTGCGGCGGCTGGTGCCGATCCCACCGTGCTGATCGGCGGCATCGCCCGCAACTTCGGCGCCAGCGGCGCCAGCTATCGCGTCGGCAAAGGGAAGGCCTTCGTGATCGAAGGCGATGAGTACGACAGCGCCTACTTCGACAAGACCGCCAAGTTCCTGAAGTACCTGCCCGACATCGCGGTGGTCAACAACATCGAGTTCGATCACGCCGACATCTACGCCGACCTCAACGAGGTCCGCCTCGCGTTCAAGCGCCTCGTCAACCTGGTGCCGCGCAGTGGGCTGACGCTGCTCGGCATCGACAGTCCCGATGCGGCGGCCCTGGCGCCGCTCGCGCGCAGCCGCGTCCAGACTTTCGGGCTCGACGCATCAGCGGATTGGCGTGCGGTCGGCATCACCAGCGGCGCGGACACGGCGTTCACGGTCGTGCACGGGACTCGGAATTGTGGGCGGTTCCGGATGTCGATGTTGGGCGAGCACAATGTGCGCAACGCTTTGGCGGCGATTGCCGTCGGCACGGAGGTGGGCCTCGACATTGATGCCCTGCGAGCCGGGCTGGCGGGCTTCGCCGGCGTCAAGCGCCGGCTGGAAGTCGTCGGCGAGGTCGGCGGCGTCACGGTCTACGACGACTTCGCGCATCATCCGACCGCGGTGGCGGAGACCCTCAAGGCGCTGAGGCGATCGGTTGGGTCGCGTCGCATCTGGGCGATCTTCGAACCGCGCTCGGCCTCGTCTTGCCGGCGGGTCTTCCAGGATGATTTTGCCCGCGCGTTCGCGGGCGCCGATGAAGTGGTGCTGGCGTCGCTCTTCCGGTCGAGCTTGCCGGCGGCGGAGCGGCTGTCGGAGCAGCAACTGGTCGACGACCTGCACGCCCG
>SHUG01000001.1 GCA_009694735.1 Acidobacteriota bacterium | reverse complement strand
CGGTGTTCGGCGAGTACTTCATGCGGGTGTTCGGCCTCGATCCCATCGCCCATCCGGCCTGGGCCGACTATCTTGCCGCCGGCGCGATCATCTTCGCCGGCCTGACAAACATCGTCGGCGTTCAGTTGGGAGCGCTGTTCGCCGGCATTTCCACCGTGACCAAATTCGGCGCGCTGACGCTGCTCGTCGCCGCCTCGTTCCTGCTGGGCGGTGATGCCGGCGCATCCTTCAGCCACCTGGCCTCGAACGGCGCCGCGGTCGACGCCGGGGTGTTTGGTCTGGCGCTGATTTCAGTGATGTGGGCCTACGACGGGTTCGCGGACCTGACGTTTGCCAGCGGCGAGGTGAAGGACCCCCAACGCAACCTGCCGCGCTCGATCATCATCGGCACCGTGATGATCATCGCCATCTACGTGCTCGCCAACGCCGCCTACTTGTATGTGAGTCCAATTGAAAAGATGGCCAGCTCGCGGCTGATTGCCGCCGACACCATGGGCGCACTGTTCGGGCAGGCCGGCGTCTCGTTCATCGCCGTGGTGGTGATGGTGTCGACGTTCGGATCCCTGATGGGCAGCATGCTCGCGTCACCGCGCATCTTCTTCGCCATGGCTGACGACAAGCTGCTGTTCGCGCCCATCGCGAAGGTGCATCCCACCTGGCACACACCCTACGTGGCTATCAGCCTCGCCAGCGTGCTTGGTGTCGCCATGGTCATGACACAGACCTTCGAGCAACTGACGGATACGTTCGTGCTGGCGATGTGGCCGTTCTACGCCTTGAGCGTGGGCGCCATCTACACGCTGCGCAAGTCGCAGCCGAACCTGCATCGCCCGTACAAGGTGGTGGGGTATCCGTTCGTACCCGCAGTGTTCATCGCCGCCGCACTCTACCTGGTCGTCAACGCGCTGATCAACGATCCGGTGTGGACGTCGATCACGTTCGCGGTGGTGCTGCTGGGGTTGCCAGTCTATTACCTGTGGTTCAGAACATCCGCGACTGACAGCCGTCGACCACCACGGTAGTGCCGCTGACCCAGCTCGCCTTGGGCGAGGCGAGGAAAGCGATGGTGGCAGCCACTTCTTCGGGCCGGCCGAAGCGGCCCCACGGCAACTCGCGCGTGATGAACTCGGCAATGCCCTTGGGATCGGACTGCTGACGCTTCCACCATGAGCCGCCTTCGAACAGGATCGACCCGGGCGCCACCGACACCACGCGAATCTGGTCCTTCGCCAGTTGCTGCGCGAGCGACTTGGTCAGGCTGATTTCCGCGGCCTTCACCGCGTTGTAGGTCATGCGGCCGCCCGCCTCGCGGCCGAAAATCGACGACACGATTACGATCGCACCGCCTTGCCTGCGCAAGTGAGGCGCCGCCAGCCGTGACGCGCGGATGGCCGGAAACAAGGTCTGGTCGAAGGCGGCTTGCCACTCGGCGTCGCTGGTGCCTTCGAGATCGGCGCCCTTCGCGACCCCGACGTTATTGACGAGCACATCAAGCCGCCCGAACCTCTTCACGGCCGCGTCAATCACCAACGCAACGCCGGCTTCGGTGGACACATCGGCCGCCACGCCCTCGGCCCTGGCCCCATTCACCGCGGACGCGCGCAACTGCTCCACCGACTTCTGAAGCTGCTGCGCTCCCCGCGCGCACACCACGACATGCGCGCCCTCAGCAATCAGCGCCTGCGCGGCCGCCAACCCAATGCCGCGGCTGCCGCCGGTGACGATCGCCACTTTTCCTGTCAGTCCCAAATCCATAAATCACCCGATCGCACCGTACGCACCCCAGGCACTGTACGCACCGTACGCACCCTATTCAACGACCCGTCAGGTCGTTGAGACGCCAATCGAAGTCATGAAAGACCATGTTGAACTCGTTCCGTCGCAGGAACTCGGCTTCGTTCGGCACAATCAGCGGCTCGATCAGCGCCAGCACGGCGCGCTCGAGCGGGCTCCGCGAGGCGTACAGCGCGGGTGCCCGGCCGGCCAGGGTGCGGGTAAATAATGCCTCGCGCCAGGAGAACATCGGGTTCACCGACAGCCGGTTGTTGGCGGCATCCACCTGCACCAGCACGCGGCGCGTCACCAGCTCGCTCGTCATCGTCGACAGCTGCCGATCGAGGCGATCGCCGGTAAAGGCTTCGCTCTTGAGACGGCTGCCGCCCACGGCGCCTCGGCTGAGCGCCAGCAATGCGCGCGGGTCATCGAAACCGCCGATCACATCGCGCTCGATCGCGTCGAGCGTGAGCGGGCGCCCACCGGCGCGGAAGGTGCGCCGATCGAACGCGCCGGGTATCTGTCGAATGCTGTTGGCCGGATAGTCGGGCGCCTTGCCGCGAAGGGGATAACCGTCGATCACCGTCCGCAACACAAAGGCGTTGTAGGCGTTGATCCAGTATGCCAGCTGGCGTGGCTGCGGCCACTTGGCGATGGTGTCGGCGCTGACCTCGCCGAGTGCGAGGACGTAGCGATCGAACCTGGCCCGTTCCTGCCTGAGCGCGTAGTAGTACACGAGGCCGTCTCGGACGTAGATGTCGAGCATCTCGTCAAACGGTTTGTGGAGCGGATCAACGGCGACCACCGACGGTTCCTGCGCGAATGGCAGGGCCGTGGTGATCAGCAGGAGCAGAACAACACTGAGGCGCCTCATCGTGCCCTAAAGCTTAGCCAAGAATCCATTCAACGCCGCGTTGAATGCATCGGGCTGCTCAAGGTTCGAGAGGTGGCCGGCGCCGGGAATGGTCACCAGCAGCGCACCTGGAACCGCCTCGGCAATGCGACGGGAATCCTCTGGCGGCGTCAGCTCGTCTTCCTCGCCGACAATCACCAGCGTGGGCACGGTGACCTGCGGCAACAGGGCGGTGGAGTCGGGGCGGTGCATCATGCGATGAATCGCGCTGCGAATAGCCACCGGCGCCTGCTGCTTGATCAGCAGGCGCACCTGCGCTTCGGCGCTCGGGTTCAGCTCGCGCGTCGTCTTGCCGAGCAGCTTGGGCATCATCTCGCGCGCCACGCCCGACGGTCCTTCGCGATCGACCAGCGCGAGCATGTTGCGCCGGTTGGCGCGCCCTTCCGGGGAATCCGCGGTGGCGCGGGTGTCGGCCAGCACGAGGGCCTCGATGATCCGCGGCGCGCTCTGGAGCAACGCCAGCGCGGCGTAACCGCCCATCGACAGTCCGCCAATCACGGCCCGTGGCACCGCCAGCTCTTCCAGTAAACCCACCACGTCGTCGGCATAGTCGGAGATGGCCAACGCGCTCAGCGAATCGAGCTCGGTCGAACCGCCGAACCCGCGGAGATCGGGCGCGATCAGCCGCCACCCGGCCGGAATGCTCCGCATCTGCGGCTCCCACTGGTTGGCGCCCAACGGAAACGCGTGCAGCAGCACGTAGGTCCGCAAGGTGCTGTCGCCGGGCGCCGAATCAAGATAGGCGATCGTGCTGGAGCCGATGTGACAGTACTGGCGCGTCATTCAGGGGTCGACGCATTGTAGTTGAAAGTTGAAAGTTGAACTCAGGCTTGTGCCTGAACCTCCGCAATTACCATCTCGCCGAGATCATCGGCCTTCCGGGCGCCGACGCCGTAGATATGGCGCAGCGCACCCATCGTGGTCGGCTTGGTCCGCGCGATCTCGCGCAGCGTCGTGTCGTGGAAGATGACGTAGGGCGGCACGCCCCGTTTGCGCGCCACCTGCATGCGCATGGCTCGCAGCCGCTCGAAGAGATCCTTGTCGACACCTTCCCAGCCCTCGGTCTCCACTCGCGCGCGCTTGGGCAGCCGGCCCTTCTCGGGCCGCTTCTGCCGCGCCAGCGACAGGTCGGGGTGCGCGCCGGCATCCTTCAACAGCGCCAGGCCTTCGGCCGTCAGCTGCAGGATCGGGTATTCATCCCCACCTTGTTGCAGCAGCCCGTGGGCCAGCAACTGGTCAACGTAGCCGCGGAGTTCGTCGATGGTCGCGTCCTTCATCAACCCGAACACCGACAGCTGGTGGTGGCCGCGCGATCGCACCTGTTCGCTATCGCTGCCGCGCAGCACGTTGGTGACGTGCGCGGCGCCGAACCGCTGGCCGACCCTGGCCACGCACGACAGGACCTTGCGCGCCACCATGACGGGGTCGCCGACGGTTTCGAGTTCGCCCAGGCAGTAGTCACACGCGCCGCAATCGTCTTTCGCGAACGCCTCGCCGAAATAGCCGACCAGACGCTTGTGCCGGCAGCCGACACTGGCGGCGTAGCGCTCCATGTCACGCAGCAGGCCGCGGCGGGCGTCGGACATCTCGCCGTTCTTCTCGAGCATCACGCGCCACTTCAGGAAGTCGGCGCCCGAGGCAATCAGCACGCACTCCGCTTCGAGACCATCGCGGCCGGCGCGGCCTGATTCCTGCTGATAGTGCTCGAGTGATTGAGGCGCCCCCGCGTGAATCACAAAACGCACATTGGAACGGTCGATGCCCATGCCAAAGGCGACGGTGGCCACCACCAGATCGACTTCTTCGTTCAGGAAGGCGTCCTGGTTCCGGCTGCGCTCGTCGTCTGGCAGGCCGGCATGGTACGGGCGGGATCGCCAACCCGTGTCGTTCAACCATTGCGACAGGCTGTCGACTTCCTTCCGCGACGTGCAGTAGATGATCCCAGCCTGGCCGCGGTGCCGCTCGAGGACGCCGAGGATCTGGGCCTTCAAGGTGGCACGAGCCAGGACGCGATACACCAGGTTCGGGCGATCGAACGACCCCACCAGCTCGGTGGCATCGCGCAATCCCAGCTGCGCCATGATGTCCTTGCGCACCCGGGTGGTCGCCGTCGCGGTGTAGGCGTGCATGCTCACCGCCGGCCAGCGTTCGCGCAGCCGCGCGAGTTGCCGGTATTCAGTGCGGAAGTCGTGACCCCATTGGCTGATGCAATGCGCCTCGTCCACGGCGATGAAGCTGACCGGCAGTGACTCGAGCAGCTTGAGGAAGCCCTCACCCCCGTCGCCGACTAGGCGCTCCGGCGCGACATACAACATCCGGAAGCGGCCCTCGCGAATCCCGCGGGTGACGTCGGCCCTGGCCTCCGACGGCATCGAGCTGTTGTAATAGGCCGCCGACACTCCGTTGCCGACCAAGGTGTCGACCTGATCCTTCATCAGCGAGATCAGCGGGGAGACGACGATGGCCAACCCTTCTCGCGCAATCGCCGGCGCCTGGAAACACAGCGACTTGCCGCCGCCCGTCGGCAGCACCAGCAGCGAGTCGCGGCCCGCCATCACCGCTTCCATTGCCTCGAGTTGCAGCGGACGGAACGAGCTGTAGCCCCAGTATTTTTCGAGGATCTCGGGGAGGGTCAAGAAGCCAGCTTATCAGAGGTCATTGCACTAGTCATACAATTGGTCAATACTATGACCATGAAAACCGTGGGGCTGGCCGAAGCCAAGGCCACGTTATCGGCGCTGCTCGACCGAGTTGAGGAGGGCGAGACCGTCACGATTACCCGGCACAACGAGCCAATTGCCGAACTTCGCCCCGTCAAGGCACCCGCTCGCGGCCTACGCCCGTGGGGCCTGGCCAAAGGCGAGTTCGTCGTGCCCGACGACTTCAACGATCCGCTACCAGACGATCTGCTCGACCTGTTCGAAGGCAAGGGCGAGGATCCGCTGCTGTGAAGTTGCTGCTCGACACCCACGCCTTCCTCTGGATGGTGTCCGGCGACAGCCGCGTTCCCGAGCAAGTCCGCGCGGTACTTCGCGCCGACGACAACAGTGTCTGGCTCAGTGCCATCTCGGTGTGGGAGATCGCCATCAAGCAAGTCCATGGCCGCTTGAAATTGCCCACTCCAGCGGTGGCCTACTCGGCCCGGCACCGTCGAGCTCACCACGTGTCAGCTCTGGCAGTCGAAGAGGCCGTAGCGCAACATCTGGAGCGCCTGCCACCCATCCACCGTGACCCGTTCGACCGCATCCTGATCTGCCAGGCGATCGAGCACGACATGACTTTGGTCACGGCTGATGAACAGATTCGCCGGTATCCCGTGAAGACCCTCTGGGCGTAGCGGATTCACGCGAGGACCTGTATCAGTGGTTCCTGAGGGCACGACGCTCATCGATCAAAAGAAAGGGCCGGGATTGCTCCCGGCCCCTCGCTAGTCCGTCTCACCAGGCGGGTCTTCCGCCTTCGCGCGGAGCGCTGCGGCGGACAAGAAAGACCCGCCACTACGGTTGATTACGCGCAGCCGCTAGTCGTGCCGCAGTTGCTGCACTTGTAGCAGGCGCCGCTGCGCACCATGATCGACCCGCAGGTGGTGCACGGCGGTGCGTCTTCCTGGTTCTGCATGGCGGCGAACTGGTGCGTCTGCGGCACGATCACGCCGGTCGTGCTCACCTTCGCGGTGGGCGAGGCGGTGACCTTCGGCGCCGGCACGGTTGCCGGCCCGCCCCGAGCGCCGTCGAGAGGTTCCGCGGTGTAGCCGCTCGCGGCCTCGTCGCGGTTGTTCACGCCGGCGAGGAACTGCGCTTCGGCCGAGAGGAACTTCGATGCCATCCAGCGGAAGATGTAGTCGACGATCGACTTGGCGAACCGCACGTCGGCGTTCTTGGTCATGCCCGACGGCTCGAACCGCACGTGGCTGAACTTGTCGACCAGCGCCTGCAGCGGCACGCCGTATTGCAACGCGTAGCTGATGGCCTGGGCGAACGCGTCGGCGAAGCCCGAGATGGTCGAGCCTTCCTTCGCCATCACCAGGAAGATCTCGCCCGGCATGCCGTCTTCGAACAGGCCGACCGTGATGTAGCCCTCGTGGCCGGCAATGTCGAACTTATGGGTGAGCGCCTGCCGCTCGTCGGGCAGCTTGCGCCGCGCCGGCGCGCGCGACGCCATCGCTGCCGCCACGGCCACGTTCACCGCGTCGCTCGTCGCCTTGCTGGTGACCACGCCCTTGGCATCGATCGCGGCCTTCGAGGTGTTGAGCGGCTGCGTGCGCTTCGAGCCGTCGCGGTAAATCGAGACGGCCTTGGCGCCGAGGCGCCACGACTCGAAGTAGGCCTGTTCGATGTCCTCGACCGACGCATCCTTCGGCACGTTCACGGTCTTGCTGATCGCGCCCGAAATGAACGGCTGCGTCGCGCCCATCATCTTGATGTGGCCCATGTAGTGGATCGAGCGCTCGCCCTTCGAGGCCTTGAACGCGCAGTCGAACACCGGCAGGTCACGCTCCATCAGGTGCGGCGCGCCTTCGATGGTTTCCTGCTCGTCGATGTGCTTGATGATGTCGTCAATCTGCGCGGCCGTGTAGCCGAGCTTCCTGAGCGCCGACGGCACCGTCTGGTTGACGATCTTCATCATCCCGCCGCCGACCAGCTTCTTGTACTTCACGAGCGCGATGTCGGGTTCGACGCCGGTCGTGTCGCAATCCATCATGAAGCCGATGGTGCCGGTGGGCGCGAGCACGGTGGCCTGCGCGTTGCGGTAGCCGAAGTCTTCGCCGAGCTCGACCGCGTCGTCCCACGCCTGCTTGGCGCCGGCGAGCAGATCGTCGGGCACGTGCTTGGCGGTGATGTCCTTGATCGCGTCGCGGTGCTTGCGCATGACGCGCAGGAACGGCTCACGGTTGTGGTCGTAGCCCTCGAACGGGCCGCCGTGGTCGCGGGCGATGCGCGCCGACTGGGCGTAGGCCTCGCCGGTCATCACCGCGGTGATGGCGCCGGCAAAGTCGCGGCCGGCGTCGCTGTCGTAGGGCAGGCCGCGCGACATCAGCAGCGCGCCGAGGTTGGCGTAGCCGAGGCCGAGCGGACGATAGGCGTGGCTGTTCTTGGCGATCGCCGGGGTCGGGTAGCTCGAGTTATCAACCAGGATCTCCTGCGCGGTGATCATGGTGCGGCAGGCGGCACGATACGCCTCGACGTCGAACTCGCCATCGGCTTTCCCCTCATTCTTAACGAATGTCATCAGGTTCAGCGACGACAGGTTGCAGGCCGAGTCGTCCAGGAACATGTACTCCGAGCACGGATTGCTGGCGTTGATGCGCGCCGTGTTCGGGCTGGTGTGCCATTCGTTGACGGTGGTGTCGAACTGCATGCCCGGGTCACCGCACACCCAGGTGCCTTCGGCGATCAGGCGCATGATGTCGCGCGCCTTGTAAGTGTCCATCACCTCGCCGGTCGTGACCGCTTTGGTTTGCCACAGGCCATCGTCGAGCACCGCGCGCATGAACTCGTCGGTCACGCGCACCGAGTTGTTTGAGTTCTGGAAGAACACCGAGCCGTAGGCGGTGCCCGTGAACGAGCCGTCGTAGCCGGCATCGATCAGCGCCCACGCCTTCTTCTCTTCATCCACCTTGCAGTTGACGAAGTCGATGATGTCGGGGTGCTCGGCGTTGAGGATGACCATCTTCGCGGCGCGGCGCGTCTTGCCGCCCGACTTGATCACGCCCGCGAACGCGTCGAAGCCCTTCATGAACGACACCGGCCCCGAAGCGGTGCCGCCGCCGGTCAGCAGTTCGCGCGACGAACGAATCGCCGACAGGTTGCTGCCGGTGCCGGAACCAAACTTGAAGAGCATGCCCTCGGTCTTCGCCAGACCAAGGATTGAATCCATGGTGTCGTCGACCGCGTTGATGAAGCACGCCGAGCACTGCGGCGCCTTCTCGAAGCCGCAATTGAACCACACGGGGCTGTTGAAGGCCGCCTTCTGGTTCACCAGCAGGAACTTCAAGTCGTCGCTGAATGCCTGCAACGCCGCGTCGGACGCGAAATACTTCTGCTTGCGCGCCCACTCGGTAATGGTGTCGACGACGCGACCAATCAGCTGCTTGACCGAGCGCTCACGCTCGGGCGCGCCAACGTGCCCCCGGAAATATTTTGAGACCACGATGTTGGTGGCCTGCTGCGACCACGACTTCGGGATCTCGACGCCCCGCTGTTCGAAAACAACGGTGCCCTTCTCGTTGCCAATGATGGCGTCGCGCAACTCCCATTCGACCACGTCGAACGGGTCGCTGCCGGCGGCCGTGAAAAAACGCGGAAACTCCAGACCGGGGGAGGCCTGAGACTTTCGGCTTCGTGCTGACTCCGTCGGATCTACGTTACCCGACGACGAACTCGCGGTCTGTCCGGCCGGGGCCGCTGACAAACCCTTCTGGGAAGCGTCCTGCATGCTTCTTCCTCCGAATGGCGACACCCCTCCCCTATGGGGCGGACGCCCTATCTAAACAAAGTGCTTCTAAAGTTGGTTGGTACGCGCGGTCTGACGTCTCTAAATCGGCTCTTCTTCGTTTCGTACTCGGCTCCGATTCAGCCTCAATCGTTTTGACGCCGGGAGGTGTCTGGCGATTGAAAGTCATCTTCGAGCGCGGAGCCAAATATGCGCCTGTAACTATTTGTTGTCAAGCACCTTAGGCACAACATATTGCGCTTTTCTTTTAGGGCGTCCGCAATATCTCGCGGATTCACGCCAAAAAACTTTCATTCGCTCTATTTTCGCTTAACGAAAGTTTTTCGGCAACGTCAACAACAGCCGCGGTGCAGGGCTGTGCAACTGCGATCGCTAAAGATTAAATGTCAGTGAGGGCGAAAGGCGTCAGCGGACCAGCACCGCGGCCATGGTCGCGGCCTTGTCGGCAAGCTTGCCGGCAAACACCACGTTGCGCGCCCTGAGCGCCTCCTCAGCCTGCTGCAGTAAGCGCCGGGCGGTCTCGACCTGGGCGCGGCCATCGGCGTTGAGCGAGCCCGTATTTACGCGCGAGAGATCGCGGGCCGCCCTGGCGATCAACTCTCGGATCGCCACGGCGGTTTGGGCCTCGGACCCCGGCGACGGTGTGAGCGTGAGCGACGGCGCGGCCGCCGGCTTCACGACTTCGACGGCGGGCTCCAGAGGCGCGGGCGGCTCCGGCCGAGACTCGGTTCTGGCGGGCCGCGCGGGTGGCCGGGCGGGTACGGCCTCCACCGCTGGGGTGATCGGCACCACCTCAGGTTCGTCCTGGTAGATGGTGACCACCCGAGGCGGCGGGGGCGGCGGATCGAGCAGCGGCAACTCGACCTCGGTACGCACCTGCGCCTTGGCGGCACACGCACCGAGCGACACCGTCAGCAGCACGAGCGTCGCGAGCCGTCCCACTCTCATCATCACGATTGTATCCCCCGCCGTTCCTGCCTCGCCGCGAGCTATGGGGGACCAGCTGAACCTGCCGGCAACACGACCACGAATGCCGTCCCGCAGCCGACGGTCGATTCGACGTCGATGGTGCCGTTGTGAATCTGCACCGCGCGAAAGACCAGGGCGAGCCCCATCCCCGACCCGCGATCCTTGGTCGTGAAGTACAGCTCGAAGATCCGCTCGAGATTCTCGGCCGGAATGCCGACCCCGGTATCTTCGACGCGGACGCGGACGCGGCGGTCGGCCAGCGCCGCGCAATTGATCGACAGCCGGCCCCCTTTCGGCATGGCCTGAATCGCGTTCTGCGCCAGGTTCAGGAACACGTCGCGCAGCTGCGCCGCATCGCCTTCGACGACCAGCGTCGCATCGGCGCATCCTGAATGCACGGTGACGCCGGCCCGCTCGGCCTCGGGCTTCACCGCCGCCAGCACGTTGGCGACCAGCGGCGCCAGCGGCACCGGGCCGAACGACACCTCCTCGGGCCGTACGAACTTCAGGAAGCCCTGGATGCGGTCGTCCAGCTTGCGGATCTCGCCGGCAATGACATCAAGGTGCGGGAACGCCGGACTGGCGGCCGTCAACTTCGCGCGCAACAACTCGATGTGGATGGTCATCGCGTTCAACGGGTTCTTCATCTCGTGCGCCACGCCGGTGAATAACCGGCCGACGCGCGTGATGCGCCGGGACATCTCCGCCAGTTGCGCGGGCTTGAGCCCGCCCGGTGACGCCGCGCGCAGCTGCGCGCTCACCTGGTCGAAGACATCCCCCAGGTCGCGCAACTCCTCATCGTCGCGAAGATCGAGCGTCGCGCCGAGATCCCCGCGGCCCAGCCGGGTGAGGCTGCTGCGGATGACATGCATGGGTCGCAGCACCAGTTGGGCCAGCAGCATGGCGACCGCCACCGCCACCAGCAACGAGATACCGGCCGCCAGTGCCGCGGGGGCCAGTGATTCATTGAGGTCGTCGCGAACCAGCAGGGTCGAGAAGCCGATGCGGATTTCGCCGAACGGCTCGTCGCCAAGCGCCATCGGCTGGCTCCACTCGAGCGTTTGCTCGGTGGCGTAGACGGCGCGCAGCTGGGCGAGGCCACTCGCGGCGAGGATGTTGTTGAGGGGCACGCGCGACGGCACGCTCTTCCCCACCTGCGCCGGGTCGCTCGACGCCAGCACCGTGTTGGCGGCATCGACGATCACGGCGTCGACCACGTCCTGGGAATAGATGGTCGCTTCGAGTGCGGAGTGCACGTTGCGGCTCGACCGCAGTTCGCTGGCCGCCGCGTCGCGGCTCGTCACCACGTCGCGCGCCTGGAGATAGACGCCGTTGGACAGCAACTCGGCGCGCGCCCGGCTTTCTTCCAGCAACACCCGCGCGAGATTCACGAGGTGGAGCAGGCTAAGGGCGGTGACGACGATCGCCACCATGGCGGTGACGCCCAGGACCTGCTGCTGCTTGATGGAAAGATGCATGACTCTAGTGCGTCAGGTGCGGAGGGCGATGGCTTTAGCCGTCGCCATGCCTCAGCGACGGCTGAAGCCGTCGCCCTCCGCACCTGATGCACCTGCCTCTTTGAACCGATTGAGCTTGTTGTGCAGGGTCTTCAAGCTGATGCCCAGCATCTCCGCCGCGCGCGTCTTGTTCCCGGCGGCGGCGTCGAGCGTCGCGACGATCAGCTTGTGCTCCGCTTGATCCACCGTCATGCCCGGCGCGATGGTCAGGCCGTTGGCCGGGACGGCGGAGACGGCCGGCGCGCCGAGCGTCGGCAGGTGGGCGGGCTCGATGACGTCGCCGCGCGCCAGAATGGTGGCGCGCTCGATCACATTGCGCAGCTCGCGCACGTTGCCGGGCCAGTCGTACTGTTCGAGCAGTCGCATCGCGGCCGGCGCCACCGCCCTGACGGTGCGGTGGTCGCGCGTGTTGAACTCGTCGATGAACGCCTGGATCAGCAGCGGCAAGTCGTCCTTGCGATCGCGCAGCGGCGGCAGCTTGATGGTGAAGACGTTCAAGCGATAGTAGAGGTCCTCGCGCAGCCGGCCGTCGCCGATGGCCGCGGCAGGATCGATATTGGTGGCGGCAATCACCCGCACGTCCACCGACTGTTCGGTGCGGCCGCCGAGCCGGCGAAACTTCCGCTCCTGCAACACTCGCAGCAGCTTCACCTGGGTCGCCGGCGTCATCTCGGCAATCTCGTCGAGAAACAGCGTGCCACGGTCGGCCAGTTCGAAGCAGCCGAGGCGCCGATCGGTGGCGCCGGTGAACGCGCCCTTCTCGTGGCCGAAAATCTCGCTCTCGAGCAAGGTATCGGGAATCGCCGCGCAGTTGATGGCGATCAACGGCGCGGCCGCGCGCGGGCTCAACTGGTGGATGGTCTGCGCGACCAGTTCCTTGCCGGTGCCGGATTCGCCGAGCAGCAGCATCGACGCCGGGGTGGGCGCCGCCTGTTCCAGTACCTGGTAGAGCGCGCGCATCGCGGCGCTGTGCCCGATGATGCGGCCGAACTTTCCGGTGCCGGTCAGCTGGCGCCGCAGCACCTGGTTCTCGCGCTTCTGCTGATTGATCTCGGCCAGACGTTCCAGCAGCCGCTGCAGCTTGTGCGGATCGAGCGGCTTGGTCAGGTAGTCTTCGGCGCCGGCCTTGACGGCCTCAACCGCGGTGTCAACGGTGCCTTGTGCGGTCAGCAGGATCACCTTGATGTGCTCGACCTCGGCGGACAACGCCTTGAGCAGGTCGAGCCCGCTCATTCTCGGCATCACCATGTCCGAGACGATGATCGAGGGCCGGAAGTCGGTGACGCGATCGAGCGCCTCGGCGCCGTCACCCGCCGACTCGGCGGTGAACCCCCAGGCGCGCACCAACTCCGTCAGCCCGTTGCGCGTCGCGGGATCGTCGTCGACGATCAGGACACGTTCGGCGGAATACGAAGTCGGGTCGGCCACTGTTTCGAGTGTACCATCGGCTTGAGCGCCTGCCGTGAGCGTAGTCGAACGGAGACCAACGACCGTGCTGCCTGTCACCCCGACTGACATCGAACCCGCCGCGTTTGCGGCGGCAGCGCCCGCGCGTCCGGCCGAGCCCGCGCGCCGCCCCTGGCAGCCGTGGGCGGAGATTCTGCTGTGCTCCGGGTATCCCACGCAGATCGTGCTGGGCGAGCTGCTGAAGGATGCCGGCATTGCTCCGCTCACCGCCGATGGCTCGTTGTCGGCGACGTTTGTCTTCGCGTTGTCCCTGGGCGACACGGTGGTGCTGGTCACGCTGATGGTGTGGCTGTTGATCCGCGGCGGCGAGTCGCCGCGAGCGGTCTTCCTGGGCCGGCGGCGGGCCAGCGCGGAAGCCGCCGTGGGCCTGCTCTCGGTGCCGTTCGTGGTCGCGCTCGTGGTCGCGCTGTCGCTGCTCATCCGTGCGTTCCTCCCCTTTCTCCACAACGTGCCGGCCAATCCACTCGATGGGTTGCTGGGCACGCAGACCGGCCTGCTGGCGTTCCTGGTCGTGGTGATTGTGGCCGGTGGCTTGAGAGAAGAGCTGCAGCGCGCATTCCTGCTCCATCGGTTCCGTCACGACCTCGGGCAGACCGGCGCCGGGCTGGTGGTTACCAGTGTGGCGTTCGGCCTCGGTCATACGCTGCAAGGGTGGGACGCGGCCATCCTCACCGGCGCGCTCGGCGCGACCTGGGGCTTGATCTACTTGACCCGCGGCAGCGCGATCGCTCCGATCGTCAGCCACAGCCTGTTCAATACCGGGGAATTACTGCGGGCGTTCCTGCGCTGAAAGTGAACCGGCTTCACTTTTACGGTTTGCGTAAAAGTGTAAAAGTGAAGCCGGTTCACTTATTGCGGCAGGATGACGACTGCCGTGCGGCGACGGAGGTCTGACAGCCAATCTGAAATCAGCTCACGGCGCCGTGACGCCACCAGTCGCTCACGCAGGGTGGGCGCGGCCTGCTCGAAGGTGGTACCCGAGCGCTCGAAGTCAGCGCGCTGCTGCGCAAAAGCGGCGGTCACCTCGGTGTCGGTCGGCGTGCTGGCCGACGCAAACCGCTGCGCCAAGTAGGCCACGACGCGCAAGTCGTCGCGCACCCACGCGCGGAGGCGCGACTCGGTGAAGCCGGCCTCGTCGAGCACTCGCGACAGCTCGTCCGCGCCAGGCAGGCGCGTCCGGATCTCTTCCATTCCCGCGTCCACCGCACCCTCGGACGGCGCGGGCGGCGCGTAGCGTTGCACTTCGCGCAGGACCAGCTCGCGGTCGACGAGTAGCTGGGTCACTGACACCGGATCAGCTTCTCCCCCGGCCTCGATCAAGCCGAGCCGAATCGCGGCACGCGCATCGCTCAGCGTGATCACCTGCGTGCCGACAATGGCGAGGGTGCGCTCGATCAGGTCGCCCCTCGGTGCCTGGGCATCAAGCCCGCGCCCCAGCCAGGCGGCCAGCAGCGCGCACAGCATGAAGCGCATCAGAACGCCTGCCCCAGTGAAATGTGCAAGACGTTGGAGCGTTCGCGACCACCGGTCAGCAGCAGGCGCGTGCCTAGTTTGAATCCCCAATCGACCCGCAGTGGGCCAATCGGCGAACGGTAACGAAAGCCCAGGCCACTGCTGAAGCGCAGTTCGTCAAGGCGGAGGTCAGACGCGGTCTTGAACACATTGCCGGCATCGGTGAACCAGACAAACTGCAGGTTGTTCCAATACGGCGCACGCGCCTCGAGATTGAACACTGCCAGCCCGTTGCCGCCTTGCGGGAAGCCCTGCCGGTCCAGGGTTTCTGGGGTGCCGAGCCGGTCCAGCGCAAAGCCGCGCACCGTGGTGTCGCCACCCGCGAAAAACCGCTCACTGGCTGGCAGTTCGCGAATCACCGTCGGGAACACAGCCGCCCGCGAGGTGCCCCGCGCGACCGGTCCCCTCGCCACTGCCGCGATTTCGTCCACCGGGGGCACGGTCTGCTTGAAGCCGACCGCCACGCCAACGCGCGCGCCGGCCGCCAGCACAAACCCGCGGCCCGGCAGGCGGCGGTAAATGAAGCCCTGGGCGAAGGTCTTCACGAACCCCACCTCCGATCCCATCACCTTCGCGGCGACCGACGCGTCGACCCCCACCACCGCACCCTTGTGCGGATCGAGCACATCGTCGCGCGAGTCGCGCAGGATCGACGCGAACACCTTCGACAGCTTGACCTGCGGGAACAGCCGATCGATCAGCAGCTGATCGCCGGCGGCGATCTCTTCGTTGAAGAGCTTCGTGTAGTCGAAGGTGTAGCGAGCGGTGGTCGTGAACGATCCGAACCGCTTCGCGTAGTCGGCGGTCACGCCCCTGCGGTTGAAGTCGAAGCTGGTTCGCAATCCCTGCTCGACAAACGCGGTCAGCTGCGCGTCGCCGGTCGTGCCAAACGCACGCGGCTCGCGAAAGGTGAAGAGGCCGCGGTAGTCGTTGAACCCGTAGGTGCGCTCGCCGCCCGCGCCGGCGGAGCCGTTCTTGCGCAACGTGACACGGGCGAACAGGGTCACCGACCGGTTCTTACCCCAGAGGTTGCGACGGCTGATGTCAAAGAACCCGCGGGGCGCCACGTCCAGCGCGTCGCCGACCTGACCATTGGCATCCCGCGCGCCGATCCGCCCGACTTCGAGACCGCCACCATAACTGACCGTCGTCGATGGCGCTTCCTCGAGATCGACCAGCACATCGCGGGTGTTGGATCCGGTGCGCGGCAACTCGCTGACCCGCACCCGCCGGAACAGGCCGGTGGCGGCCAGCTGCCGCTGGCTCTCGACCAACGCATCATCACTGATCGGGCTGCCGGAGCGAATGGTGAGTTCCCGCCGGATGAGATCGATGCCGGTTCGTCGATTGCCCTTGATCAACACGCGGTCGACGAGAATCCGCGGCCCTTCGGCGACCGTCCACGTAATGGCCACCCGGCTCCGCTCGTTCGAGAACGCGAGCTGCGAGATGACTGACACGCTCTGGTAGCCCAAGCTGCGATACACGCGCTGCAAAGCGTCGCGATCAGCCGCCAGCCGCGGTCGATAAAAGGGACGGCCCGCCGCCAGCGCCATCCGCGCGGCGAGTTGGGCGGGGCGGATGGCATTGGTGCCTTCAAAGGCAACCACGGAAACGAGGGTCTGGGGCCCTTCCTGGATGTCGAATCTGACGTCGACGGGCCGGAACGACGCGCCGCCGCGCGTCTCCGCGGGCAGCACCTGGATCGCCGGCTTGACCGCCGCCTGCGTGAAACCACGGACACGGTACAACTCGGTGATGGCGGCCGCCACCGCGCCGACCCGCGCCTCCACAAACGCCTCACCGGTCCTCACTTGCAACAGCGGCGCGAGTTCCGCGCGAACGAGTCCCGACAGGCCGGCCACATCGACCGTGCCGACGCGATGTTGCAGTCCGCGCGTGACGGTGAAGGTGACCACCACCTGGTCGCCATCCTGGCGGCGGACGTATGGCGCCTGCGCCGCCCGGTAGCCCTCGCGTCGCAGGGCGTCTTCAATGCGGCGGCTGGCGTCTTCGAGCAGGTCCTCGTCGACCGAGCGTTCCTCGCGAATCGGCACCAGGGTCTCGGCATCGCCGGCCAGCGGATCACCCGCGAACACGACCCGTACGTGCGGACCGACCTCCACTTCAACTCGCACGTCGACGCCGGTGCCATCGGCGGAAAAGTCGTGGGACTGCCGCACGCGCGCCTCGTAGTAGCCACGCCCACGCAGTTCTTCCTCGTAGCCGGCGATCCGGGTGTCGAGGGCCGTGCGATCGAATGGCCGCCCGGCCTGGAGATTGAGGCGCCGCAACACTTCCGCCTCGGGCACCAGGGCCGTCGTCGTCACGGTGACGACGCGAACCGGGACGCGCGTGCCGGCGCTCACGGTCAACACCAGCGTCACCCGTTCGGGTTGCGGCTCGTCCTCTTCGAGCCGGGACAGGATGGCTGCCCGGCGAAAGCCGCGGTCGGCATAGAACGCCTCGAGAGCGCCGACCATGTCGGCCACCCGGCTCACCGACGGCTGCGCGCCAAAACGGTCGGCCAGTTCCGCGCGAATCGCCGCATCAGGCAGCTGGGCATCCCCGTCGACCTCGACCGTGCCGATGCGGCGCACCGGCGTCAACAGCCAGCGCACGATCACGCCCTGATCCGACGGCGACGCAAACACCCGCACGTCCTCGAAACGTCCGAGGCCCACGAGGTGATCGATCGTCGAGCGGATGTTGATCATGGTGAGCGGCTCGCCGATGCGGGTCTCGACCAGGTCGATCACCGCCGGGTCGGCGAGCACCACGCCGGCCACGTCGACCCGCACGTCGGCCACCGTACGCCCCAGGTACTGTTCGGCACGGGCCGTCGTGACGCCCGCCAGCAAGAGCGCCGCCACGAGGACGGCGACGCGAGACCCCATCGGTCCGGCTAACGCCGGACGCCACATCGGCACCATCAGAAGGCGTGCCTCTTGCGGACTTCGAGCGCGTAGGTGCGGTCCTCGTTCTGCGACAGCACCCAGGCCAGCGTGTCGCTCTCATCGAACTCGAGGAGGATGATCTCGTCGTGGGTCGCCGACGACAGGCTGCGCGCATAGGTCAGGAAGATGCGATTGGAGATGCGCTTGCCAATGGTCACGCGCGCGGTCGGGTTCAGGTTGACTCGCGACGACTGCTGATACGGGTCATTGAGCAGCGGCGTGATCTGAAAGGTATCGACCCTGAAGGTCTGCTCGACGACCCGGCCGACTTCCGCCGACAGGGCGCCGGTCAGCGCGCGGGTGGCGCGGGCCTCGACCAGGCGTTGCTCGCGCTCGTTTGGCCGCTGTAGCGCGGCCAGCTCCATGTCGCCGCTCGGCGCCTGGTCGCTGAACAACAGTGACAGGATGTCCAGGGTCTGCAGTGGCGGATCCGACTGGAACTGCGGCTGCAAGCGCTCGGTGGTGCCGGCCATGCGCATGGTGACGCGATAGGTCTGGCGCGGCACTCGGACGCGCGTTTCGGCCTCGATGTCGAAGAACGGCTGGATGCGATCGGGGTTGGCAAAATCCAGGCTGCCGCGCGTGACCGCATAGCGCCGGCCCTCGAACTCCACCTCGCCCCGCACGATCTCGGCACGGCCGAAGATCAGCGGGCGGTCGAGCGTTCCTCGCAACGTGAGGTCGGCACTGGCGACGATGCGCGCCTGGTCGTTGTCGATGCGCAAGGTCGCGGGCGCGAGCAGGCGCAGGTCGAACCGCAGCGCCGACGCGGCGGCCAACTGGCCCTCAACGGTCGGTAGCGCAGGGTCGCCGCCCGTCAGGCCGCTGAACAGCCCGCCCGAGGTATCGATGCCACGCGTCCAGATCGCGTTCTTGACCATCACCGTGCCGGTGACGACCGGCAACGCCGCCGGTCCCTGCAACGCCAGCGTGCCATCCACCAGCGAACGCATCCCCTCCGGATAGCGCAGCCGCATGTCCTGGCCGACCACCGTGACATCGAACTCGCTCAGTTGATAAGCGGCCAGGCCGATGCGGCCGCCAAACCGCACCGGGCCACCGCCCAGGCGCGCCGACAGGCCGTCGAGCCGGACGCCGCTGACATCAAAGGTGACCATGCCATTCAGGTCTTCGAGCGCATGTGGGAACGACAACTGGCGAATGCGGCCAGCGGTCACCAGCGCGTTGCCGACGACCACCGGCTCGCGCGCCGTGCCGGTGATGCGAGCGGTCACCTCCGCGCGCCCCGAGCTGCGGACATCGGCGAGAAAGCCCTGCAGCACGGCGAGATTCGCCGCGCCGTTGGCTTGCAGCGCGAGCGACTGGTCGCGAAGATCGATGCTGCCCGACAGGTCGAGCGAGGTGCCGTCACCCACCATGCGCAGCGACTCCACCTCCAGGTTCTGGCCCTCGACGCTCAAGCGGATCGGCGCGGCGTTGCGAAGGCGGTAGTCGACCAGCCGCAAGTCCACCAACTCGATCGCGGCATCGATGCGCAACGCGTCCGGGTTGTACAGTTCGCCGGCCACGCGAATCGTGCCGCTGGCGATGGCGGCGGTGAACGGCGAGAACGACGGCTGAAACGCGCGGAGGAACGGATCGATCGACGTGTCGCTCACGCGGAACGACATCTCGGCATCCATCTCGTCGTTCAACTCGACGCGGCCGGTGCCCGACACCGCCAGTCGCGTCGACGCCACTTCCATCTCGTAGGTCAGCAACAAGCCGCGCATCGACAGCCGGCCCGACATCTCGCCGACCCCTTCGTCGCCGAAGAACAGGTCGCTGGCGCTGAACCGCACGTCGTAGCGCGGTAACTCGAAGGTACCGGCGCCGGTCGCGCTGAAGTCGAGCGACCCAAAGACCGTGGGGTAGCCGGGGTAGGCGGTCAACGCCAGGGTCTCGACGGCAACGTTCCGGCCGTCGGCATTGAACGAGTAGGTGCCATTCCAGCCGACATACGCCGCACCGGTGACCTGGCCGCCGCCCTTGGACATCTGGATGGCGTCGAGCCGCACGCCGGTGCCCTCGAAGCGCAGTGCGGTCTCGGCCTCGGCAAACGGCTCGTCGTAGGCGATGCCGCGGGCAATGGTCATGCGGCCGAACCCGAGCGGTCCTTCGTATCGGCCGTAGACGTGGAAGTCGCCAGACAGGCTGCCGTCGACCCGGTAGTCCTGCAAGTCGAAGGCTTCGCGGAAATCGACCATGGCGCGTTCGGTGACGCGAATGCGGGCATCGAGTTCTTCACCGCCGTCGGCCCGCGGGTAGCCCAGCGAAAACTGGCCGGTCACGTCCAGCCGCGAGAGCCCTGAGCGAATGACGGATCGGCTGACGTTGGCGTACGAATTCTCGACCACGAAGTCGCCGTCAACGTCGCCCCAGTTGACGTCGTAGGCGTAGATCTCCGATCCGACCAGCCGGCCTTCAATGCGCGGCCGCCGGAACGCGCCCAGCAACACGCCCTCGAACCGGCCGACGCCGTCGATCGCGATCGCCTTGGTGCCCGCGCCAAAGGCCGTCATGATGCCCGCCAGCATCCGATCGCTTTCCTGCCAGTTGCGGCTGGTGACACGGAACGGGATCTTCGACCGCTCGCCGTAGGCGGTGGCGCCTTCAAACGCGACGTAGGTGTCCTCGGTAAACACCTGGCTGGGCTCGAAGCGAATGGCTTCGGGATCGAACGCATAGGTGAGATTGCCGGCCACGGCCAGCGGTGTCATTGGCGTGTGATTGCTGAACGGCCCCTGCACCAGGTAGCGATCGCGGGCGACCGCGGCGGCGGTCGCCGCCAGTTGCGGGCCCTGTAAAGTCGCCGACGCGGGCGCGGCAAACGTCACGGTGCCTGCCCCGGCGCGGTCGGCGAACCGGCCGAGCGGCCAGCCCATTTCGTTGCGGCCCGAGGCCCGCCCAGCCACCCGGAGGCCGCGCATCTCAAAGAAGTCCGACAACGCGCTGAGATCGACCTCGCTGTACTCGGCGTCGAAGTGCGCCCGCGCCGGTATCGCGCCGTTGCCGAGCGGCGACATGACGTAGTGGAAGCGGGCCGTGCCGCCGTGGAACCCCGCCGTCGCGCGCGTCACTTCCATCCGATCCCGCACCCACACCACCGATCCGGACAGGTTGGGAAAACGGAAATCATTGACGCCGGCCGCCGCGCTGGAGAAGTCGCCCTTCAGCTCGCGGCCGCCTTTGAACATGTGAAACGTGCCGGCGAACAGTCCCTCGCCTGACAGGCTGAACTGGTCGTTGGCGAAGAAAATTTCGCGCAGCCGTGGAAACTGCATGCGCGATTTCACCCGATACAACTGCTCGGGCCATAACGCCGGATTGATGACCCCCGACAGCTGCGACACGGCGCCGTCGGTAATCAGGTCCATGCGGTCGAACACGATCTTGCCGTCGGTCAGCCTGAAGGTGGAGCTCAGCTCGGCCGCCATCGGCACATATTTCTGGATGGCGATGGTGCCGCCGTTGAACTTGAGCGTGCCACGGTACTCGCCGGCCCTGGCAACAGTGACGTCGAAGTTGGGGAGCACCGCAAACCAGTCTGAGCCGTAGTCGTTGACGACCAGCTCACCGCGATGCGCGCGGACATATTGCAGCGTGGTCACCACCAGCCTCGGACCGTCGCGCGGCGGGCGCGGCGGACCGGACAGGCGCGGAATTGTCTGCCGGCCATCGGGAAACGACTCGACGACCATGCGCCAGTCGGTCATCTCGATATCGTCCAGCAACACCTCGCGGCCGAGCAGCGCGCCCCAAGTCAACGACACCTCAATGTGTTTGGCGACCAGCCAGGGCGGCTCGCCCGGCAGCATCCCGTCGACACGGAGGTCCTCGACCACGAACTTCCCACGCCCGAGGTGAATACCCAACCGGCCAATGGTCAGCTTGCGCTCAAGCCAGTTGCTGCCCGCCATCTCGGCGCGCGTCCTGACCGCCGGTCCCAGATCGATGGTGAGGGTGGAAACCAGGAGGACCGCCACGACGACGCCAATCACCAGGGCGAAGCGACGTGCGAGGCGGTACATCAACGTGAACGCCGAACGCAGCCTGCTGGTAATCGGCGCCGTCTGGGTCATGCGGGCCGTTACTCCACGACCAACAGGATCGCGCCCGCGTCGACCGACTGGCCTTCAACCACCGACACCTCGCGCACGCGCCCGTCGCGGGCGGCGCGCAGCTCGTTCTCCATCTTCATGGCCTCGACCACCACCAGCCCCTGCCGTGCCTTCACCTCGTCGCCGGCGGTGACGAGTACCCGCGCGATCTTGCCGGGCATGGGCGCGGTGATGCGCTGTGGACCGGTGCCCGCCGCGGCGCCCGCCTTCTTCTGACGTCCAAACCCGCCGGCCAGGCGGACCTGGACGGGAATGGTGCGGCCGGCCAGGTGCACGTCGAAGTCACCGGCGGTCCGGTGGGCGGCCAGCGCGGCGTCGACGCCCTGCACCGGCTCGGCGCTGCCCTCGGGCGCCACCAGCAGCGACCACGCCATCTCGCCCACCCGCCGGGCATCGACGATCACGGTGCGGTCGCCGATGGCGACGTGCAGCACGGCGCCTTTCCGCGCGATGGTCACGGTGTGAATATTGTTGCCGGCGGCGATCTCGAACCTCATCGCAACGCCTCCTCGCGGCCGGCCTGCTGCCACCGGCTCACCGGCGCCGAGCTGGCAGCAACGGTGGCCGGGGAGCGGGCGAACATGTGCACGGCTGCGGCAATCACCGCCAGCTCTTCGTGCGCGGCAGCGATCGCCTGCAGCGGACCGCTGCCAGGCGTGCCCATCTTGCGATCGATAAAGGTGGTGTCGAAACGCGCGGCCTTGAAATCCTCGTCTTCCAGGAGCCACTGGAAGAACGGGATGGTGGTCCGAATGCCGCGCACCTGGTATTCCGCCAGCGCCCGCTTCATTCGCGCAATGGCATGGTCGCGCGTCTCACCCCAGGTAATCAGCTTGGAGATCATCGGGTCGTAGAAAATCGGCACCTCGCCGCCTTCATACGCGCCGCTGTCGTCGCGCACGCCGGGACCCTGCGGCACGCGCAGACCCTGAATGCGGCCAGGCGACGGCAGGAAGCCGTTGTCGGGATCCTCGGCATAGATGCGGCATTCGATCGCGTGCGCCCTGGGCACCAGCAACGATTCGGGAATCAGGTCCAACCGCTCGCCACGGGCGATGCGAATCTGCCACTGAACGAGATCCACGCCCGTCACCATCTCGGTAACCGGATGCTCCACCTGGAGCCGGGTGTTCATCTCGAGGAAGTAGAACGACCCGTCAGCGTCAAGCAGGAACTCAATGGTTCCGGCATTGGTGTAGCCCACCGTCCTGGCCACGGCCGCCGCGGCCGACGTCATCCGCCGGCGCAACTCCGGCGACACCGACAGCGACGGGCTTTCTTCGACCACTTTCTGGTGGCGACGCTGGATGGAACATTCGCGCTCGACAAACGGGAGCACGGTGCCGTAGTGATCGCCGAGCAGTTGCACTTCGATGTGCCGGGGCGCGAGAATGCGGCGCTCGAGATACACGGCGCCGTCGCCAAAGGCCGACAGCGCTTCCGACCGGGCCGCGCGCAACGCCGCCGGCAGTTCGGCCGCCATCGCTACCATGCGCATGCCCTTGCCGCCGCCACCGGCGACGGCCTTGAGCATGAGCGGGTAGCCAATCCGCTCAGCCACGGCCAACACTTCGGCATCGGAGGTCTGCTCGTTGAGCGGCTCCTCCGTTCCCGGCACGACCGGCACACCGGCCTTGATCGCCGCCTGACGGGCGGCGGTCTTGCTACCCATCAGGGTAATCGCTTCGGGCGACGGACCGATGAACACCAATCCCGCCCCTCGGCAAGCCGCGGCGAAGTCGTGGTTCTCGGCAAGAAAGCCGTACCCGGGATGCACGCCGTCGGCGCCGGACTTTTTGGCCACGTCGATAATCGTGTCGATGCGGAGGTAGCTCTCGCGCGGCGCGCTCGGACCGACGGGCCACGCCTCGTCCGCGAGCCGCACGTGCAGGGCCGCGCGATCGCATTCGGAATAAATGGCCACCGTGTCAATGCCCATGTCGCGGCAGGCGCGGATCACTCGCACGGCGATCTCACCCCGATTGGCGATTAGAATTTTCTTCATCAGACCGAACCGCTCCCGATTCTATCAGTTAGAGGTTGTACTGGCAGGGCTGCCGGCAGCTGAAGAATGGGGCGCGCGGGCGGCGGTGCGCCGCGCGAAATCGGCAGCTGCTACGAGTAGTGACGGTCGAGAAAGTCGTCGAAGTCGACGCAGATCGCCGAGGGGGGCGGCTGCAGTGTCGCGAAATGCGCGGCCGTGAAGCTGGTGGTCAACGCCACCACTGGCATGCCGGCCGCCTGCGCCGCCACGATCCCCATCGGCGCGTCTTCGAATACCAGGCAATCGCCCGGAGCGACGTCGAGCCGGCGGGCGGCCTCTGCGAACACGTCCGGAGCCGGCTTGCCGCGCGCCACCTGGTCACCGCGGACGATGATCGGGAACTCGCCGGCGAGGCCGATCTCGGCGAGGGTGTGCACGACGTTTGGCTCTGGCGCTGACGTCGCCAGCGCCAGCGGAATGGCGGCGGCGGCCAGCCGCGCCAGCAGGCGCGACAGTCCCGTCATGGGCTGCAAGCGGCCGCGCGACAGCTCGCGATAGAGACCTTCTTTCTCGGCCTCATACGCCTGCCACTCGCCACGCGGCACGTCGCGGGCGAAGAGAATCGGAAAGATCTCGCTGTTGCGCCGGCCATCAAGCCGAGCGCGATCGGCTGGCGTTAACGCCGGCAAGCCGTGCCGCTGCGCGAACACGGCGAAGGCCTCCGCGTGCAGCGCCATGTTGTCGACGATGGTGCCGTCGATGTCGAGGATCACGGCGCGAGGGCGAAACCGCATCCGTTACTTCAACACGACGAACGCCGACCGCCCGGAATAGGCCACTTGGCGACCCTCTCGGAATGCACCGACGGCCCAGTAGTACGTGCCGGAGTCGAGGACGAGTTCCTTCGGCACTCCCACCGATGTGCCCTGAACCGTCACTTCCCACTGCTCGATGTCGATCTCATTGACCAACAACAAGGCATAGCCCTCGGCGCCTGAGACGGCCGTCCACTCGAACGCCTTCGGCTGAGGGCCGACCGAGTCGCGCCGGGGCGAGACATGCTCAATCGACGGCTGCGTCGTGACCGATGGCTGGGGACCAGCGCCCGCCGGGGGCGATTCGGGCGTATCTGCCGCGCGCACGCAGGCCAAATTCGCGAAGATGATCGCAACCAGAACGCTAGAGCGGAATGTTGCCATGTTTCTTCGGCGGGTTCTTGTCACGCTTGTGGTCGAGCGTCGCCAGCGCCTGCACCAGCTTGGCGCGCGTCGTCCGCGGCAGGATCACTTCGTCGACATAGCCACGCTCGGCGGCCACGTACGGGCTGGCGAATCGTTCGCGGAACTCGGCGATCTTCTGCGCCCGCATGGCGGCGGGGTCGGCTGCTTTCTCGATCTCGCGCTTGTAGAGGATGTTGACCGCGCCTTCGGCGCCCATCACGGCAATCTCCGCGCTCGGCCACGCGTAGTTGAAGTCGGTGCGGAGGTGCTTGCTGGCCATCACGCAATACGCCCCGCCATAGGCCTTGCGCGTGATCACCGTGATCTTTGGCACCGTGGCTTCGGCAAAGGCGTAGAGCAGCTTGGCGCCGTGACGAATGATGCCGCCGTACTCCTGCACCGTGCCGGGCAGGAACCCGGGCACGTCCTCGAAGGTGATCAGCGGAATGTTGAAGGCGTCGCAGAACCGGACGAAGCGCGCGCCCTTGACCGAGGCGTTGATGTCGAGCGTCCCCGCGAGGTACGCGGGCTGGTTGGCGACAATGCCGACTGGCCGTCCGCCCAGTCGCGCGAACCCGACCAGCAGGTTGCGGGCGTAGTGCTGATGCACTTCCAGGAAGTAGCCGTCATCCGCAATTGTGTGGATCAGGTCCAGCATGTCGTACGGCTGGTTGGGTGCCGCCGGTACGAGCGTGTCGAGAGCGTCGTCTTCGCGGTCGTCGGGATCGTCGGTGGGCTGGCGTGGCGGATCGTCGAGGTTGTTGCCGGGCATGAATGACAGCAGCTCGCGGATCAGCGCCAGACATTCGGCATCATCCTCCACTGCGAAGTGCGCGACGCCGCTCTTCTCGTTGTGCGTCATCGCGCCGCCCAGGTCTTCCTTGGTGACGTCCTCGTGGGTGACGGTCTTGATCACGTCCGGCCCGGTCACGAACATGTAACTGGTGTGCTTGACCATCACGATGAAGTCGGTGATGGCCGGCGAATAGACCGCGCCACCGGCGCAGGGGCCCATGATGGCGGAAATCTGCGGCACGACGCCCGAAGCCAGCGTGTTGCGCAGGAAAATATCCGAGTAGCCGCCGAGCGAGACCACGCCCTCCTGGATGCGCGCTCCGCCGGAGTCGTTCAGGCCAACGACCGGCGCGCCGTTGCGGACCGCCATGTCCATGACCTTGCAGATTTTCGCGGCGTTGGTTTCCGAGAGCGAGCCGCCGAACACCGTGAAGTCCTGCGCGAAGGCGTAGGCCACGCGGCCATGGATGCGGCCGTGGCCGGTGACCACGCCGTCGCCGGGCACGATCTGCTGTTCCATGCCGAAGTCCTGGCAGCGGTGCGTGACCAACTTGTCGACCTCCTCGAACGTGCCAGGATCGAACAGCCGGGTCATGCGTTCGCGCGCGGTGAGCTTGCCCTGCTCGTGCTGCTTCTGGAGCCGGGCTTCGCCGCCACCAAGTTCCGCCAGGCGCTCGCGTTCTCGCAGTCGATCGACAGGGTTCATCGGCAGGGGTTGCTGAGCGAGCCCACGCCTTCGAGCTTCACCATCATGCGGTCGCCGGGCACCAGCGGGCCGACCCCGGACGGCGTGCCCGTCGTGATCACGTCGCCCGGCTGCAGGGTCATGAAGCGCGAGACGTGTTCAACCAGGTACGGCACCGGGAAGATCAACTCGCGGGTGTTCGAGTGGTGACGCCGCTCGCCGTTCACCCAGCCTTCGATCTCGAGCGCGGACGGATCGAGGCCCACCGCAATGCAGGGGCCGAGGGGAGCAAAGGTGTCGAAGCCTTTGGCGCGCGAATACTGCACGTCCGTGACTTGCAGCTCGCGCGCCGTCACGTCGCACAGGCAGGTAACACCGAGAATGTAAGCCATGGCGTCAACGGCCTTCACCTGCGAGGCGCGCTTGCCGATCACCACCGCCATTTCGGCTTCATGCTCAATCCGGCCGGCCCAGTCCGGGAGCCGAATCGGTTCATCCGGCCCGATCACAGTCGTCGCTGGCTTCAGGAACACCAGCGGCTCGTCGGGGAGCTTCTTCTTCATCTCCGCGGCGTGGTCCTTGTAGTTCAAGCCGATGCAAACCACGATCGACGGCTGTACCGGCGCCAGGAACTTGAGCGCCGCGCCCGCCGGAATTTCTTCCCCGGGTTGATAGGTGCCGAAGACCTCGCCTTGCAACCAGAACAGGTTGCCGCCCCGCTCAACCGCGTAGCGCCCGCCCATCCCCTGCTTCACTCGATAGATGCGATCCATGTTCCTCACGTCTTGGGACCTGGGGCCTGGGGCTTGGCTTTCAAGCCTCAAGTCTCAAGCCTTCTTGTTTATCGCGCGGTCTCTTCGACCCGGTTTGACTGCGCGCTGACATTCCGCGGAGTGGCGCGATCGACCGCCACCACCACGTACACATAGCGTGAGCCCGGGCGCACGGTCGTGTCGCGCCAGGTGGTGGCGATCACCGGCTCCGGCGTGACCGCCCGGAGTGTGTCACCAGGCGCGTCGCCGCGCAAGACCAGGTACCCGGCAAGGTCGCTCTCGCTATTGGGTTCCCAGATCAGGCTGATGATGCCGTCGCCGACGATCGCCGCCAGCGAAAGCGGCGCGGCGGGCGGGAACGTATCAGTCGGGGTCACGCAGGTCGTCGGTGACGCCGCACTCTGCACGACGACGCCAAACACCTTGTCCACTCCGCGAACAAAGAAACACCGCTCCACCCCAAAAGTCATGGCCGGAAGGACATGTTCGGTCACCGCCAGTGCGGCCGGCGTGAGCGGCTTCGGCAGCGTCAGCCCAAACGGATCGGGCTCCTCAGTGACTGTCGGCACCTCGTAGAGTTGATAGGTCGTGGCTTCAGTATCGAAACTCAAGGACTTGGCTGGCAACACGGGCCGAACGGGTGCCGCTGGCGTCAGGTTCACCGCCACGGCAGTGACCGGGCCACCGGCCGGAACGGCCGCCGGACTCGTGTTTCCGGGCGAAACATTGGCGGGCGAAACACTGGCGGGCACCACAGCGCCTGGCAGCGGCATCGTTGACTGGCGCGCGTCCGGTGGCGGTACCCACACGATCGTCATCGCCGATTCCGTGTAGGTCACCACGGGCGCGCCGGGAGCGGAGCTGCCGGTATCAAGCGGCACCGCGATCGGCGTCGACGCGGCCGACTTGCGGCCCCTGGGACTGATCCCCACCACAAAGTAATAGCGATGCGGCAGCTCGGTCGGCGGCGGCGCCACCAGGGGCCCGGCGACCATCTCGGTCTCCGCTTGCGGCGTTTCTGCCAGCGCTTTCCGCAACGCTTGCTCGGCCTTCGTCAATGGCAACTCGATGGGCGCCAGTGCTGCCGTGTTAATTTCTTCCCTGACGACGGCGGTGGCCGCGCGGTCTACTCCTGGCGGCAGAGCGATGGCCACCAGCGGCGAGCCCTCCGGCACGGGAGGCAACTCAGGCAGGATTGGCCTGACCGGCACGCTCGCGACCAGGGTCGCGAGCGCAAGGTGCCTCTTGTCGCTGGGATCAGGGGCCTTGACCGCCGTGACCGCGTAGACCTCCAGCGAGGCAATCTCGACCGGCTTTTCCCCGTCGGCATTGGTCTGCGGCACCGGAAACGACAGATACACCTCGCTACCGATTCGCACGCCGGCCACCGACGCGACCGGCGCCGGCACCCGCGCGAATGGCGCCAGCGGCGGGCCCTTCTTGCCGCACCCGGCGGCGGCCATGATTACGATCACGACCGCTGCTCCGCTCGCTCTCAGTGAGAGTCGACGCAGTGGCGTCACGACGACGCGAGTCGAATCGCCCGCCTTGAGCGAGCGTTGGCGCAGTAACGCTGCGGCGACGCGAGTCGAAAGGGTCACAGGATGTATCGGGACAGGTCTTCGTTCTTGACGATATCGGCCAGCATGCGATGCACGTAGATTGCATCAATGGTAACCGACTTGTCCGCGAGCGTCGGCGCGTCGAACGACACTTCGTCCAGCAGGCGCTCCATCACCGTGTGCAGCCGGCGGGCGCCGATGTTCTCGGTGCGCTCGTTGACGATGGTCGCAAACTCGGCGATCGCGGCGACGCCGTCCTCGGTGAACTTCAGGTCGACGCCCTCGGTGGCCAACAGCGCGACGTACTGCTTGATCAGCGCGCTCTTCGGTTCGGTCAGAATGCGGACGAACTCCGCTTGGCCGAGGGCATCGAGTTCGACGCGAATCGGGAAGCGGCCCTGGAGCTCGGGAATGAGGTCCGACGGCTTCGAGACGTGAAAGGCGCCGGCGGCAATAAACAGGATGTGGTCGGTGCGCACCATGCCGTGCTTGGTGTTGACGGTGGTGCCTTCAACGATCGGCAGAATGTCGCGCTGCACGCCTTCGCGGCTCACTTCGGGACCGTGACTGCCCTCGCGGCCGGCGATCTTGTCAATCTCGTCGACGAAGATGATGCCGGCCTGCTCGACGCGCTCGACCGCGGCGGCCGACACCGCCTCCATGTCGATCAGCTTCTGCTCTTCCTCGCCCGTCAGCCGCTCGCGGGCGTCGGCGACGGTCACGCGCCGCCGCTTGGACCGGCCCTGGAACAGCCCCGGCATCATGTCGCGGAGGTTGACGCCGACTTCTTCCATCGACGAGCCGCTGATCAACTCGATCGACGGGAACGACTTCTCCTGCACGTCGATCTCGACCGCGCGTTCGTCGAGCTTGCCCTCGCGCAACTGCTCGCGCATTCGCTGGCGGGTGCCATGCATCTCGTCGCGAATGCGGCCGGGGTCTTCGTCGGGCGCCGCGGGTCGCGGCGGCAGCAGCAGGTCCAGCAGCCGCTCTTCGGTGTTCAACTCTGCCTTGACGCGGACCTCTTCAATCCGCTCGTCGCGCACCATTTTGACGGCGAGTTCGACCAGGTCGCGGACCATCGACTCGACGTCACGGCCGACATAGCCCACCTCGGTGAACTTCGACGCTTCCACCTTGATGAACGGCGACTGTGCCAGCCGCGCCAGCCGCCGGGCAATCTCGGTCTTGCCGACCCCGGTCGGTCCGATCATCAGAATGTTCTTGGGCGCCACGTCTTCCGCCAATTCGGCGGGCAGCTTCTGCCGGCGCAGCCGATTGCGCAAGGCGATCGCCACCGCCCGCTTCGCCTTGGCCTGACCGACGACGTACTTGTCGAGTTCGGCGACGATCTGCTGGGGCGTGAGCGAGTCGATGAACGTGGCCGAACGCTCGGGCAAGGGAATCGACATCTAAATTTCTTCGATCGTCAGATTGCTGTTCGTGTAGATGCAGATTTCGGAGGCGATGATCATCGATCGCTCGGCGATCTCCCGGGGGGTCAGCGTGGTGTTGCGCACCAGCGCCTGCGCCGCGGCCTGCGCGAAGACGCCGCCCGATCCAATCCCGATGACGCCATCGTCTGGTTCGATCAAGTCACCGGTGCCAGAGAGCAGGAACATCGACTTGCGGTCGAGCACGATCAGCATGGCTTCGAGCCGGCGCAACGCGCGATCGGTGCGCCAGTCCTTGGCCAGCTCCACGGCGGACCGCTCGAGGTTGCCGCGATACTGCTCGAGCTTGGCCTCGAACCGGGCAAACAACGCGAACGAGTCGGCCGCCGACCCGGCAAACCCGGCGAGAATGCTGTCGTTGTAGAGCCGCCGGATCTTGCGGGCATTCTGCTTCACGACGGTGTTGCCGAGCGTGACCTGCCCGTCCCCGGCGAGCACCGCCAGACCGTCCCGGCGCACCGCCAGGATCGTCGTGGCGTGGAACGTCGACTCCATCTCCGTAGTGTCTCACACCCCCCGGAGTCGATCGGACGCGGTTTCAGCCGGTTTAGTTCGAGCTCTGCCGCCCGAAGTAGAGGTATAGGGGGATGCCAGCGGCCATCACCGCAAGGCCAGCGAGAGTTGTGTAGGGCGCGGTGTAGACCGCGTTCAGCACCGTGGCGGTACCGACGGCCACAAACAGCGCGGGCGTGAACGGATACCCCCACGCGCTATACGGACGCTCGGCGGTCGGCTCGCGGCTGCGTAGCACGAACACGGCCGCGACGGCGATGGTGGCAAACAGCGTGACCGCAAACCCGGTGTAAGTCGTCAGCGTGTCCGCCGAGCCCGACATGATCAGGATGCTGGCCCAGATCGCCTGCGCGATGATGGCCGTCGACGGGGTGCGGTAGCTCGGATGGATTCTCGCGGCGGCCGGCAGGAACACCCCGTCACGAGCCATGGCGTAGTAGACACGCGGCCCGGCAAAGATATTGGCGCTGACGCTCGCGAGCAGGCTGATGATCGACACCACGCCCATGATGTTGCCGGCGGCCGACCCCAGCACCTTGTCGGCCACCACGTCGAGCACGCTGCCCTGCACCTGGGCCAGTTCACCGACCGGCATCACGTACAAGTACAGGGTGTTCAACAGCAGGTAGACCACAATCACCGCGCCGGTGCCGAGGGCGAGCGCCTTCGGCACGTTGCGGCCCGGATCGCGAATCTCTTCGGCCATGTACGACGCGGCGTTCCACCCCGAATACGTGAACATCACCGCCAGCAGCGCCAACAGCCACGACGAGCCCGTCACCGGTCCCGCCACCTGCTGCATGTTGGCCGCCGATCCGGCCCCCAGCGAGAAGCCGGCGGCAATGAAAATCAGCAGCGCCGACACCTTCAGGACCGCCAGGAAGTTCACCAGCAGCCGGCCAGGACCGACCCCGCGGTAGTGCACGTACGACAGCGCGACCACCGCGGTAATGGCCAGCAGCGTCCGCCGGGAAATGGTGAGCGGAAAATACGGCAGCGGAATCACCAGGAACGGTGTGTGATTGGCGGCGCCGGGGAAGAATCGATCGAGATAGAACACCATCACGATCGACTGGGCGGCGATGGCCCCGGCAAAGCCGGCGACGAACGACACCCAGCCGGTGAGAAAGCCGGCGAGCTGTCCATACGCGGCGCGCAGGTAAACGTACTCGCCACCCGCTCGCGGCCTTAGGGCCGCCAGTTCCGCGTAGGCGGATGCGCCGCAGAAGGCGAGGATGCCTCCGGCGACCCAGATCCCCAGGAACAGCCAGGGATTGGGCACGCCGGCCGCGATCAGGGGCGGCGTGAAGAGAATGCCTCCGCCGATCACGTTGGAGACGATGATCGCCGCCGCATCAAGCGGACCGAGGCGGCGTTCAAGAGTGGAAGAAGCAGCGGAGCTCGCCATAGCCGCCGATTATAGGCGAGGTTTTTTGCCTAGCGCGTTAGCAGCTGTCGTTGAATCGGGTATTCGGCGAGCTTGGCCCAGACCTTCGAACCCTGCTTCAGGAAGATCTCGACCTTGGCGTCGACAAACTCCTTGTTCTGCAGCATCTGCATGCGCGGCTGCACGCCGGTGTAGCCGAGCGCCGAGCGCATGACCATCGAACCGGTTTCGGCGCCGCCGGCCAGCACCGGCTGGCGGGGCACGGCCCAGCCAAAATGTTCGCCCCACGTTTCCTGCTCGCCGACGCGCTTGAAAATGGCGTTGATCTGGATCGACTTGAGCTCTTCGTTCGACTTGTTGCGGAGCTTCAACTTGACGCTGGGCACCAGCTTGTTCTTGCCGTCCTCGAGAATGCCTTCGTCGAACCAGCCGGTGACGACGTCCACCGGCTCGAGCGCGGCGACCGCGTCCACGGAGGCGCCGCAGCCGTAGGACAACAGGGTGACGACGCCGGCCATGATGGCGGCGAAGGCCAGCAAGCCACCGATGAGGGTGACTACGGGGACGCGGGGAGTTGTGGTTTCCATGGCTGTCGCGGCGGCTTCATCCGCCTTCGCTATTCTAAGACACCAGCACCCGGAGAAGGTTCCTTTAGAACTGGCTCACTTGAACGCGCTTGCGGGCCTCGTCACGGTCGATCTTGCCGGCCCGATAGGCAATCAGGTCGGCGCCCTTGATGCGATAAATCATCGTCACCACTTCTTCGAGCGGGTCCTGCGGTGCGAGGGTGTCGCGACCCTCGTTGTCGCGCGCGGCCACGGTCAGCCACTGGTCGGGACCAAGCGCCATCGGCGTGCTGTAGTCGATGATCGCGTCCACCAGCGCGCGCGTCACCGCTTCGGTGTAGGCGCGATTCGGATCCTGCGCCCACGCCTTGTCGATGACCGGCGTTCGCGGCGGCACGACACCGGCGGCGGCACTGTCAGGGATGATCACGCCAGGGGTCACCGGGGGATTGGCCGGATTGCCGGTGCGGGCATACGGCGTGTTTGGCGCGGCCTGGGTTTCGAGCTGCTTGAGCGACCGCTCGAACGCCGCCCGGGCGGCCGGGTCGGTGATCGACTGGCCGATCTTGCGCATGTCACTGATCGCCATCTGCGCGGCCGTATTGTCCTGGTCGAGCAAGGTGCGCAGGCTCCACATCATGCTCTGTCGCATCATCGGCACCTGCACGTCGAAGTAGACGCCGTAGCCGTCCAGGTAGACACCCCGGGCCTGCGCTTCACCGGCCAGGATGAAGACGCCCGGCATCACGGCCAGGATCTCGCGGTTCAGGTTCTTGGCGCCGTAGTCGACGGCCCGTGCCAGCGCGCCTTCCATCACGTAGATGTGATGGCGAATGTCGCTCAGGTTGACCGGCTTCGCGGTCGCTGCCTCCTGCGCCGAAGCGGGCACCGCTACGACCAGGGCCGACAGGACAATCCACGTGCTTAACTGATTCTTCATGGCTCTTCTCAACGTCTTCTCAGGTCCCAGGTCTTAGGTCACTGCCGCGGCGTCGCCGACGCCCGGATCAAGTAGTTCACCGTCTGTCGCTGCTTCGCTATCTCGACGCCGGTGTGGCCAATGGCCTGCTCGACACGGAGCAAGTCGGCGCGCCTCTGGATGTTCATGTCGCGCGCCAGCTGCGTCACGCGGAGGGCGAGCTCGCCTTTCTGCCGCGACTCGCTCGCTTCCAGCAATTCGCGAATGCGCCGCAGCGTCGCATAATCCGCCTGTGATCTCGACGCCGCGCGAACCACTCCGGTCTCCCGGTTGGCGCGGATTTCTTCACGCAGCTGCTGCTCGAGGGCGATCAGGGCTGGCTGCCACGCTTCGCCGTTGCCACCGGTGGCGACCAGTGGCGCGGCCGGCGTCGTGGCGGGCGCCGGCGTCATCCAACCGGTCGACACCACGAACCCGTCGGGACCGGATTTGACCTGCACATTGGCAATCGCCGCGCTGACCGCCAACACCAGGATCGCCGCCACCGCTTGCGCCCGCACCGGCGCCGTGTTCCACCACTGCGCCGGACGCAGCACCGTGGCGGGTGGCGGGGCCGCCTGCTTGTGGAGGGCGTCTCTCCGAATGATGGTGAAGCCAAGTTCGGCTTCCGGCGGCGCCCACTGCGTCAACTCGGTTCGCACCCGCGACAGGGCGGCCACTTCGCCGGCACATGCCGCACAGTGCTGGAGGTGTTCGTCCACCCGCTGCCGATCCTGGGCGTCCACCTCGTCGTAGAGGTAGGCCACCAGCGTGGCTTTGTCGTCACACGTAAAGATGAGGCTCATGATGATCTTCCACTCGCAAAACTGGTCACGCCCTGGCTCTCCAGGTGCTTCCGTAACACGCTCAACCCTTGATACAGCCGCGTCTTGACGGTGCTCAACGGACACCCCTGCAAGTCGGCAATCTCCTGAAACGTCAGGCCGTGGTACTCCTTCAGGACGATCGCCGTGCGCTGCTCATCGGGCAACAGCTTCATCCCGTCGGCGACCATGCGGCTCATCTCGTTTCGGGCGACCAGGTCCTCGATCGATTCGACCGGTCCGTGATCGGCCGCCATCTCGATGAAGTCGACATCTTCAGGCATGTCGACGATCGGGGTCCGCTTCTTGCGGCGGATCCAGTCCCGGCACAGGTTCAGGGCAATTCGGTAGAGCCAGGATGAGAATTTCGCCTGGCCCTTGAACCCGGGCAGGGCCCGGAAGGCCCGCAGGAAGGTTTCCTGGGCCACATCCCGGGCATCCTCGTCCCGTCCGATGACGCGGTACGCCAAGGCATGGATCGGCCGTTCCCAGCGCAACACCAGCTGGTTGAAGCTCTCGGCGTCGCCGGCCATCGACCGGGCGACGAGTTCCTCGTCTGTCGCAACCATCAAGACCGTTTGGCCAATCTCACTCGCTATTGTCTAAGACGGCAGGTATGCCCCGAAAGTCGGCACAGGCCCGCCGTCGCCAAGGTTTCCACCTTCGCCAAAGCTACGGTGGACAAGTCGCCGGGCGGTCCTATTGGGGTAAGATACCGGTTCCAGAGACACTTGTTGGGCGTGAACTTTCCAAACGACGAAATCTTTCTCACCACTGAAGAAGTCCTGGAGTACCTCCAGGTCAACCTTCGTACGGTTTACCGGCTGATCAAGGCCGGGAAAATCCCTGCGGTCAGGGTGGGCCGGCAGTGGCGCTTCCGTAAACGTGACATCGACGCCTGGTTGGACACCCAGCGCCCCGGGGGTGAGCGGATGCTTCAGGTGTCGGTTTCAGACAAGCCGCAGACCCGTGACGGTCGCCCGCGCGTCCTGGTGGTGGACGACGAGTCGAGCATTCGGGAACTGCTGGCCAAGACCCTGGCCCTCGCGGAGTACGACGTCGACACGGTCCCGGATGGCCGGGCGGCGGTCGAACGGCTTCGGCTGGGGCACTACGACCTGCTAATCGCCGACCTCAAGATGCCTGGCATGGACGGCCTCACACTGATCCGCGAGGCCAAGCGCCTGAAGGCCGACATGCCGGTGATCATCATCACCGGCTTCTCCACGGAGTCGAGCGCCATCGAGGCGGTCAACCTCGGTGTGGCAGGGTACCTGACCAAGCCGTTCCGCGTGCCGCAGGTGCTCGCGGCAGCTGCGCGCGCGCTCGGAGAATAGGGGTCGCGGCTTCCGCCTTCGCCAGGGCTACGGCGGACAAGTCGCGCCTTGTCGGGCTCGGCGGCTACGCCGCCTCGTAGGTCTTAGGTTTCGAACCCCACGAACGCAAGTGAGCCCCACGAGCCGAGAAGCGGCGAGCGCCACGAAGCGCGGCTTGTCCGCCGTAGCCGAGGCGAAGGTGGAAGCGCCGAGCCCGACATGATCCAGCTTCAAGACGTCACCAAGTCGTTCGGCGAAAAGACCCTGCTCGAGCACGTAACCTGGCAGGTGGGCGACCGCGATCGCGTCGGTTTGTGCGGTCCGAACGGCACCGGCAAGACGACGCTGCTCAAGATGCTCGCCGGCTTCGACGAGCCCGATGCGGGCTTCATCCAGAAGCCGAACGCGTTGACCTTCGGCTACCTCCCGCAAGACGGCCTGGCGCACAGCGGACGCACGGTCACCGCGGAAGCCAGCCTCGCCCTCAAGCCGTTACTCGATCTCAAGGCCGAGATGCACGCGCTCGAAGATCGCCTGGGCGACCCGGCGGTCAACGCGCAGGAGCACGACGCGCTGCTGCATCGCTACAGCGATGCCCAGGACCAGTTCCGGCTGGGCGACGGGTATCAGATTGATCTGAAGGTCGCGACGGTCTTGCGCGGCCTCGGCTTCGAGCCCGAAGTTCAGGACCAACTCACCGATCACCTGTCCGGCGGATGGCAGATGCGCCTCGCGCTGGCCAAGTTGCTGCTGAGCGCGCCCGACCTATTGCTGCTCGACGAGCCGACCAACCACCTCGATCTCGACGCGCGCAATTGGCTGGAGGAATACCTGGTCGCGTACCCGCGGTCGGTGATCCTGGTGTCGCACGACCGCTACTTCCTCGACGCCGTCGTCACCCATATCGCCGATCTCTCGCTGCGGACGATCACCGACTACCACTGCAACTACTCGAAATATCTCGGGGAGCGCGACGCCCGGCTCGAGCGTCTGCGCGACTCCAAGCGCCGGCAAGACGAGGAAGTGCAGCGCGTCGAAGACTTCATCAACCGCTTCCGCTACCAGGCGACCAAGGCGGCCCAGGTGCAGAGCCGCATCAAAATGCTCGAGAAGGTCGAGCGCATCGAGGTGCCGCCGGAACGCAAGCGCATCCACTTCCAGTTTCCCGCCTCGGCCAAGAGCGGCCGCATGGTGCAGGAGTTGAAGGGCGTGCGCAAGGCGTACGGCGAGAAGCTGGTGCTCGATCGCGTTCACCTCCACATCGAGCGCGGCGATCGCATTGCGCTCGTCGGCCACAACGGCGCCGGCAAGTCGACGCTGATGCGCATGTTGTCGGGCGAGGAAGCGCCCGACGCCGGTGAACGTAACGTCGGGCACCAGGTGGTGATGCAGTACTTCGCGCAGGACGAAGCCACCCGTCTCGAACCCGCCCTCACGGTCTACGAGACGCTGTCGGACGGCTCGCCAAACAACATGGTGCCGGCCATTCGCAACATCCTCGGCGGCTTCCTGTTTACGGGCGACGATGTCTACAAGAAGGCGGGCGTGTTGTCGGGCGGCGAGCGCACGCGGCTCGCCGTGGCGCGCATGCTGCTGCGGCCGTCGAACACCCTGCTGCTCGATGAACCGACCAACCACCTCGACATCGACTCGAAAGAGGTGCTGCTCGACGCGCTGGCCGATTACGGCGGCACGCTGATCTTCGTGTCGCACGATCGCTATTTCGTCGAACGGCTCGCCACCAAGATCATCGAGGTCGGCAACGGCAAGGCGATTCTTTATCCCGGGACCTACGAGTCGTATTTGTGGAGCAAGGCACAAGGCTCAGCGGGTGCATCGCGTGCGTCGGGTGCATCGCGTGCGACGAAGGCACCTGCCGCACCGGCTGCACCTGCCGCGCCAAGTTACGACGAGCGCAAGCGCGACAACGTCGAGAAGAAGAAGCGCGAGCGCGCACTGAAGGCGCTCAAGGATCGCGTCGCCGACCTCGAAGCGCGCATCGCGGACCGCGAACGCGCGATCAAGGAGGTCGAGCAGACCATGTCGGCCCCGGAGTTCTACGGCAACCACGAAGCATCAAAGCCTGTGCTGGCCCAGCACCAGGCCCTGATGTGGGAGGTCGGCGAGCTCCTCAGCCAATGGGAAATGCTGCAGAGCGAAGCTGAGCAGTTCTCGGATCTACAGAATTCGTAGCCCAATTACATTTTTGTCGAATCGGTCCAGCCCAGGTAATAATCCGTATTCTGTAATCGCAACGACTTAGAGCGTTACCTCGTTCACTCAGTTCGAGGCATGAGCCTTGCTCCCCCTCGTGCCGGCGTCATGCACATGCCGAAGCGCGCAGCGAAACCCTCGCGACTCACCGACGTGTTTTTCCGCCACATGGTGGGCAACATGCGCAATGGCGTGCTCGCCATCGCGCGTGATGGCGGCGTGGTGCTGGTCAACGATGAGGCCTGCCGCCTATTCGCGCTCCCGCCCGGCCAGACCCTCGTCGGCCAGCCCTTCGGCGACGTCCTTCGCCATCACCCCGACATCGTCCGCGTGCTCGGCGGCGCGTTCGAGATGGCGGCGCTCCCCAATCGCGCGGAGCTGCGCCTCAAGTCCACCGACACCGTGATTGGCTACACGCTCTCGCTCGTGCGCGATGAGGCGGGCGCCACGGTGGGCGCGGCGCTGTTCTTCAAGGACCTCACCCACGTCGAGCAGATCGAAGAGCGCGAGCGCCTGCGCGATCGCCTGGCCGCGGTCGGCGCGATGGCGGCCGTGATGGCGCATGAAATCAAGAATCCGCTCGCGGCCATTGAAGTGGTGGCTGGCCTGCTGAGGCGCAAGGCGCCGCGGAACGAGGAGGTGCAGACGCTGGTAAAGGACATCATCAGCGAGGCGAAGATGGCCAACGCCATCGTCCAGGAAGTACTGGCGTTCGTGCGACCAGTGCGCCTGCAGGTGGATCGCACATCGCTCGCCGAGGCACTCGCCAGCGCGGTGGTCCTCGCCGACGGCGAGGCCAAGCGTGGCAGCATCCAGGTGGACACCTCGCTGCCCGCGCACCTGCCGCTACTCGGCGCCGACCAGTATCAACTCACCCAAGTGTTTGCCAACCTTCTGATCAACGCCTACGAAGCGCTCGAGGGCCGTGGCCGCATCGCCATTTCCGCCGTGCTGGCGACGACGGCCGCCGAAGGCGCGCTGCTGCCTGATGGCCACCAGCCGGTGGCGACGGTCGTCGTGGATGTGGCCGACGATGGGCCGGGGATGATGCCGGAGGTGGCGGAAAAGATCTTCAACCCGTTCTTCACGACCAAGGCCCAGGGCTCCGGCCTCGGGCTGGCGATCGTCCGCAAGATCGTGGACGCGCACGAAGGCCGCATCGACATGACCACCGCCGACGGACGCGGCACGCGGTTCCGCGTCACGCTGCCGGTGGAACCCTACAAACACGGCCCGCACCACTAACGCGAAGACAGACGGAGACCCCAGGACATGGCTCGCATTCTCGTTGCCGACGATCACGATGTACTCCGGCGTAATTTGGCGCTCTCGCTCACCACCGCCGGGCACGAGGTCGAGGAAGCCGCCAACGGCAACGCCGCACTCGAGCGGCTGCACGAGGGCTACTTCGACGTGGTGGTCAGCGACCTCAAGATGGGTGGCTCCGACGGCTTGGACGTGCTGCGCACGACCCGTCAGTTGCATCCCACCACCTCGGTCATCCTGATGACGGCCTTCGGGTCGGTCACCACCGCCGTCGAGGCGATGAAGCACGGCGCCTTCGATTACGTGCAGAAGCCGTTCGAGCTGGAAGAAATGGAAGTGAAGGTCGACAAGGCGCTGGAACTGAAGCGCCTGCGCAACGAGCTCGACTACCTTCGCAACGAACGCCAGGAGAACTACGACTTCGATCGCATTGTCGGCGGCAGCGAATCACTGCAGCGGGTCCTCGGCGTGGTCAAGAAGGTGGCCAAGAGCAACTCGACGGTGCTGATTCGCGGTGAGACCGGCACCGGCAAGGAATTGATTGCCGGCGCCACGCACCACAATTCACTGCGTGCCTCGCGCAACTTCGTCAAGGTGAACTGCGCCGCACTGCAGGAGAACCTGCTCGAATCGGAACTGTTCGGCCACGAAAAGGGCGCCTTCACCGGCGCCGATCGCCAGCGCATCGGCCGTTTCGAACAGGCCGATGGCGGCACGCTGTTCCTCGACGAGATCGGCGACATGAGCGCGAGCACGCAGGCCAAGATCCTGCGCGTGCTGCAGGAACACGAGTTCGAGCGGCTGGGCGGCACCCGCACCATTCGCGTGGACGTACGCCTGATCGCCGCGACCAACCGCGACCTGTCCGCCATGGTCGCATCGGGCCACTTCCGTGAAGATCTCTACTACCGGCTCAACGTCGTATCAATTGAGACGCCGCCGCTGCGCGACCGCAAGGATGACATCCTGCCGCTCGCCATGCACTTCATTCGCCGCTTCGCCGGCGAGTTGAAGAAGCGGCTCGACGGGCTCGACAACGAGGCGCAGAAGCTGCTGGTGCGCTACAACTGGCCCGGCAACATCCGCGAACTGGAGAACGCGATCGAGCGCGCGGCGCTGCTGGCCGAAAGCGCGATCATCACGTCCGCGGATCTGCGGCTAGGCGACTTCGCGCCGGCCGGCAGCGGCAGCCGCGACTCACAGAGCGTGGTCAAGATCCCGCCGACCGGCATCGCGCTCGAGGAAATCGAGCGCCAGGCGATCACCGAGGCGCTGAAGATGGCGAACTGGGTGCAGAAGGACGCCGCGGAACTGCTGCAGATCAGCCCGCGCGTGATGAACTACAAGATCAAGACGCTGGCGATTGAAATGCCTCGGCGCAGGGTGCTCGGCTCGGCCTCTTAGGGCGCCTCGCTTCGCTCGGCGTGGGTCGCTGGGAAGATGTATCCTGCCCTCACAAATTCCGGTGAAGTCCTACCTCACGACAAAGATTGTCAGCCTGCTGCGACGCTACCTGCACGCTCGTCGCGAGTGCCCTAATACGCAATGGCATAGCAATCCCTCCGCGGATCAGCGGCCGCGAAGCGATTGCCCGTCGCCGGGTCGATCATCACCGCGGTCGCGCACCCCGACATCCCGAACGGACGCAAGCGACTCACATCGTGTCCGCGCGCTTTCAGTTCGTTGTAGACCGCATCCGGAATCGTCGCTTCCACGTTCAGCTGATTGAACCCAGCCGTGTGCGGCCAGAACGATCCGTAGAAGTGCATCGTCTGTGCACGCGGGCGCTCGAGCGCGGCGTGCAGGTTCGGATACCACTCGTCCCAGAACTCGACGATGCTCAGAAAGGCCTGCAGGATGGTCTGGTCCTGGTTGTCGCCGCCGGGCGTGCCGAGGCCCATCATCGGCGTGTCACCCTTGAACACCAGGCTCGGCGTCAGCGTGTAACGCGGTCGCGCGCGCGGACGGATCTGATTGGCGTGGGTCTTGTCGAGCCAGAACTGTTCGCCGCGCACGCTCATGCCGATGCCAGTGTCGCCGAGAATCACCGCACCGGGCACCCAGCCGCCGCTCGGCGTCACGTCGAAGATGTTGCCGTCTTTGTCGATGATCGCCATGTGGGTCGTGTCTTTGACGACGCCGGAGGAGTCATCGGACAAACCCGGCTTGTCGCTACGCGGGGTGGCGCCGTTCTCGACGTTCGCCTTCCAGAACGGCCACTGCTTCACCTTGGTGTCGTACTTCAACGGATCACCGGCGATGAACGAGGTCGATGATTTTTTCGGATCGATCAGCGCCGCGCGCTCCTTGGCATAGGCCTTCGAGAGCAGTCCTTCAGCCGGCGTCTGCACGAAGGCGGGATCCGCGTAGTAGGTGTCACGGTCGGCGTAGGCCAGCTTAATCGCCTCGATCACGGTATGAAGATAGTCGGCACTACCGTAGCCCATCGAGTGGAGATCGAAGTTCTCGAGGATGTTGAGCGCCTGCAGCATCACGGGGCCCTGGCTGCCGAACCCGTGCTTGTAGACGGTGTAGCCGCGATACGTGGTCTTGGCCGGCTCCTCGATGCGCGCGTAATAGTCCGCGAAGTCAGAGGCGTCGAACGGGGCGCCGTGCTGCTGCAGGAAGGCCACCATCTCCTTGGCGATGTCGCCCTTGTAGAAGCGATCGCGGGCGGCGACGATGCCGGCAACGCGGCCTTGGCCCTTCGCGGCACGTTCCGCCGCCACCATCCGCTTGAGCGTGCGCGCCAGCGTCGGCAGCTTGATGGTTTCACCGGGCTTGTACGGCGAGCCATCCGCCTTCAGCCAATAGGTCTTGTTGCCGGGCCACTTTTCGAAGAACTTGAGTTGATTCTGGATCGCCCGATAGGTACTCGTGCGCATCGGGAAGCCGTTCTCGGCATAGCCAATGGCTGACGCAGCTACCTGCTCGAAGGTCATGGTTCCCCACTTCTCGAGCACGGTCAGCGAGGCATGCAGCGCTCCGGGCACCACCGCCGGGTCGAGTCCCTCGCCTTGCAGATCCTTCTTGCGCGACAAGTACCAGTCGACGTCCACCGCCTTGGGCGCCCAGCCCTGGCCGACGATTGAGGTGACCTTGGCGTCGTTCTTGGGATAGACCAGCACGAGCGCCTCGCCGCCGAGGCTGTAGAGATCCTGTTCGAGCACGCCGCCGGCCAGCAGCGAAGCGACGCCGGCATCGAAGGCGTTGCCGCCCTTGAGCAGAATGGCGAAAGCCGACGCGGTGGTCAGGGGATGACCGGTGGACACGCCACCGGTCGGCCCCATCACCGCTGGCCTCAGCGCGGAACCGGCGGGCTGCCGGTCCTGGATCGGCACCTGGCCGAAACCTGCTCCACTCGAAATACCGACAAACAGTGCCGTCGCAAGGAGCAGGTGGCGCATGTTACTTCTCGATCGTCGCTTTCTTGATGAAGTCCAGCTTCGGGAATTCCTTGGTCAGGTAGGCGTTACCCTCGGCCTGGACCCGTCCTTGGTCAGGGCCCTTGCCGCGCGGCGCACCTTCACCGTAGCCGGTGTAAATCTTGTTCACCACGTCCTTGCCTTCAATCACCTCGCCGAACGGCGCGAAGCCCATGGCGTCGAGGTTGGCGTTGTTGCCAAAGTTGATGAACACCTGCGTCGTCCGGGTATCGGGCGTGCCGCCCATCGCAAACGTGATGAACATGGGCTTGTTACTCTGCTTCACGGGGTCGACACCGATGCGGGCCGCGCGCCACGGCGTCGAGACGGCCGGGTCGGCGTTGATGCCGAACTGCACCATGAAGCCCGGGATGGCTCGGAAGAACCGCGCCTCGTCATAGAAGCCAGTCTTCACCAGGTTGTAGAACCGGTCGGCGCCGAGCGGCGCCCAGTCGCGGTTCACCTGGAGCACGAACACGCCCACGCTGGTGTCGAACTTCACTTTGTAGGTGGCCGGCGCCTGCTCCTTGAGCGACGCGGGATTCTTGAGCGATGGCGCCTGGGCGGCAACCTCAACGGGCAGCGAGGTGAGGGCGGCAAGGGCGGTAAAGGCGAGCGCAACGGTCGTCACACGAATCATCAGATCTCCTCCAGAGAATATCCGGCAATTATCCCTTCGGAAGCGGTCTCGGCGAAAGGGGCTGGTCGAGGATTTTTCGCACGGCCTTGGTCAGCACGGCCGGCGCCAACGGCTTCGACAGCAACGTCGCCTCCTTGAGGTCGTCTTTGGTGACGACATCGGCCGCGTCGCCCGACATCAGCAGGACGCGGATGGACGGCCGCGCCGCGCGCAACCGGGCCGCCAGTTCCGGGCCTTTCATCCCTGGGCATCACCACATCGCTCAACAGCACGTGGATGGTGCCCTCGAACGCATCGGCCACGCGCTGGGCTTCTTCGCCGCTGGCGGCCTGGATCACCAGGTAGCCGCCACGTGTGAGCAACTCGACCACCAGCATGCGCACCGCGTCCTCGTCTTCCACGACCAGCACGGTCTCTTTCAGGCCGTCTGCCAGCGGCGGTGTCGGGGTCGGCGTGGTGGTGGCCGGCGCCATGTCGGGCGCGCGCGGCAACAGCAATTCGATCGACGTGCCGAGTCCCGGCGCTGACGTCACGCCGATGTAGCGGACGATGCGGTTGGGATTTTGCCCGAAGGCCGCCGCGATGCGTTGGGCCAGAAAGGGCACATCGAGGTTCTGCACGCTCGGGATGCTGTTGAACTGCCGCAACAGCGCCGCGAGGCCGCGCAGCTCTCCCTGGATCGCCGCCGCAGCCGTGCGGACCATGGTGAGTTGCTGCGTCGAGTGCTGCTCGACCGCAGCGTTGACGGTGGACCGGTAAATGAGAACGCTGAGGGTGCCAAAAACGAGCAGCGCTGCCAGGGTGCCCAGGTAGATGGCACGAGTCACCGTCGACGTCGAAGGCGCGGGCATGGGGGGCGTCATCGCAACGTCCTACACTGTAGCGCGCCTTGTGCCGGTTCGTCATGGCGTGCGAACGGTGACCGAGACACCAATGCGGTCGGGTTCGCGGCCGGTGAACGCGGCTGGACCGGTGACCGGCCAGCTGCCACTGACCCAGGGGAACGGGTTCGACACGCCCATCCAGAAGAAGCTGATGTTGACGAGGCGATTGACGTCCACGAAGCCGCGGACCACCAAGGCGCGATCCTTTTTGCCCATCGACACCCCGTACAGGCGGTTGAGCGTCAGGTACTGGATCAGGCTGTCGTCGCGCGTGAGTTCCTCGCGCACGACGCTGCCGCCGGCGCGGACCTTGCCGGCGATCGGCGCGTCGAGCATGGCGCCCACGAAGTAGCCGGGCTTGTCGATGGCGGCCAGGTCGGGAAGACCGACCAACTCGCCGGAGGTCACCGTCGGTCCCCACTTGTACTTGGCGTATTCGCCAAACACCGATGCCCATGACGTCGGCGACAACTTGACGCTCACCACGAGCGCATCGTCATTGCGCTTCGACGCCCAGTAGCTGGGCAGGCGCTCGACCTTCGAACCGGTGTAGCCCTTTTTGTAGGCGGCACGGACATCAAGCGCCTTGATCGGCGTGAGGCGGGCCGACGCCACCAGCGTGACGGCGCTGTTGGTGTCGAGCGAGGTGTTGACGAAGTAGAACCAGTCGTAGTCTTTCTCGCGGTTGCCGTCGCCGAGCACCGCCATCAGGCCGGCGTCAAACAGCGAGTGGTCACCGCGCCGGGCGGTCACCGCGAGCATCGCACCGAAGTTGGCCTCGGCATTGAGCCGCGTAATGCGGGTCATGTCCTTGGCGGTCGCGGCGCCTACTTCACGGGGCGCGAGGCCAATCGGCAGAATGAAACGGCCGCCGCGCAACGAGACGAAATCCGAAATCCCCCAGTCGACGTAACCCTCGCGCAGAATGCCCTGCTGCGTGATGTAGTCGAGCGAGAAGGTGTTGTAGGTGTCGACGCGCTTGAGGCCGTCTTCGACATCGCACTTGACGAGGGGACCGATGGCGGCCACCAGACTGGGGTCGTTGGGGAAGAAGAAGTCCTTCTCGCCGCACGCCGGACGCGCGGTGGTTTCGCTGACCGGGTTGACCGACACGAAATAGCGCACATGGTCGATGACCGTGCCGGCCACGCTCAAGATCGCCATGCCGACGCGGCCCTGTTTCTCGAATCCGAGTGTCGCCTGGGCGCCGTCGTGCGACCAGCCGGCCACCAGCTCGCCGCCAAACTTGAAGCGCTCGCTTTGCGAAAACTTGAAGCCGAAGAAATCAATTGCTTCGGAGGGCGGAGCCGACGCCGGCGCGGTCTGCTGCGCGAAGGCTGGCGTGGCGATGAGGAGGGTGAAGAACGCGATCGCCGTGCGAAGCGATTGGGGTTGGACGAACACTTTCGAGACAGGCACCTGACGGGATTCTACTCGCTCTTGGCGGCGCGCGGGTGCGATTTGCGGTACACCTCGATGAGCTGCGCGGCGTTGACGTGCGTGTAGCGCTGGGTCGTGCTGAGGCGCGAGTGGCCAAGCAACTCCTGGATCGCCCGCAGGTCGGCGCCGCGCTGTAACAGGTGGGTCGCAAACGAGTGACGCAGCGCGTGCGGGCTGATGCCCAACCGCGTGCTGCAGAGCGCCACGTAGCAGCGCAGCATGCGGTCGACGCTCCGGCCGGTGAGCCGGGTGCCGCGCGCGTTGAGAAACAGCGGGTCGGCCACCTTCGGCCGCCGAGCCGGCGCGCGCCGGATGGCCACCTTGCGTCGTGAGCGATCGGCCAGGATGACGGCGCGGTCGGCCATCCACGCGCGCAGCGCCGTCAGCGCGCTCTGGTTGAAGGGCAACAGCCGTTCCTTGCCGCCCTTGCCCATCACGCGGACCATGCGCCCAGGGAGATTCAAGTCTTCCAGGTCGATCCCGACGAGTTCGCTCAAGCGCAGTCCCGAGGCGTAGAACAGCTCGAGCATGGCGCGATCGCGGCGGCCGAGCGGATCGGCCGTGCTGGGCGTTTCGATCAGCCGGGCCATCTCGGGTTCCGACAAGTGCGTGGGAATGGTCTGGTCGCGCTTGGGCGCCACGGCCATGGCCGTTGGGTCGTGCTCGATCAACTCTTCGCGGCGCAGGTACTTCACGAACGTCCGCAGCGCCGACAGCTTGCGCGCCACCGACGAGCGCGCCTTCCCGGCCTTGTTCAATTCTGCCAGGTGGGTGCGAACAGAGGAGAGGTCGAGGTCGGCCGGCGTCAGCGTCGACATCTTCCGCTGCTTGTCGGCGGCCACCCACGCGAGGTACTGGGTGATGTCGCTGTCGTAGGCGCGCACGGTGTGCGGCGAGACGTGCCGATTCAGTTTCAGATAGGCCAGGAAGTCTTTTAGATGTTCGCGCACGGGCCACCGAAAATGCAGCCACGGATTAGACACAGATTAGTCACAGATTCTCCCAAGCCTCAAGCCCCCCACCTACGCCAAGGCTTCGGCGGGCAGGCAAGCCTCACGCCTCAAGCCACCTGTTGAGGTCAGCCAGCGCGCGCTCGGCAATCATCAGCTTCTTCTTCATCTTGTCGCGCGGCGGATTGTCGAGCGGCGGCATGATGCCGTGCGTGATGTTGGTAGGCTGATACGTCTTCGGATCCGCGTGCGACACGTAATACGCCAGCGACCCGATCGCCGTCGTTCGCGGTGGCGCTTGTGGCGTTTCGCCGCGCGCGAGAGCGGCGGCATTGCGGCCGGCGACCAGGCCCGACGCGGCAGATTCGACGTAGCCCTCGACCCCCGACACCTGTCCGGCGAAGAACAGATCGGCGCGATCGCGCGTCTGCCACGTTGGCAATAACACCTTGGGACCGCGGATGTAGGTGTTGCGGTGGACCATGCCGAAGCGGACGAACTCGGCATTCTCGAGCCCTGGGATCAGCTTGAGCAAGCGCGATTGATCGCCCCACTTGATCTGGGTCTGGAAGCCGACGAGGCTGTAGTGATCGCCGGCCAGGGTGTCCTGGCGCAATTGGACGACCGCGTAGGGCAATTGGCCGGTGCGCGGATCCTTGAGGCCGACCGGCTTCATGGGCCCAAACCGCAGCGTGCCCTCGCCGCGGTGCGCCATCACTTCGATCGGCAGGCAACCCTCAAAGAATTTTGTGTTATCGAAGTCGTGGACGGTGGCCGACTCGGCCGAGACCAGCGCCGCATGGAACGCGTCGTACTCCGCCTTGCTCATCGGACAGTTCAGGTAGTCGCCTTCCGCGGTCGTCTCGAGTGCCTCACCGGGGTCGGCACTCCACACGTTGCGGCCCCACCGCGAGGCACGAAAGACCTTGGACATGTCGATCGATTCGGCCAGCACGATCGGGCTGATCGCGTCGTAGAACGACAGGTGCTCCTCGCCGACCATCGCCTGGATGTCCTGCGACAACGCCTCGGAGGTCAGCGGGCCGGTGGCGATAATCACCGGCGACCATTCGGTGCCCGGCACCTTCACGACTTCCTCACGATCGACGCGGATGCGCGGATGCGCCTGCACGGCATTGGTCATGGCCTTGGAGAAGGCATGACGATCCACCGCCAACGCCGCGCCCGCCGGCACGCGCGTGGCATCGGCTGCTCGCATGACGAGAGAGCCGAGCCGACGCATTTCTTCTTTGATCAGCCCCACCGCGTTGTCGACCTTGTCGGCGCGGAAGGAATTGCTGCAGACCAACTCGGCGAGCCCGTCGGTCTGGTGCACGGCCGTCGGCCGCACCGGCCGCATCTCGTGAATGGTGACGTCGGCGCCGGTCTCAGCGGCCTGCCAGGCCGCTTCGCAACCAGCCAGGCCGCCGCCGATGATGTGAATCACGCACACAGGATACCGCCGTTAGACCGTGCGCGCCTTCCACCAGCCCTTGCGAAAGATGATGCCGCTGACCACGGCCAGCGTCGAGAACGCCACCGTCATCGCGATGTAGACGCCGCGCGGCCCCATCCCCAGCTTGATCGCCAGTAGCCAGGCCAGCGGAATCTGCCACGCCCAGAAGCAACCGAGGTTGATCCAGGTGGGCGTCCACGTGTCGCCCGCGCCATTGAACGACTGCGTGAACACCAGCCCGTAGGCAAAGAATACAAAGCCGGCGCTGACAATGCGGAGGCAGTCAACGGCGTTGGGAGCCACCGCGGCATCGGCGGTGAAAATCGCCACGATCTGCGGCGCAAACACCACGAACAGCGCGCCGACCGCGCCCAACACGATCGCGTTGTACTTGGCCGCCGTCCACACTGCCTGCTCCGCGCGATCGGGCTTGCCGGCCCCAAGCGCCTGCCCCACCATGGTCGCCGCCGCGTTGCTCAGCCCCCACGCCGGCATGATTGCGAAAAGCACAAGCCGAATCGCAATCGTGTAGCCGGCCAGCGCGTCGCTGCCGAAGGTGGCGATCACCCGCACCAGGCCAATGTAGCTGCTGGTATCGATGAGAATCTGCAGGAAGCCAGATCCGCTCAGGCGACAGACGTTCCACATCACCGCCGGCACCAGCTCGAGGTGCCGCCGCGTGATGTGAATGCGGCTCTTGCCCGACGCCAGCGTCCAGAACTGAATGGCCACGGCGATGCCACGCCCGGTGTTGGTGGCGATGGCGGCGCCGGTCACGCCCAGTTCGGGAAACGGGCCGAGGCCGAAGATCAGGATCGGATCGACCACCATGTTGATGGCGTTGCCAATCCCCAGCACCCGCATGGCGATGGCCGGGTCGCCGGCGCCGCGGAAGATCGCGTTGTTCAGGAACAGCAGCGTCACCGTGGCGTTGCCGGCAAACATCACCTGCGCGTAACCGAGCGACGATTCGATCATCGACGGCGTGGCGCCCATCAGCCGCAGCAGCCGCTCGGCGTTGAACCACCCCGCCACGCCGATTACCGTCGAGATGATCAGGCCAAGCGCGATCGCCTGCGCCGCCGCCTGCGCCGCCCCATCGTCATCCTTTTCGCCGATCCGCCGGGCCACGACCGCCGTCGCGCCAATGCCCAGGCCCAGCGCCACCGTGTAGACGATGGTCAACATCGACTCGGTGACGCCGATCGTGGCCACCGCGTCGGCGCTCACGCGCGAGACGAAGAACACGTCGACCACCGCGAACAGCGACTCCATGGCCATTTCGAGCACCATGGGCACCGACAGCAGGACGAGGGCGGACCCGACTGGGCCCGCCGTATAGTCACGGTCAGAGCCGCGAACCGCTTCACGGACGAGAGACCAGTAGCGCTTCATGACACGACCAACGAGTCTCGCACACTGAACGGAGGTGTCAGAACTTTCGCAATGCCTGCGCGGCCGATGACGCAGATTCTGCGATCTCGATGACCCACTTTACCGAGATCAGGCCGAAACTCCAGCGGCACACCGTTCGCAGGAACAAATGGCATGTCGCACGACGATGGTAGGATGGCCGAATGGAGGGGAGAGACGCGATGCCTGACGCGGTTCGTTCCACACCCAAGCTCACCTACGACGATCTGGTCGCGATGTTTCCAGACGAGGACGGTGTGCGGCGCGAGCTCATCGACGGGGAGCTGTTTGTGACGCCCTCGCCGTTGGTACCCCACCAGCGCCTCGTGTGGCGGCTGGCCGTCTCCATTGGCGCTCACCTCGAAGCCCACCCGGACCAGGGCGAGGCCTTCGCCGCGCCTCTCGACGTAATTCTCACTCCGCACGACGTCGTTGAGCCAGATGTTCTGGTCGCGCTTGGCGATCAGCGGGACATTCTGACGGCGAAGCATGTTCACGGTGCCCCGGGAATTGTGGTTGAAGTGCTCTCACCCAGCACCCGCAAGCGTGACCTGACGATCAAGCGGCAGCTCTTCGACCGCGAAGGGGTGCGTGAATATTGGATTGTTGATCCCGACCGCCAGAGCATCGCGGTCTATCGCCGGGCCGGCGATGGATCGTTTCCCGTGGCGATGACACTCGCAGCCAAGGATGCCAGCACGCTAACGACGCCGCTGCTGCCGGGGTGGGAGCTGTCGCTGGAACGCCTGTTTGCAAAGTAGGTCCGGCTAACCACCTTCGCCAAGGCTACGGTGGTCAAGAAGCCGGACGCCACATTCCGAGAGTCAGGCGCCAAGAAAGCGGCTAACTCGCTTACTTCGCCTTCTTCGCTGCGGTCTTCTTCTTCGCTGGCGCCTTTGCCGCCTTGCGGCCGCGGGCCGGCGTCTTCGACTTCGACATGCCTTCGCGCGCGTTCAGCAACTCGACCGCCGCGGCCATCGTCACCGCTTCGACCTGCGTGCCCTTCGGCACGGAGGCGTTGGTGGTGCCGTCGGTCACGTAGGGTCCGTAACGGCCGTCGAGAATGCGGACGTTCTCGCCGCTGGTCGGGTGCTTGCCGAGCGCCTTGAGTTCTTTCGGTTCGGCGCGCGTGCGCCGGCTCGACTTCTTCGGCTGCGCGAGCAGTTCTTTCGCGCGCGCCAGCGCAATCGTATAGACATCGTCGGTCTCTTCGAGGGAGCGGAACTCGGTGCCCTGCTTCACGTACGGGCCGAAGCGGCCGACGTTGGACAGGATCGCTTCGCCGTCTTCGCCGATGCCCAGTTCGCGCGGTAGCGACAGCAGCTTGAGCGCCACGTCGATGGTGACGGTCTCTTCGGTGTGATCGCGGCCAAGCGACGCGCGGCGCGGCTTGATCTCGCGGTCTTCCGGTGTTTCACCCAGTTGGACGTAGGCACCGAAGCGGCCGTGCATGATGTAAACGTGCTGGCCGCTCACTGGATCAACGCCGAGCGACTTCGGTCCTTGCGCCTTGGCCTTGAGCAGCGCGATCGCTTTCTCAAGTGTCAGGTCGGCCGGCGCCAGTTCTTCCGGCAGCGACGCGCGCGGACCGTTGTCGGCCTGCGATCCCATCTGCAGGAACGGGCCGTAGCGGCCAATGCGCACCCGAATCGGCAGGTTGCTTTCGGGATCGATGCCGAGCTCGATGATCGGGTATTCAATCGCCTGGCCCTTGTCCTCGACCAGGTGTTCGAGGCCGGGGTGCTTGCCATCGCCGCGATAGAACTCGGCGAGGAACTCGAGCCAGTCCTTCTCGCCGTTCGAGATCTTATCGAGAATCTCTTCCATCTCGGCGGTGAACGCGAGGTCAACGTAGTCGGCGAAGTGATTACGCAGCAGCCGCGTGACGGCAAACGCCGTGAAGCTGGGCACGAGCGCCTTACCCTGGTGCGAGATGTAGCCGCGACGCTGAATGGTGGCCACGGTCGGCGCGTACGTCGACGGACGGCCAATGCCTTCTTCTTCGAGCTTCTTCACCAGCGACGCTTCGGTATAACGAGCGGGCGGCGAGGTCTGGTGGCCCTTCGCATCGAGCGCCAGGAGGATCAGATCCTGCTCCAGCTTGTCGGGCGACCACACCTGATCGCCGACCGACAGCTTCGGCAGCACGGTGTCTTGCTCGAGCAGCTCGGCCGACGGATCGTCGGAGCCTTCGACATAGGCGCGGAGGTAGCCGGCGAACTCAATCGCCTTGCCGCTGGCGTTGAAGGTGGCGGGCACGCCGTTGCTGGTCTCGCCGGTGATCTCCACCGACGTGCGCAACAGCTTGGCGTCGGCCATCTGCGAGGCGACGGCGCGCTTCCAGACCAGGTCATAGATCCGCATCTCGTCGCTTTCGAGCGCGCGCTCGAGCGACGCGGGGGTGCGGCGGAAGTCGGTGGGGCGAATCGCCTCGTGCGCTTCCTGCGCGTTGCGCACCTTGGTCTGGTACTGACGCGGACCCTTGTGATAGTCGGCGCCGTACAGCTCCACCACCGCGTGCTGTGCTTCGACCAGCGCCTTGTTGCTCAGCGTCGTCGAGTCGGTTCGGTGATACGAAATCAAGCCCTCGAGATCGCCGCCGCCAAGGTCCATGCCCTGGAACAGCCGCTGCGCGATCTGCATGGTGCGCTCGGACGAGAACCCGAGCTTGCGGTTCGCTTCCTGCTGCAGGGTGGAGGTGGTGAACGGCGGCGCCGGCCGTTGGCTGTACGGCTTCTCTTCAACGCTGGTCACCGACCACGGCAACTTGCGCATCAGCGTTTCGCGCAGGCCCCGCGCGTCGGTTTCGTCCAGCAACTTGACCGTGCTCGATTCGAGCACACCCTTGCTGTCGAAGTCCTTGCCGGTGGCCACGCGCTGGCCGCCAATCTTGGCGAGCGTCGCGGGGAACTCGATCGCGCCGCCGCGCAGCTTGGCCTCGAGATCCCAATAGCTCGCAGTGCGGAAAGCCAGGCGTTCCTCTTCGCGCTCGACGATCACGCGCACCGCCACGCTCTGCACGCGGCCGGCGCTGAGGCCGGTCTGCACTTTTTTCCACAACACTGGCGACAGCGTGTAGCCGTAGAGCCGATCGAGAATGCGACGGCTCTCTTGCGCGCGGACCAGGTTCTCGTCTACGTCGTGTTGTTCGGCCAACGCCGCCTTCACGGCTTCTTCCGTGATCTCGTGAAAAACAATGCGGCGAACCTTGACCTTGGGTTTCAGCAACTCTTTCAAGTGCCAGCTGATCGCCTCGCCTTCGCGGTCGGGGTCGGTCGCCAGAATCAGTTCCGACGCGTCCTTCATCGCGGCCTTGAGCGCCGTGACGTTCTTCTTCTTGTCGCCGGGCACCACGTAGTACGGCGTGAAGTCACCGTCGGTGTCGATGCCGAGCCGGCCCCAGGATTTGCCCTTGATTTCAGCCGGAACCTCGGCCGCGGACTCAGGTAGATCCCGGATGTGGCCGTAACTGGCCTCCACCCGGTACTTCTTCCCGAGAAAGCGAGCAAGCGTCCGGGCCTTGGCGGGCGACTCAACAATAACTAGCGGTATCGGCATCGACTTTTTGGGTTCTGGAAAGGCCTAACGTTAGCACGGCCCAATTTTTCGACAAGATTTCTGCGTCATCTGTGTCATCCGCGGCCCTGACTCATCCGCGGCCCTGGGCCATCTGTGTCCGAATGAACCGGCCCGAGCCAATTCTCCGAATCTGCCCGGTCAGCTCCCATTCGAGCAACCGGGCAAGCGCATCGCCGGGCGGTATCTTCAGCTCCGCGGCAATGTCATCGACTGTGAATTCAACGGTTTCCGGCGTTTCTCGCACCAATGCCCCGGCGCCGGAGATTCCCAGCTCTTGCAGGATATCGACCGCGGACTCGACGAGCTTTGCCCCATCCCTCAACAAGGCGTGCGCGCCTCGGTTGCGACCGCCGGCGGTGAGGCCGGGCATGGCCATGACGTCGCGGCCCTGGTCCGCGGCGAGCCGAGCCGTGATCAACGAACCACTTTTCTCGGCCGCTTCGACGACCAGCACCGCGCGCGACAGCCCGCTGATGATGCGGTTGCGCCTGGGGAAGTGCCCCATGTGCGGCGGCGCGCCTGGAGGGAACTCGGTCATCAGCAACCCGTGGCTGGCGATGCGCTCGAACAGCGCCTTGTTCTCGGGCGGATAGACCTGATCGATGCCTGTCCCCAGCACCGCAATGGTGGTGCCCCCGGCATCGAGCGCACCGGTGTGAGCGGCGGAATCAATTCCACGGGCGAGCCCGCTCGCAATAACAATTCCTGCCCTGGCCAGATCGCTGGCAATGGCCGCGGCCGCCGCGACGCCGTCACGCGAGGCCTTGCGGGCGCCGACGACCGCCACCACCGTCTTGTCACAAATCGAGAGGTCGCCGCGGAACCACAGCACGCGGGGCGGATCGGGTATTTCGGCCAGGAGTGGCGGGAAACGAGACGAGCCGAGCCTGATGGTATCCATGGGGAAACCTCGGCTGACGGCGGCCTGACCTGAGGACGACGATAACTCACTTGCCGCCCTAGGGGTAGGCCGATATAGTGCGGAGTAGTAACCATGTCTGTCTGCCCTCTGGTTTTGGCACTGTTCGTGGTCATGGCGTCGGCTCCACATGCGTGGGCCGAGCAGCGGGGTCAGGCCAAGGAACAAATCGAATTCGGCATCCAGGTGGCACAGCGCGGTCTGTGGAAAGAAGCGATCTACCGCTGGGAGCGCGCCGCCCAGCTCGATCCTACTTATGCCGCAGCGTTCAACAACCTCGCGGTGGCCTACGAGCACGCGGGTCAGTTGGCAAAGGCACGAGAGGCGTACGAGAAAGCGCTCGCGCTCGAACCTAACAATGCGCTCGTCAGGCAGAACTACGACCTGTTCAAGGAAATCAATGACCGCGCGACTCAGAAAGACGGTCGACAGCTTTAGGCGCACGGCCGGAGGCCGGGCAAAGGCAACGCTGTGCCTGGCGCTAGTGGCCGCCCTCGTGGCGTGCACCAGCTACATCGAGATCCCGATTGAAACCCCGATCCAGCCCAAGCTGGATGTCTCGGCCTTCCAGCGCATCTTCATTGCCGGCTTCATTGCCGGCGCCAACGAGGATGTCGACGCCAACATGGAAACGGTGCGCCTGCTGCGCAGCCAGCTGCGTAACAAGGCCATCATGCGCGTGATCGACGCCGATACGCTGCCACTGCTCGAAGTGGCCGAGCAGAGCGGTGACGGCACGAGCACGCCGCCGGTTCCCGATCAGCAGGCGGCGGCGCCCGCGCAGGAACCCGGTCCCAGCAAGCCGCCGGTCTTCAACGAAGAGAAAGACCTCGAGCCCTACAACCACATCTTCGCGAACGTCGCCTACTGGAAGCGCATCGGCGAGGAGTTTCAGCAGCCGCTGATCGTCACCGGCTCGGTGCTGTTCGCGCCGCAACAACGCTCTGGTTTCGTCCAGCGCGAACAGGAAGTCTACGACTCGTTTGGCCGCCGGCAGGTCGTGCCGGTCCGCACCTACATGGAGCGCAAGGGGTTCGTGCTGCGCCCCACCTTCATTTTCATCGACGGCCGGACGGGCGAAACCCTGCACACCGAGACGTTTCGGGAAGAGATTCTCTACAACGCCAGCCAGCAGACCCCGGCGCTGTCGTCCTATTTCGAGCTCATGGACCGGCTGCTGCCAGCGTTCCTTAACACGTTGAGCGCACAGAAGATAAAGGGAACCAGGACCCTTCTCAAGTAGGCATGGTCCGGCTGAAGCAGGACGCCACATCGGCATCAATGTAGCGTCCGCCTTTAGGCGGACCGAACCCATGTGGTATCCTTTGTAGTTCCTGTGGCGCGGAAATTCAGTTCCGCTGTCCGAATCGGAGATTTGACCGTGTTTGCAATCATTCAGGCCTCGGGCCGCCAGTTCCGTGTCGAGCCGGGCGCCATTATCGCCATCGACGGACACAACGCCGGTGAAGCCGGCGGCGAAGTGTCGTTCGACCAGGTTCTCCTCGTCAGCAATGACGCGGGCGACGTGACCGCGGGCACCCCGTTCGTGTCGGGCGCCAAGGTGGTCGGCGTCATCGGCGAACTCGACAAGACCAAGAAGATCCGCGTGTTCAAGAAAAAGCGGCGCAAGCAGTACCGTCGGACGAAGGGCCACCGGAGCCTCCTGACGCGCGTCCGCATCACCGACATCCAGGTTTAGAGATAGAGCCCCTGTAATGGCTACCAAAAAAGGTCAAGGATCGTCTCGTAACGGCCGCGACAGCAACTCGCAGCGGCTCGGCGTCAAACGCTTCGAAGGCAACCTCGTCACCGGCGGGTCAATCCTGGTGCGCCAGCGTGGCCGCAAGTATCAACCCGGGCTGAATGTCGGCCTCGGCAAGGACGATACGCTGTTCGCGAAGGTCACCGGCAAGGTGAAGTTCGAAGACCACGGTCAGCGCGGACGGTTCATCTCCGTTCACCCGGTCGAGTAACAAGTAAGTGTTCGTCGACGAAGTCGACATCCACATCAAGGCAGGCGACGGAGGCAGCGGATCGCTCAGCTTCCGTCGCGAGAAGTTCGTCCCCAAGGGCGGACCTGATGGCGGCAACGGCGGTGCGGGCGGTTCCGTCTTCCTCGTCGCCGACCCCCACCGCAACACGCTCGTCCACTTCCGCTTCAACCCCGACTACAAGGCCCAGCGCGGCGGCAACGGCGCGGGCGCCCTGCGCACTGGCCGCGGTGGCCGCGACATGGAAATTCCAGTCCCGGTCGGCACGCTGGTGTTCAAGATCGATCCGGAGACCGGCGAGAAGCAACAGGCGGCGGACCTCACGATTGTCGGCCAGCGCGTGTTGCTCGCTCAGGGCGGACGAGGCGGCCTCGGCAACGCGCACTTTGCCACCGCGACCAATCGCGCGCCGCGCAAGGTGCAGCCGGGCGAGCCAGGGCAGCAGTTCGACCTTCACCTCAAGCTGAAGCTGTTGGCGGATGTCGGCCTGGTCGGCTATCCCAACGCGGGAAAGTCGACGCTGATCTCGGTCATCTCCGCGGCGAAACCAAAGATTGCCGCCTACCCGTTCACGACGCTCACGCCGAACCTTGGCGTCGTGGCGCTCAGCGGCGACCGCGACTTCGTGGTGGCCGACGTTCCGGGTTTGATCGAAGGCGCGCACGAAGGGCACGGTCTCGGTCACCAGTTTCTGCGCCACATCGAGCGCACGAAGGTGATCATCCACATGGTCGATGTGTCCGGCGCCTCGGGTCGCGACCCGGTGGAAGACCTCGACACCATCCGCCAGGAGCTCGAACTCTACAATCCCGAGCTGCTCGCCAAGCCGCACCTCGTCGCCGCGAACAAGATCGACGCCGTCGACGATCCGAAGCGCGTCACCGCCCTCGAGAAACGCGCGAAGAAATTGAAGCTGAAGTTCTTCCAGATCTCCGCGGTCGCCGGCACGGGCGTGAAGGAACTGATTGAAGCCGCCTGGCCGATCATTGCCAAGGCGCGCGAGCTCGAAGCCAAGGCCCTTGCGCTAGGCGAGGACGCGACCGGCGACTTGTCCGCCGGCCTGTCCACCGTAGCCTTGGCGAAGGTGGAAGCCTTGGCGGAGGCGGAGGTGCCGGCGGATTACAACCCCGCGCTGATGCCACCCCTTCGCAGCGGCACACCCAAGAAGCGATGACGCTCGGCGTCCTCGGCGGCACCTTCGATCCCATTCACAACGGTCACATCACGGCCGGGCTGCGCGCCCAGGCCGCGCTGCGCCTCGACCGCGTGATGCTGGTGCCGTCTCGCATCCCGCCCCATCGCGCCACGGCGGCCAGCGCCTCGCCCGAGGCGCGCTTGGCGATGGCCGAACTGGCGGCCGCCGAACAGCAGGGTTGGACCGCGTCGGACATCGAGCTGACGCGCAACGGCCCGTCCTATACGTTCGACACGCTGACCGCGCTGCGCGCCACATCGACGTCTCAGTTTTTCTTCATCATCGGAGCCGATGCGTTCGCAGAAATTGCCACCTGGTCGCGCTACCCCGCCGTCCTCGACCTCGCTCACTTCGCCGTCGTCGCACGGCCCGGAATCACGCTACACTCACTGCAAGCGCGTGTCCCCGACCTTGCCGACCGCATGACGACACCGGATCTATTCAAGCCTCAAGCCCCAAGCCCCACGCCTGACGGAAAAACCCGCGTCATTTTGATTGAAACCGCGACCCCCGACGTGTCGTCTACGGAGATTCGGCGACGCGTTCGCGCGGGTGAGAGCATTGGCGACCTGGTTCCCGCATCCGTTGCCGCCTACGTTTCGACCCATCGTTTGTATGTGGGGGCCGCCCATTAGGGTTGCCCGACAACTGGAAAGCACCTTGCATGGCAAAGACTCTGAGTTCGCGGAAACCAAAAACGACCCGCCTTCGCCCCGCCTCCGCCAAAGCTTCCACCTTCGCCAAGGCTACGGTGGACAAGTCATCGGGCTCCGGCGCGGCAAGCACGAAGGCGGCATCGCCGCGCTTGCCCAAGTTGCCGAAGTCGATCCAGGCAGTGATTGAGGCGGCGCAGGACAAAAAGGCCACCGGCGTGGTGGTGCTCGACCTGAAGAAGGCGGGCGCGTTCACGGATTACTTCGTGATCTGTTCAGGTGCCAATCCGCGGCAGGTGCAGGCCATTGCTGATTCGGTGGAAGAAGCGCTCAAGTCGCAGAAGCAGCGTCCGTCGCTCGTGGAAGGTTACGCGCGGGCGGAATGGGTGCTGCTCGACTATTTCGACTTCGTCGTCCACGTGTTCTCGAAGCACGCACGGGACTTCTACGCGCTCGATCGCCTGTGGGGCAGCGCCGTGCGCCACGAATTACCAGACCAGGATTAGTGCCAGAAGGCCCGGGACTGGGTCCGCCTGATGACCCTGAGCGCCCTCGCCAACTCTCTCCTCTCTTCCCTTTTCGAGCCGACGTGTGCCGCCTGTTCGCAGGTGCTGTTGCAGCCGCTGAACGGCGCGGTGTGCGAGCGCTGCTGGGCGTCGATTCGTCGCGGCACGTCGTTGAACGAGCACCCGCGCGGCCGTCACGCCGTGGACTGGGCGTGCGCAGTCGACCTGTATGAAGGCCGCCTCCGCGACATCATTCACGCGCTGAAGTACGAGCGGCGGCGCTCGATCGCGAAGCCGCTCGGCGGGCTGATGCGGGAGAGCGGCACGGCGATGTTGGCAACCGCCGATCTGGCGGTGCCCGTGCCGCTGCATCCGCGCCGCGAGCGCGCCCGCGGCTTCAACCAGGCCGACGACCTGGCGCGCCAACTCGGCTTGCCGGTGGCTCCCCTTCTGCGCCGCGTTCGCTACACGGTCTCTCAAATCGAACTGCCCGCGGACGAACGTCACCACAATGTGCGTGACGCATTTGTCGTGGCGAACGGTCCGGCTAACCGCCTCCGCCAAGGCTACGGCGCTCAAGAAGCCGGACGCCACATTCCTGCAGTCGTCGTGCTGGTGGATGACGTGTCGACCACCGGCGCGACGCTGGACGCCTGCGCGCGGGTGTTGAAGGCCGCGGGAGTGAAAGAAGTGCGGGCCCTTACAGCAGCCCGAGTCGTGACCGGACGGCGCTAAGCACCTCTGCCGACACGGCATCCTTGTCGCGAGCGCCGTCGAGGTGCACCCAGCCGGCCTCTCGCCCGGCCTGGCGAAGGTAACTTTCGCGCACGCGGCCAAGCAGCGGCAAGTCGCGCTCGAACTTGTCGCGCGCCACCTGCTTGCGAGTGAGCGACGCGGCGGGCGGGATGTCGAGTAGCAACGTCAGTGACGGTTGCGGCAAGCGGCATTGAATCTCCGTCAGCCACGCGGCGTCGAGGCCCTGGGCTTCGCCGTAGGCAATGCTGGAGGCGAGGTAGCGATCGCACACCACCATTCGCCCCTCATCCAGCCACTGCCTGATGCGCGGGCGGAACTCGAAGCGATTGGCGATGTAGAGCAGTTGCAGGGTGTCGGGGTCGTAGTGGCGCTCGCCCTGCAGCGCGTGGCCGATCTCGGTGCCAATGGCCGTGGTGTATTCGGGGAACGTCAGGAACTCGGCGCCGAGCCCAGCCGCGCGAAAGGCCGCCAGCAGCCGCTCGGCCTGGGTCTGCTTGCCGCTTTGATCGAGGCCTTCGAAAACGATCAAGTGCCCCCGCGGCTTGGGGCTTGCTTGCCCACCGGAGCCTTGGCGAAGGTGGGGGGCTTGGGACTTGAGTGTCATTCGGTCTCGAGGGCGAGCAGTTCGTCGAGGGTTTGGCGGCGGCGGATGACGCGCCACTCGCCGCGTTCCACCATCACCTCCGGCGACAGCGGCCGGCGCAAGTAGGTGTGGGCCATGACCGCCCCGTAGGCGCCAACGTCACGCACGACCAGGAGATCGCCGACCGCCACCGGGGCCAGCTGGCGGTCGCGCGCGTACGAGTCCGTGCTTTCGCAGATCGGACCCACCACGTCGACGGGCCCGGAGTCGCCCGCCCGTAGCAGCACCGGCTCAATCCGATGGAACGCGTTATAGAGAGCCGGCCGCATCAGCTCGGTCATGCCGGCATCGACGACGACGAAGCGTTTCGCTCCGGGGAACTGCTTCACGTCGACGACGGTGGTCAGCAGCAGGCCGGCGGGACCGACGAGCACCCGTCCGGGTTCGATCGCGATCTTGAGGCCACTGTCTCTGGTCGCGGCCACGAGTGCACGGACGTAGTCGGCCGGGTCCACGACCGGGCCGCCATCGTAGGAAATGCCAAGCCCGCCGCCCAGGTCGAGATGCTGAAGGGTGATGCCTTCGTCGCGCAGCGAATGGGCGAGCGCGACCACCGCTTCGGCCGCTCGGCTCAACGGGTCGAGCGTCGTAATCTGGGACCCGATGTGCACGTGGGCACCAACCGGGGTCAGGCCCTGGCGGTGGGCCATCTCGCGGAACAGTGCCGGCGCCTCATCAATCGGCACCCCGAATTTATTCGATCGCAACCCCGTGGAAATGTGCGGATGGCTCTTCGCGTCGATGTCGGGGTTGACGCGCAACGCGACACGGGCGACCGTTCCCTGTGCCATCGCGCGTTGATCGATGCGATCGAGCTCACCGGGCGATTCGACATTGATCGCCTGCAAACCGAGTGAGACCGCGCGATCGATCTCGGCCGCGCTCTTGCCCACGCCGGTGAAAATCACCTGGTCGGGCCGGAACCCGCACCGCGTCGCGACGTCGACTTCGCCAAGGGAGTTGGCGTCGGCGTGCGCGCCAAGCGCCTGGAGCAGGCGGACAATGGCCAGCGCCGAATTGGCCTTCAGCGCGTAGTGAATGGCATGCGGGTAGCCGGCGAAGGCCTGGTCCAGCGTGGCGTAGGCGGCGCCGATCATGTCCGCATCGTAGACGTAGCAGGGCGTACCGACGGCGGCAGCGATGTCCTGGAGCCGGGCGGTTGCTGCTTCTGAGGAAGTCGAAGGAGTGGTGAAGGCCACTGCCTTAATTCTATCCCGTCCGCCGCGCAACCCGGCAGTGACGGGATGATATGATTCCGGGTCGGGGACGCCTCGTCCCCGGCCTCCTGACACATGCCTGATCCCTCGCCAGCGCCCACTGAGGCCATCGACACGCTCATCGCGAGCTGCCTGGGTGGCGATCAGATTGCGTGGGAGGAGATCGTGCGCCAGCACCGGCGCAAGGTCTTCAACATCGCCTATAAGTACACCGGCCGGCACGACGAAGCGGAAGACCTGACGCAGGACGTCTTCCTGAAGATTTTCAATTCACTGCACACCTTCGACCGCCGCGCGAATTTCCAGACCTGGCTGGTCAGCGTGAGCCGCAACCGGTGCATCGACCACTACCGCAGCGTCCGCAAGGAGCGCGAAACCATCGACCGCGACGTCGATGCCGGCGAGCTGACGCCGGCGGCGCCCGGCCAGACCGCCTACCAGGCGCTCGAACAGGCCGACCGCGTCGAGCTGCTGCGCAAGGCCATGGCGGAACTGCCGCCGTCGCTGCGCGAAGCGGTGGTCAAACGCGATATCCAGGAGCTGTCGTACCAGGAAATCGCCGATCGGCTGAACTTGCCGGAAGGCACCGTGAAATCGCGCATCAATCGCGGCCGCACGGAACTTGCTCGCCAGGTGCAACGCATTCGAGAGGAAGACGAAAGGGTAACCGGATGAATCTCACGACCGACCGTGCTCAAGGTGTCGCCATTGTTCGCATTGGCGAAACGCGACTGATGTATCCGCTGCTGGCCGATTTCTCCGGCGCGGTCATGTCGCTGCTCACCGCCGGCGACAAGAAGGTGATGATCGACCTGTCGAAGGTCACCTACGTGGACTCGGCCACCATCGGCTGCCTGATGGACCTGTATCGCCAGACCTCGGCGGCCGGCGGCGAGCTGCGGCTGGCCGGCGTCAACAAACGGGTCGAGACCATGCTCACCATGGCCGGCGCGCACAACTTTCTCAAGATGTTCCCAGACGAGGCGGCCGCGCTTCAGAGCTTCGGGAGCTAGGGCCACAGATGACACAGATGGGAATCTGGCCATGAGAAGCATCAAGACCACGTCCGGCGCCGACCTCCTTCTGGATGGCGACTTGCTCGCCGTTCTCGAGGCCCTGTTCCACGAAGTGACTGCCAAGCGGGAGTTGGGGCGTTCATTCGAGGACCTGAACCGGGAGATCAATCACCTGATCGGCCAGCTGACGGACGAGGAACGGCGCGCCTACCTCGCCGAAAGCCTGTTCCTGAACCAGGTGAAGTACGAGAACGACAAGCTCGAGGCGTACATGAGGAAGATCGGCAAGCCGTAGCGATGTCACTCAACCACCTCGCCAACCGCTACACGTGTTCGTGGCCCTGGTCGATCGGGGTCTTGCTGTGCGACGGCCGCATGGTCTGCGGCTGCGCCGACCCCTATGCCAAACGGGTCCTGGGTGACACCCGCACCTCGGCGGTCGCGGAGATCTGGCGAGGCGCCGCCGCCAGCCAGCTGCGCATCGACATGAACGCCGGCGGCTCTGATTTTTGCGGCGACTGTCCGCTCAAGCTGCCGTTGCCACCGGGCCAGGAGCCACCGCAGCGCGACCTGAACGCCGGCGCCCTGCCCGGCCGCCTCTACATCGAGACCACGGCGGCGTGTAACATCTCGTGCTTCCAGGCGTGCTGCGCTCCTGAGACCGGCATCACGCGCACGCGTCAGGCCGGCATGCTCGACTGGGACCTGTTCACCCGCGTGGTGGATGAAGCCGGGCCGTCACTCGGCCGCATCGACTTCTTCAACTACGGTGAAGCGTTCCTGCACAAGCGCGCGGTCGAGATGTGCGACTACATCAAGACGCGCTTTCCGCACATCTACCTCTACACCAGCACCAACGGCCTGGCCTTCACCGACGAGAAGGTGCGCCAGTTGGCGCGCTCGGGCATCGACGAAGTGACGTTCTCGATCGACGGCGCGTCGCAGGACACCTACGTGCGCTACCGGCAACGCGGCAACTTCGATAAGGCGATCGCCAACCTGCGTGCGCTGGTCGATGAACGCGACAAGGGTGGACGTGAACTGCCGTTCGTCAACTGGCGCTACATCCTCTTCAACTGGAACGACCAGGACGAGGAGATGGACCGGGCACGGCAGTTGGCCGCCGAGATCGGCATCGACCGTCTGTGCTGGGAAATTACTGACCATCCCGAAGATTCGTTCTCGCAGCGCTTCAAGCCGGGTTCTGACGGCAACGCGCGAATCCGAAACGAGATCTGGGACAACAGCGGGCTCGGCAACGCCATTCCAGGCATGACACCGCGCGCCGAAATCGACGTGCATACCGCACTGCCCGGCCTGCCGTTCCTGGTGCGGGCCGCCTCAACCCTGGCGCTGACTACCAAGGTGCGCAACCTCTCGGGACGCGCGTTCCGGAAGCAGACCAGTTCGGGCCGGCGCCTCGTCAGGCTCGGCGCGCAACTGATGGGTGCCGGCGGCGAGCTGATCAACCGCGATCACGCCCGCGCGTGGTTGCCAGAAGATCTGGCGCCCGGTGCGGAAACGTCGGTGCATATTGAGGTACCGATCCCGGAGACGCCAGGACGCTATGCCCTGAAGTTCGACCTGGTCAGTGAAGGCGTCGATTGGTTCGAAGCCTGCGGCTCGCCCACCATCACACGCCAATTGTGGGTGCGCTGAGTTTTCCGGGGGACACCGTGAGAGCTGCGGTCACCGCATTGTTGTGGCTCGGGTTGTCGGCGTCGGCCGCGGCGCAAACCATTCAGGGCCGGTGGACCCTGCTCAAGGCCGAAGACTTGCGGGCCGACGGGTCGGTGGCGCGCCACCCCTGGGGCCTGCGGCCACTCGGCTCGATCGTCGTCCAGGACGGACATTGCTACGTGCAGATCATGTCGGGCGATGTGCCGTCGTTCTCCGCGACCAGCCCTCCGGTCGGCGAGCAGATGCGGGCGGCGCTGCTCAGCACCTACATCGCGTACTCCGGATCCTGTGTGGTCAACGACGCCGCCGGCAGCGTCACCTTGAAGGTCGATGCGGCATGGCGGCCTGATTACGTGGGCACCGAACAAACGCGCTACTTCCGCTTCGAAGACGGGAAGATGCTGTTCGGCCCGTCGGCCGGCTCCATCCGCTCGGGGAACGAAAGCCTGACCCGGCGCCTCACACTTGAACCAGCCGCGAAGCGTTGATCATTCCAGGAGGAATCATGAAGGTTCGAAAGATTGGCACCGTGGTCGTGCTGGCGTTAAGCGCCGCGTGGTTTCCGGCCTCCGCCCAACAGCGCGCGGCGGATGGCGTGACCATCAATGACGAAGGACTGCCGCAATACTCGACCTTCTCGTTGTGCGCCGTTGATCCCGTCACCGGCCAGTCGGGCGCGGGCGTGACGACGCGGGTGCCGTTTGTGGGCCGGGCCGTGCCGCACGTGCGTGCCGGGATCGGCGCCGTCTGCACGCAGGCATCGACGATGGTCGAGTACGGGCCGCGCGGGCTGGACTTGCTGGCCAAGGGCGTCGAGCCGCAGGCGGCACTCTCGCAGTTGCTGGCCAGTGACGAACAACGCGAGTCGCGGCAGCTCGCCTTGATCGACATGAAAGGCCGCGCCGCCGCGCACACCGGCAAGCAGAACGGCAACTGGGCCGGCAGCCGCCAGGGCCTCAACTACACGGTGCAGGCCAACATCATGGTCGGTCCCGAAGTAGTTGAAGCGGTCGCGTCGACGTTCGAGGCCAGCGCCGGCACGAGCATGCCGCTGGCCGAGCGGATGATCCTGGCGATGGAAGCCGGCCAGGCCAAGGGTGGCGACCGACGCTGGGGCAACCTGCAGTCGGCCGCAATCAAGATCGCCGACCCGAATGACCCTGGCCGCGGCGGCGATCACATCACCCTCGCCATTGAAGTGGGTGAACACCCGGAGCCAGTCGCCGAGCTCAAGCGCATCTACTACACGACCGGCCGCCGGCTTGGTTACCGCGCCTTCTCTCGCGTCGAGGGCGCTGACGTCATTGAGCTCAAGCGCATGCTGCACGCGCTCGGCTACTGGAAATCGGCACTGGCGGCGTTCCCCGGCGCGCCGGCCTCCACCAACACGCCGCAGATGCAGGAACTGCGCAAGACCAATCCAGCCGCGTTCGAGAAGGCTGCCACCGAGGCGCGCCAGGCGTCAGCCGCGTATACGCGCGACTACGGGACGTTCGACGAAGAGACCATTGCGGCCGTGGACAAGTTCCGCACCGATCGGAGTTTGAACTATCAGGGCAATCCGCCCGGCCTCGTCGACTCGCGTTTCGTGGATGCGCTGAGGACCGCGTTCTTCGCGAAGACGAAACAGTAGCGTCCGGCTTCAGCCGGACTACTCCACTGTGACCGGCGCGACGCAGTCGCGTTGCGCATCAGCGCCGATCGGCATCCAGCCGGTGAAGTCTGGTTGGGCCGCCATCATCAGCACGGGCGAGAGCGTGTCGGCCTTGAATCCAGGGCCGGCCGGCCCGGCCAGCGCCGCGCGAAACCCCTCGAACCCCGAGACCGCGAAGAGCACGTAATACAACTGCCGCGTCGCGCCCATCGCCGAGACCCGCCGGTAACCGACGCAGGTCGGCGTAATCACCGACCGATCGAGCCCAGCCGATTGCGCCAAGCCCAGCACCTGCTCCGCCGTCAGCGCCGATGGCAGTTCGTGTCGCAACACCAGCGGAATCCCCGGCATGCTCGGCGTACCCATCGACTCCATTTGCCGGCTGAACAACTGCCGGAACAAGTTCATTGGCAGTTCAGCGGGCGGCCGCAGTGAGACCACTGAGCCCTGCGAGTCGGCTGCGGTATCAATGCCGAGGGTCCAACCCTGAAGATGGCGTGACGACATCTGATACGGCTCGGCCCGCGAGTCTTGAGCCGACCGCACGAACAGCCAGCCGCCCCCGGCCAGCACCAGCAGCGCGATTGCGATCTTGATCAGCGGGTGGGTCTTCCGGGCGGCCATCTACGGCTCCCGCGACGCGGTGTAGGCGGCGATCGCGACCATGTCGTCGATGGTGAGCTTCTCGACGGCGCCCTTCATCAACGCCGACCACGGCCCTTTTCGCACGCCCTGCTGCAGGTCGAACAACTGCCGTACCGTGTAGCTCGGCGAGCGTCCCGCCAGCGGTGGAACGGGACCCAGGCCCTTGAGGTCTGGCCCGTGACACGAGCCGCAGGCGACCGTCTTCCCCGCTCCTCCAGTCTGCACGAGCGACTCACCCCGCGCGACGCTGCCTGTCGGAACATAGGCAACAAAGCCAGACGAGGCATCCCGCAGTTCAGTGCGGCGCAAGTCTTCCGGCATCTCGATGATGCGCGCGCCCAGCGGTTCGGTGCCGTCGCCGGCAGGCACGTGCATTGAGCCCGCGATCCGCGTCCTCGGCACCTCAACCGCTTCAACCACGCGAATCCATTTCGTGAAGGGGAACGACGCGAAGTAGGCCGCGGCCGTGCGGATTTCTTCGTCGTTCGCCGCCTTGGCGTCCTGGATCATCGCGTTGGGCGGCCCCATTCGCGGCTCGGCGCTCTTGCGATCGCCATTCTTGAAGTCGGCCATCTGTTGGACGATGTACGCCGCCGGCAATCCGGCGAGCGAGGCATTCTCCGGCCGGCCCTGGCCGTTGACCAGGTGGCAGAAGCCGCAGGCGCGCATCTCAGGGCGCCGGCCGCGCGCGACCGGCTCGGGCATGGGCGGATGGCCGGAGGGGTGCCAGTCGGGCGGATTGAAGGCGTCGCGCGTCTGCGCCACGGTGAGCGATGCCGTGCTGCCAGGCAACTGTTGCGGTGCCGGATCGGGCGGAGCCGGCTTGGCGCCTGGCGGCGGCGGCAGATTCACGGTGTACGCCCACGGCGGTGGCGCCGGCCCTTGCGCGAACGCGAGGCCGCGCGTCATGACTACAGCCCACAGGATCAATCCGGATCGGCGAACCATCCTGCTGACGTTATCTGTTTCCGCGGCGAATTTCCATGGCCGATACGACCGGTCCGCCATTCGGATCGCGTTCGACCACGGTCAACAAGTAGCGCTTGCCCCACACGTAGTGGCTCTCCCGCGTCACGTACCGTCGCGCGGCCTCCCGCGCCTAGCCTCGCGGTTGCGGTCGAGCAGCGGAAACAGCGCGTTCAGCACTTCAGGCGCACGTTGTTGTCGTCGCCGCCGGCTTCGTCCGTGTCGAACTCGTCCGAGCTGTAAACGGCGAGCGCTTTTTGCACATCGCCGAACAGTTCTTTGAAGTCGACGATGTGACCGTAGTCTTGATAACCGCGGCCGTCGGGTCGCGCGGGGTCGGTGAACAGGGCGGCCACGCGATTCTGGGTGTGGCGCTCGGAACGGGGTTGTCCGGTCACGGCAAGACCTTCCAATAGCCGCCCTTGTCAGGCCCGATGCGCTTCAGCCTGCCTGATTCCACCAGTTTCGCGGCAGCCCGCTCAATCGTGCGGCTGGTCTTGCCGATCTGCGCGGCGACGTCGCTGAGACTCAGGCCGGGCTGCCTCGACAGCAGGGACAGGATTTTCTCCGACATTTGCTCCGACGTTTGCTCCCCGGTGGCTTCCGCCGCCCTGGGGCTTGGTGAGGAAGCAGAAGTTCGCGAGCGCGTTCACCTCCGGGCGCGGGTGCTTGCGCTTGTAGAGCTGCGCCTTCGGGAAGATGTGGTGCACTTCCAAGCGGCTCATTTTGCCGAGTAGGCTCGCCTTCAGCGGCAGCCCCGTTCCCCAGTCGCATGATCCGCCCATGCGTGTCAGCAAGTACAGCACGGGATAGAAGCGGGCGCCCAAGCTCCAACCCGTGAAGTGTCCCGGCTCGGCGCGCAGGCCGCCGTGCCATAAGCGCAGTTGCTCGAGCAGCTTCTCCAGGCCATCGCCGTGGCCTTCAAGCGCCGCGAGATCCTGGTCGATGAACGACTCCGTAGACCCGGAGAAGCGCCCCCACATCGCTGCCTGCACGAACCACAAGAGCAGCTTGTCGCGCTCCTTCTCGCCCATGGGGCCGAGCTTGCCCTGCTGCCGCCGGTCTAAGTAACGTGCCATCACCGGCACGCCGAACCGGCCGAAGAACACCCGGTCGTGGTCCAGCCCCAGCCGGCCACTGATCAGGTTCAGGCTGGTGTCGATGTGCTTCGTGGCCCGCGCGAGCGCATCCTGCACTTCCGCGCCGCTCTTTTCGTGGAGATGCTGGAACTGGGCCTCGCCCGTCAGCACAGTGTTCACGGAGCGGAGAAGCCAGTCGAGGTTGAAGTGGAAGTCCGACTTCGCCCACTCGGCAAGTTTGACCTTCATAGCGTCGCGGCCTTCCGGCCACTCGGCGCAGATCTTCGCGAGCGCCAGGTCGCCCTTGGAGAGCTTGGTGCCGCCGCTGTTGACGCGGTTGAAAATGTCCACCACCACATCCAGCGATTTGTCGGCCCCGGTCACTTCTTCGATGTGGAGATCCACGTCGGTGATGGAAAGGAGACGGCTAAGCCGTCCCACGTACTCGCCCACCTTGGCCGCGAGCTCGGGTTGCGCGGAGAGCCGCGTGACGAACTCGCCAAGTCCGGCGGTGCCTTTGCCCATCAGCTCCGTCACGTCGATCCAGAGCAGGTCGTCCTTCATCTTCACCGGCTGGTAGCACTCGAAGCTCTCTCCGTCGAGGTGGAAGCGCAGCCCGGTGAACGCCTGCGCGTTGCCGTCAAAGAACTTGGGCGGCTTACCGCGCACCACGCCGTAGCGCGACGTCATGCGCTGCTGGCCATCGAGGAGCAGCTTGACCACGCCCGCCGCAAGCGCGCCGTCGCCACGGTGGGTGGCGGTTTTCGATTCCGTCGCCCAGACCAGCAGGCCACCGACCGGATGGCGGCGGTAGAGCGAGTCGAAGAGCCCGCGCACCTGGTCGCGATTCCAGACGTAGCCGCGCTGGAACTCGGGCAACGCCATGTGCCCACTGTCGATGTGGTCGAGAATGGTCGAGACTCTCATACGAAACGGGTCCTTCCGCTGCTGTCCTTGATGAACAGCATGAACAGGAGGCCGCCGCGTAGCTCGTCGCACGAGGCCCAAAGGGAGGAGTACAGATCGGATTTCTTGATGGCCATCGTCGCGGGCGGGCTAAAGCCCGCCCCTACTTTCGTGGAAGTTCGAAGACGTACAAGGTGTGACCGCTGGAAGGCGGATTGATCTCCGGTGTGATCGTCCGCGGCACCACGCGCGGACTGCCGCCGCCGACGCCGGTCGTCACCGCGATGTACTGCTTGCCGTTGGCCGAAAACGACACCGGGAACCCCTGCACCGCCGTCCCCAGCCGGGCCGACCACAACACCTCGCCGGTCTTGACGTCGAGCGCGCGGAACTGGCGGTCCAGATCGCCGATGAATACGACGCCGCCGGCCGTGCTCAGCGCCGCGGTGAGAAAAGCCGCCCGCTGCTCGCGGCTCCACATCTCCTTCATTGTCGTCACGTCGATGGCGAGGAGCTTGCCGACGTTGCCGTCCGACCCGGGCATCTCGAAGAACCGACGCCCGGCGGCGGTGCCGCCCGAGCCTTCGACCAGCTCCACCTTCTGCGGCATGATCTCCATGCACGACTGGCTCAGCGGAATAATCAGCTGACGCGTCGGCGGGTGATACGTCATCGCCTGCCAGTTGTGACCACCCTCGGTGCTCGGGCACACCGTCAGCCACTCATTCACCTTCTGATCGACGATGTCCTTCCGGTAAGTGGGAATGCCGCGCTCCGGATCGATCTTCTCGAAAACGTTCTGGAACACCGTGTGCTTGTATCCCAGGAACTTGCCGGTCTTGCGCTCGAGCCGCCACAGGATGCCCGCCTTGCCGATGGTGAAGAGGGCCTTTTCGGGACCGATGTCGACGAGCACCTTTTCGAACACTTCGTCGAGGTCCAGCGACTCGCCCGGCGTGTGCTGGAAGTGCCACGCCAGCGACCCATCATCTGGCCGCAGCGCCACGGTTGACGCGGTGTAGAGCGCGGCATCGGTGATCTTGTTGCCCCTGCTCGCCGGCATCCACGGCTTGGCTTGCGCGATGCCGAAGTAGACCAGGTCGAGATCCGGATCGTAGCTGCCGGCAATCCACGTTTCGCCGCCCGCGCGCATGATGTCGGGCAGCGTGCCCCAGGTGTCGCCTCCGGGCTCGCCGTTGCGCGCTATCGTATTGAACCGCCAGAGCTGCTTGCCCGTCTCAGCATCGTAGGCGCTGATGAAGCAGCGCTCGTTCCGGTAGTTGCCGCACCCCTGCAATCCCTGAATCACCTTGCCGCGCACCACGATCGGCCCACTGGTGTTCGAGAACCCCTTGGCGGCATCGGCAATCGCAATGTTCCACACGGTCTTGCCGGTGCGCGCGTCAAGCGCCACGAGGCGCGCATCGCTCGTCGCCACGAACACCTTGTCCTCGTAGATCGCGATGTTGCGCATGGAGCCGAACCCGACGATGGCGCCGGTGCCGAACTGGTTTTGCCAGATCAGATCGCCGGTGGCCGCGTCAAACGCCTGCATGGTGTTGGCGGTATTGGCGAGATACATGATGCCGTTGTGCACGAGCGGCATCGGCTGGTTGGTGCCGCCCTCATTCATGGCCCAGCTCCACGCGAGCTTCAGATCTTTCACGTTCTTCGACGTGATCTCGGTGAGCGGGCTGTAGCTCCACGCCTGGTAGTTGCGGCGCGCCATCAGCCAGTCGCCCGGATCGGGATTGCGCAGCATGGCGTCGGTCACCGGCACGTAGTTCTTGACCTCGCCGGTCACAGTCAATCCTCTGGGCGGCGGCGGGGCCTGCGGTCGCGCCGCGGGACCCTGCGGGCCGCCAGGGGTCGGACGAGCCGCCGCGCGCTGACCGGTGGCGATCGTCCCGATCGGCGTCGCCGTTGATGCGGCGAGCGCTTGCGCGCCGGGAGCGGCGCCGTTCGATTGCAGGATGAACGCGGCGATGTTCACATACTCATCCGCGGCCAGGCTCGGCCGCCCTGGCGGCATGGTGGCCTGCATGTACTCGACGAGATCTTTCGTCGTGCGGCCGCGCCAGGTGTTCATGAAATTCGAGCCCGCCAGCTGCGGCGCCTCGTTCCGGCCCGAGAGATCGGGGACATGACAGCTGGCGCAGTTGGCTTGATACGAGGCCTGGCCGGCAGTAGCCTGCGCGGCGGTGAACACCTGCGCGGACGCTGCCTGGCCCGCCGACCTGTCCGCCGTAGCCTCGGCGTAGGCGGAAGCCTTGGCGAAGGGGGCAATGGCCGAGAGAGTGAGGTGGGCGCTCGAGATCAGCACCAGGGCGGCACAATTAATCCAGGTCTTCATTTCTTGCCCTCTTGAATGAGGAGCCAGCCCCAAAGGTTGCCCTCCGGTGCCTTCTCGCTGTGCAGTTGGATGTAGAGCCGACCGTTCGCCAGATCATCGAGCTGTTCCTTGGTCAATTCGAGCGAGCCGGCGATGGTGCCGCTCGTGCCGGGGGTGACCTTGAGGTCGCCAATGGCGGGCCCGCGCATGGCCGTTCGCGGGCCACGATGCACCCGCGCGACGGTGGATACCGTCATCAGTCCCGTGTAGTTACCCGTCAGCGTGAGCGTGCTGCCGGCAAGAGTGGCCGTGACGGCCCCCGATCCGGCGATCGTGGCTTGCATGGCCACGTCGAGAGGAACAGGAGACAGCCGCGCGCGAAACTGGCGGCTGGTCTGCGCCCCGGCCGAAAGGCCGGAGCACACCAACGAACATATCAGGAGAACCGCTGCCCTAGTGTGCATAGGGCAGAATCATACTACCGGCAAACGGCCTGAACGCCGCGGCCGTCAATCTGCGCGAAGACCTTGTCGATGGCCACCGCGTGGCTACAGCGGTTCACGCGGTAGCGCAGGTACTCCTGGATCCAGACCACGTCGCCTTCGTTGTCCACGGCTGACTGACCGGGACCGCGCTTGAGATCGTCGCGATATTTCGCTTCGAGCGCGTTACGGAAGTCCAGCGCCTCGTTACGTGGCGGGAAGGCCACCGCGCTTGAAGACACCACGCCACAGACGCCGAACGTCCCCGTGCTGTCGATCTGCGCGAACACGCGAATCTGGGCCTGCGCGTGCGTGCAGGCGTTGACGCGATAGCGGAAGTATTCCGACAGCCACACGATGTCGCCCTCGGCATCGACATAAGTCGTCGAATTGCCGCGACGGAGGCCATCGCGATACTTGGTTTCGAGCTGGGTCCGGAAGTCCATCGACTCGTTGCGGGCCGGGAACGACACGCTGCCGCTACCACCTACCGAATACAGGAACTGCGCGGCAGAGATGTCATCCGAGGTGAGTGTGTCGGTGTTGCCCGGCGACGAATTCATCACCGCCGCCACGGTCTGGCCGTGCTCGTTCGGATGGTTCAGGCCAATCACGTGCCCGAACTCGTGCATGACCAGGCGCCTGAAATCAATTGCCCCCGACCGCACATTGCCGCGATACGAATCCCACGACAGCTGGTTGTTCATCAACACGTCGGCTTCGGTGATGGCGCTGCCGCTGCTCAGCCACAATGCATAGCCGGCGTACGACTCCCACGAGCGGCCGTAGATGGACGAGGACCAGAAGACATTGTTGGTGCCGTTGCCGAGCCCGGTCGACGCGGTGGAGTCGCGGATCACCCGGAACTGGACGCGGTCCATGTACTGGTTCCAGATGGCCATGGAGGCTTCGGCCGGCTGGCCCCACGTGGTGGAGCCGTCGGTCAGCGTCACGCCGTTGCTGATCGTGCCGAACTGCAGCGACATTACCGGGTTGATGGCCCACCGCGGACCGTCGTACCAGTAGGCCGGGGCTTGCCCGGCGCCGGCCGTCAGGATCAAGCCAACGGAGAACGCCAAGACAGCGATGCGGCGGATCATCGGCGGCGCTCCTGTTGGCGAACGCGATCGCGGACGAGCGTCACGAAATCAGTGAGCGAAAAAGCCTCGGCCATCGACCGCGCCGGACCGTCAGCCGTCTCGGCGGGGGCGCCGATCTTGGCGGCCGATACCAGCGGCGCAAATCCGGCGCTCAGCACGCGGGCCGTGCCAGTAGCGGCTTCGTTCATCACGCGGAACCGGCCCTGATCGGATCCCACGACCGGGCTCGCGGCGTGTAACGCGCCGTTCAGGAACAAGACGCGCGGTCGCCAACCTTAAACTCCGGCACGTGCGAGACATGCAGGGTCTGATCGCCAATGGTCCCGCCCAGCACCTCGACGACGAGTGTCCGGGGCGCACTGCCCTTCAGCGTCTGCTCCACCGCCATCGTCACCTTGGTGATGATCAGGCGGGACGCACCGTAGTTTTCCCATTCGGCGCGCCGGCTCGTCACCGTGCTGACGACGATGGTGGATGCGCGATCGGTGAGCTGATCGAGCGACAGGGTGCCGAAATCAAGCGTGACCGGCTGCGCAGCAAGTGTCGTGGGAATCGCAAGAAGACAGAGAACCAGTAACGCAAGGGGGACTTTCATGAGCGCACACTACCAGAGAACACGCAGGAGTCCTATGGCGGCCAGCGTCAGTCCCGTCAATTGCAGGACCAGTTCAGCGCGTTCGCGAAGAAACACGGCGCCGGCGACCGATAGCGCGAGCCCGGCCGCGAGAAACCGCCAGTACAACTCCTGCACCTCCGCTTCTTCCGTCGTCGTCGGCGCCTGCCGGCGGCCGGCATCGATGATGGCGTTGGCGATCTCGCGATCGGGATCGCGATCGAGCTCGTAGTACTGCCCGCCACCGGCGGCGGCAATGCGCTGCAGCGACGGCCGGTCGAGCCGCGACCGTCCCGGCGACGGCTCTTTCGTCCCATCGGTATTCACGCTCTCCGGCAACATCCCACCTGCCAGCGTTCCAACACCGATGACATGCAGCGGCACGTGCGCCTGGCCGGCCAACTCGACTGAACGGGCCACCTCGCCACTCCACGCCTCGCCGTCGGAGAGCATCACGAACAACTTGGCGTTGGGCGACGGACCGTGAATCTCGCGGTCCTTCTCGATCAGGCGAAGACCCCAGGCAATCCCCTGCTCCAGGTTGGTGTCCCAGGTCGTGTCATCTTCAAGGCGGAACGGCGGACGGCCGTGCAGGTGATCGAGAAAGAAGAAGACGGTGTTCGGATCGCTCGTCAGTCGAATCTGCGGCGTGGCGATGTGCGCGAACACCGTGAGCGCGAGACGATCGTCGTTCCAGCTGAGTGAATCGCCAAGCAGGCGCAGGAACGTCATCGCGCGTTGCCATCGATTACCGGAGACGTCGGTGACATGCATCGAGGCGGAGCCATCCTGCAGGACCACGATGTCGACGCCCGCGCGCCCAACCACGGTCGTTACACCTTGGGGCCGGGCGACCGCCACGATCACGCTCGCGGCGGCCAGGATCAGGCACAGCCAGAACGGCAGGTCCCCGGCCACGCCAAACCGCTCACGAACCGGAATCGAGCGGTGCTCGCGCAGGCGGCGCAGGTCCGCCCATCGTCGGCCAACGCGCCAGAACCACGCCACGACCAGGAAGGCCGGCGCGACCAGCAGCCACAGGAAGTGTGGCGCGCCGAATTGCAGTCCCTCGGTCATCCTTTTCGCTGAATCTTGCCGCCCGGGGTCGCTTCTGGTTGGGCCTCGCGGTCCCCATACTCCATGGGCGCGATCACCTGGAACTCCTCGGCCTTCACCTCGGGAGGCGGTCCGCCCGGGCGGCCGTGAATGGTGTTGCCTGCGGGCAGATCGCCGCCTTGCCCTGAGCCTGTCGAAGGGGATCGCGCGGCCGCGGCCTGGGCCGGAGGCGTCTTGCCCGCCACGCGCGATGCCACCCGATCGCGCACCCGCGACACGTACTCGTAGTTGTAGGCCGCGTCTGCATGGCGCGGTGATGCCTTCAGCACCGAGGCATAGGCCTGCAGGACGCCGTCAAGCCGCTGGATCTGCTCTGCCTGCGGAGCGCGGCGATCGCGTTCACTGGCGCGGAAGGCCGCGTTGGCCGCCGTCAGCAGGACATCCGAGTCCAACTCCTGGGTGTTTGCCTCCAGTACCTCGTCATACCCGCCAATCCAGTAGGCGACCGTGGCGCGAATCCGTCGGATGTCGTCGGAGAGGCTGCCGTCACCGCCCGGCAGGTAGTCGGAGACCGACGCCGCCGGTGTCAGATCATCGTCGATCTGGAACTGCAGTGTGGCCATCTGTCGCCTGGCGTCGGCCACGCGGGTGGCTAATGCGGCCTCGGACCACGAGAGCCAGGCCGCGGCGAACAAGACAACGGCAACCAGCAGGCGGGCGATAACGGTTTTATTGATCATGGCAACTTTCCAAACCAGGGTGTCGCGAGTTTGAGGCCGGCGGCGCCTGTCCACAAGACGGCCGCCGCCAGGGCGAACAAACTGAAGCGCGCCTGCTGACTCGAGTACTGGCGCGTCTCGATGGTGCCAACCGCTTCGCGATCGATGTCTTCAACCGCGGCAATCAGGCTCGCCTCGTTTTTGGCGACGTAGTAGCGGCCGCCGGTCTTCTCTACCGCGGCTTTCCACTGGGCGTCAGGAATGCCTTCGCCGAATTCTTTGTTGTAGTTCGTGCGAACGAAGAACAGCGGGATCTTGTTGTCGACGGCGCTCTTCAGGATGTCGTCGAGCGTGCGGCCGTGGACCATCGAGGTGGTGTCCTCGCCGTCGGTGAAAATCACCATGAGATTGCCGGACGCCTCGAGAAAATTGAAGGCCTTGAAGATCTCGATGCTCTCTTCGAGCGCGCTGGCGATCACGGTGCCCGACTCGGGAAACTGGGAGAACTCGACCGGATCGCCGATCAGCGCCATGCTCAACAGCAGGTTGTCGTAGTCACTGGTAAAGGGCGTGATGACATAGGCGCGGCTGCCGAACTCGACCAGGGCCATCAGGTCGCGATGGCGTCCCTTGCGCCGCAACTGGACAAAGCGCTCGGCGGCAGCAATGGTCGTGAAAAATGCCGGCTGCACGTCGTTGCGCGTATTGAGGGTGGCGGCCGTGAAGGCCGTTTGCATGCTGTCGGACGCGTCAATCATCAGGCTGATGCGACGGCCGGGATAAGTGACGTTCTGCACCACCAGCGACGAATAGGGGTCGGCCAGGGCCAGCAGTGCAAAGGGCAGCGCCGCCACGAACAGGACCACGGGCAAGTGCCGCGTCCAAGCCAGGCGCGAGGCCGGCAGCGACCTGAGCAGTGCCGGCAGCACAATGTGATGGCGACCCGGCTTGCGGGTCATCGACGCCCGAACCAACAGCAGCACGACCGCCACACCAACCACCGCCAGCAACGCCAGGCGTCCGGTATCGCGGCGCCAGAACTGCAAGCCGCCAAAGTCGAACACCGCCCATTCGGCGGCCACCGAGTGCGCCACCGCGGTCAGCGCCGCGACCACCACGTGCTCCAGGCACTGCGCTCACGTCGCAGGTCGTTGGCCACTGCGCGGGCATGGCGGATCGCCTCGTTCAACGTCGCCGCATCACGAACCGGCGCTTGTTGATACAGCGCAGCGGTCATTGCGACCAACGCAGATTGCAGGCCTTCGAGCTGATGCCGATGCGCGAGCGGCACCGAATCGTCGAGTCGAGAACCCGCGACCGCCACGTCCGTGGCAGTTACCGCGCTCGAGACCGATGCTCTCATCGACCTGACACGGCCGTGCGCGACCGCGAGCCGACCTTCGGGTACTGGCGCGTTCACCTTCAATACCTTCTCACTAATCGGGCGCCGGATGGCCAGGGCGGCGATTACGCGAATCGCCGCGAGGGCGCGGGCCACCGCGGTGTCGGTCCAGCCGTCGGTCGTGGCTGATGCCTGCGCTTCAGCCAGCTCCTGCGACGCGCGTGAAGCCACCGCCCGATCGGGCAGCCGGTCGCTGGCGGCTGCACCGCTCTTGCGGACCCCACGAGCCAGCGGCACCAGTGCCATCACGGCTATCACGGCGGCGATCGCGCCAAGCGCAATCGCCAGAATCTGGAACATGCTGCCGCGGAACCGCAACGCCTCCACGGCGGTCAGGCTGGCGTCAGAACCGTCGCGAATGTCAGCGGCCTCGGCCGGCACGAGCGACAGCACCTTGATGGGCAGCGCCGGCATCAGGTAGGTGAGGTCGCGTCCCTCGAGGGCGGCGGCGGCACCGACGCGGCTGTGCACACGGTACGGAATCGACAGCGCGGGCACGTTGACGTCGTGGCCGATGGCATCGGCGCCGATCAATCGCAGCTGATAGTGATATTGAAAGAACCGCCGCTGCAGGCGATGCGCGCCGGCGGGATGCGAGCCACCAAGAATTTCGAACGGCGCCATCTGGATCGAAGCGACGCCGAGCCGCGATTGATCGGCCACCACCTGCATCGACGCGGTTTCGATCACCGCGCAGGTCAGCACCACATTGAACGCTTCGCCGATCGTCACCGCGCCGGTGCTGGACTGCCACCAGCAGCGAATGGGATCGACGCCCTGGGCGCTCGACGGCACCGAGAGGAGCACCGTCGCTATCATGGCGATCGTCGTCCTCATGGCACGGGCACCTGTTCGATGACGTCGCGAATCACCGCCTCGGCGGTCAGGCCGTGTGCCGCCGCGTGCGGACCCAGCCAGATGCGATGGGCCAGCACGAAGGGCGCAAGTTCCTGGATGTCCTCGGGATAGACCTCGGCGCGCCGGTGCTGCAGCAGCGCCCAGACCTTGGCCAATCGACTCCAGCAGATGATGGCCCTCGGCGACGCGCCCAGGTCAACACCACGCTCCACCAGTTCCGACGCCGAGTGGCGCCGCCAGTCGGTGTCCTCGTTATAGGGGCGGGTCGCGGCCACCAGGCGCTGGATGTAGCGGCCGATCCGGTCGTGCAGGAATACACCCTTACCGATCACCGCTCGCAACTGGACAATGCGATCCTTCGACAGCAACGGGTTGAGCCGCACCTGCTTGAAGTCGAAGTTCACGAGCTTCTCCTCCTCCTCGGGGGGCAGGTAGCCAATGTTGACCATGGCCGCAAACCGGTCGGTGGCCGCTTCCGAGAGCGGAAAGGTGCCCTGCCCCAGCTCCACCGGGTTCATGGTCGCAATCGCGAAACTGAACGCCGGCAATTCATAGGTGGTCTTGCCGACCGTGATGGTGCGGTCCTGCAGCGCTTCAAGAAACGCACTCTGCGACTTGAGCGGAATGCGGTTGATCTCGTCGAGCAGGATGACTTCGGCCGAGGCCATCGGGCCAAACTCGGTCACCAGCTCACCGGTGGATGGATTGATCATCTGGAAACCCACCACCTCGGTGGGTTGCAGGTCGGCGCGGCCCTGGATGCGCGCGAACTTCGCATCGCTGATCGCCGACAGGATCACGCCAAAGAAGGTCTTGCCCACGCCAGGCACGCCGCGCAGCAACAGGTTGCCGGCGTTGACCTGGCGTTCGGAGCGCTTGTCGTAAGTAGTCGGAATCTCCGACAGCAAGACGACGTTGGCGACGGCCTTGGCCGTGTCGTAGCCCACCAGCGCCTTGCTGCCCTCGGCGATCACCGCGACGTGAAAGTCGATCGCCTCCTGGAGTTCCGGATGCACCTATTTCCGCCCCTGAATCTGGTTGGCCACCTGCTCGACGTCGGCCATCACGCGCAGCAGGTTGCCGCTCCAGATCTTGCCGATCTGCTCTTCGGTATAGCCTCGGCGCACGAGCTCCAATGTGACGTTGAAGGTCTCCTCAGCGCCGTTCCAGCCCGTGACACCACCACCGCCGTCGAAGTCCGAGGAGATGCCGACGTGTTCGAGGCCGATCGTTTTCACGAGGTAGTCGATGTGGTTGACGAAGTCGGCCACGGTGGCGCGGGCCTCGGCGGGTGTGCCGGGTTTATTGATCTTCACGTAACCGGCAAACGCCACCGTCTGGATCACGCCGCCGTTCTTCTTCAGCGCCAGCAACTGCTCATCGTCCATGTTGCGGCTGTGGTCGGCAAGGGCGCGGGCCGCGGAGTGCGAGGCAATGACCGGCGCCTTCGACAGCGCCATCGCCTGCAGGTTGGCGGCCTTCGACGGGTGTGACAGGTCGACCATGATGCCCCACTTGTTCATCTCGGCAATCGCCTGCTTGCCGAGCTCGCTCAAGCCGTTGTGCAGCCACTTGCCATCGCGCTCGCCGGTGTTGGAGTCGGCGAACTGGCTGTGCCCGTTGTGCGCCAGCGACATGTAGCGGCCGCCGCGATCGTGAAATTCCTTCACACGCTTGATGTCGGTGCCGAGCGAATAGGCGTTCTCGATGCCGATCAGCGCAACCTTCTTCCCCGACTTCGCAATCCGCGGCACATCGGCGGCGGTCAGCGCCAGCTCGATCTGGTCCGACGCGATCTCTTTGGTCAGGTGGTGCACGGCGTCGAACTTCGCCACGGCCTGCTTGTATGCGCTGTCGTAGCCTTCGGGCGTCAGCGGCCCCTGGCCGACGTAGACGATGAAGAAGGACGCGTCGAGACCGCCTTCGACCATCTTGGGCAGGTTGACCTGCGTGTCGAGCCGCTGGGTGTAGTTCTTCTGGCGGGTAAAGTTGTCCGGGTTGATGTCGTCGTGGGTATCGAGCGCAATCACGCGCTCGTGGATGCCCCGTGCCTTGGCCACCAGCGCGACGTCGGCGCCGGCCTGGGCCGAGGGCCGCGGATCGGCCAGGCTCACGAATAGAAAGAGGGCAGCGATAACGGAAGCAATGCGGTTCATCTGGCAATCTCCTGAGGCGGAGATCCTACCACCGGCTCGGGCTCGGGCTCTGCGAGCCCTCATGGGGGTCGCTCGCTTACGCTCGCATCCTGCGGCTCACTGCGTTCGTGGGGGACGGGCATCCCCCAGAAGCGCTCGAAGAGCCCGAGCCTACGAGGGGCGAGAGCGCCGAGCCCCACGAGGGGCGGCTTGTCCGCAGTAGCCTTGGCGAAGATGGAAGCCCTGAGGCCTACTTCCGTGCGCGTTACTTACTGAAGCTGGCCAGCGCCAGCTCTTCCGAGTCGAACGTGTCGAACACGGTGAGCAGCTTGGTAATGGTCAGCAGGTCGGTGATGCGGCTGGTGAGGTTGGCGAGCTTCACGGCGCCATTCGCCTTGCGCGCGGCCATCGAGCAGCGCACCAGTTCGCCCAGGCCGCCACTGTCCATGTAGCCGACGCCGGCGAGATTCAGGATGACCTTGTTCCGGCCCTGGAACACGACGCTGGCGACCTTGTCGCGCAGCAGTGTCGCACCATCATCGATAGTGAGTTTGCCCTGGAGGTCCAGGACAGTGATGTCGCCGACGGTACGTTCGTTGATCTGCATGCGGAATCCCTGCGCGGCCCGGACGCACCCGGGCAATGGTGAGACGATTCCGCGATCCGGGGGGCGGCGCCTCGCTTGGGGAGTCTACCTCATCCCGTCTTGGGCGCCATCCTAATAGGGAACATCGGTCAGGCGATCCCGGCCGCTGCGCATGTCGGCGTCGAGCAGCCCGAGCAGGGATTTGGCAATCGCGCCTGGCCGCCCGTCGCCAATCTTGGCGCCGTCCCATTCCACGACCGACGCAACCTTGATCGAACTGCCAATCAGCATCATCTCGCGGGCGGCGCGGGCGGCGGCCACCGGGATGTCGCACACCTCAACGCCGGCGATCAGCCCCTGCGTCACGAGGGCCTGAGCCAATTCCAGCAGCCGCAACGACGTGCAGCCCGACAGGATGTGATCGAACTTCGGATGGCGAAACACGCCGTCCTGGGTCACGAAGGCGACGTTCATGTTCGAGCTCTCGCCGACATGCCCCGCCGCGTCAATGAACACCCCGTTGTCGAGGCCGGCCTGTTTGGCCTCCATCTGCATCAGCACGTTCGGCAGGTAGTTAGTGCTCTTGGTAATCGCGTACAGGGACGGCTTGATCGGAAACGTGGTGGTCATCACCTTCAAGCCCTCGGTATACCAGCGATCGGGATACGAGAGGCCGGCGAAGATCATGACGAAGAATCCCGGCTCCGCGCCGGCGGCGGGACTGAGTTCGAGGCTGCCAGGTCCTGACGAGAGCCAGTAACGGATCGCGCCATCCCGCATCCCACTCACCGCCGTCGTCCCGACGATGAGGTCGCGCATCTGTTCGCGGGTCGCGGGCAGTGGCAGATTGGAGCGCCCTGCCGAGCGGATGAAGCGGTCGAGGTGCGCGTCGAGGTCGTAGATCCTGCCATCGACGATGCTCGCGGTGTCGAAAATCCCGTGGCCGCGATGCACCATGTGATCGTCAAACGGGATGACCATCAGGGCGGGGTCGGTAACCACGCCCCCGAGCTGACTCGAGTAGAACGCCGCGTATTTGACTGGCTGCTGCTGGCGCAGCGCGCGCAGGCCTTCGAGAACGTCGGCAGCGCCTAACAAACGGAGCGGGGGTGTGGTCGCAGGCATGTGGCGGCTTCAATCTAGCACGAGAACAAACGAAACGCCCGAGCGGCGAATGCCGCTCCGGGCGCTTCAGTGCGCAAGTTGCGCGTCCCGGCAGGAGCCGGGGCTATTGATGTCGACACAACTCGATGGTCACTTTCGTCGCGTGAACGACGCGGACGCCGTTCACGCGGCGAAATGGTCCGGCGGAGTGGTCATGCAACCCCCTTTGCGAAATGTTCGAACGTTTCGTTCCGGCGCCCACGCCGATGCGACGGATTCAGTCCGTGTTCACCTCCCCTTGCGGTCAGGGGCGTGGTCTACCTCCGTGATACTCCTACGGACCGCCGGTGTCAAGCACCCCGACTGGATGTGTCAACGCGAAAAATGGTCGGTAACATGGCTCATCATCGGCATCGTCGGCCTGCCATCAATCGTCGGTAAGCCGCGCGGCCACGCTACTGCCGGTGGTAGACCATGAAGTTGTTAACTTTCTTTCCTTGCGCATCGGTGCCAGTCTGCGTCACCGTTCGCGTCTTGCCGTCCGCGCTGATCACGACCCGTGAAGTGAGGGTGACCTTGCCCTTCTTCTTCGAGACCACTTCGTAGCTGCGCGCGTCGATCCGCGTGTAGGCCGACGTATCCGCGTTGGCATTGCCCTTCACGACGGTGTCCTTGCCATCTAATCTCGCCGTCACCTCGGAATGGGTCGGCATCCCCAGCGTGGCCAGGACGGTGTTGACCGTTTGCTTGAATCCACCGTCGACCGCGACGGCGGTCAACGTCGAACTCCTGGGCGGGAGTCCGGGGCTGTACTTCGACTTGACGGTATTGAGCTGCCAGGTGCCGACCCATGGATCGGGCGATTGGCTGATCGCGGGTGAGCCGAGCAGGAAACATCCGATGACGACGATTGCGAGGGTTCGAATCCGCATCTGTCTGCTCCTTATTTCTGAAGGTGCGCGGTCATTCGCCTCATACCAGCGAGGGGTGCTACGTCGGTGAGACGCCTAATCGCGGCGCGCGTCAAGGGCCCGCGGGCGACCGCGGGCGCGGCGGCAGGCAATCGGCGCGGCGTACAAAAAAAGGCCGCGGGCGCCCCGCGGCCTAATGCGTTCACGTTGGAGGTTGAGCGAGTCCTGACGAGCTAGTGTGCGCGCGCCGCTCCCGGCACGCCCACGGCATCAAACGCCCCTTCGGGCACGGCGGACGGCATCTCGACCAGGCACCACGCCTCTTGATCGTTGAGAATCTCGGCCGCCAACTGCGTGTGCAGCGCGTGTCCCGCGCGATGCGCGACGACGTGGCCGACAATCGGCCGGCCCACCAGCGCGAGGTCGCCGACCACATCGAGAATCTTGTGGCGGACAAACTCGTCTTCGAAACGCAGGGCGTTCAACACACCGGTGTCGCCAATGACGATGGCATTCTCGAGCGAGCCGCCGAGCGCGAGGCCATTCTGACGCAGCCATTCCACTTCCTTCAGGAAGCCAAAGGTGCGCGCGGCCGCGATGTTGTCGGCAAAGGTGGATTCGGTGATGCGTTCGGTGCGCGACTGGTGCCGCAGCAGCGGATGGTCGAAGCTGATGGTGTAGCTGACCTTGAAGTGATCCGACGGGTAAATCGCAATGCGCTTGTCGCCACTCGCAATCTGCACCGGCTTGAGGATCTTCAGGTATTTGCGCGACGGCGCGAGCTTCTTGACGCCCGCTTCCTGCAACAGATACAAGAACGGCGCACTGCTGCCGTCCATGATCGGCACTTCTTTGTGATTGAGCTCGACGATCACGTTGTCGATGCCGGCCGAGACCAGCGCGGCGAGCAGGTGCTCAACCGTTTCGACCGTGGCGCCGGCCTTGCCGAGCACCGTAGCGTGCTGGACGCTGGAAACTTCAGAAACCGAGGCCGGGATTTCGACGCCCAGATCGGTTCGACGGAACCGGATGCCGGTGTCCGCGGCGGCGGGCTTCAGGGTCAGCGTGACCTTCTGACCAGAGTGCAGGCCAATCCCAGCGCATGAAATCTGACGTTTGATCGTCCGTTGTGCGTCCATTCAGTCTACGGTTCTGCTCCGAGAGGAGCAAAGTTGATGCCTGTCATGAGCCGGTCGGGATAAACTGACTAAGCCTATTGACTGCAACGTTTACACAGATTTTCACAATCGCGCACGGCTTACGGCTGTGTTTCTGCAGCCACAGGCGCAAACGGCGGAAGTGTGGCTAAACGGCCACTTACCCTTGGTCCGGCTGAAGCCGGACGCCACGTCCGCAAGGCTCATGCCTTGAGCATTTCGGCCAGAAATTGGCCCGTCGCAGAGTGCTTCGATTTCGCGACTTGCTCGGGCGTGCCTTGCGCCACGACGCGGCCACCAGCCTCACCGCCTTCGGGGCCCAGATCGATCAGCCAGTCGGCCGATTTGATCACATCCAGGTTGTGCTCGATGACGACGATGGTGTTGCCCTGGTCGACCAGGCGCATCAGCACATCGAGCAGCTTGCGCACGTCCTCGAAATGCAACCCCGTGGTCGGCTCGTCCAGGATGTAGAGCGTGCGCCCGGTGCCCCGCTTGGATAACTCGCGCGACAGCTTCACACGCTGCGCCTCGCCACCGCTCAGCGTCGTCGCCGACTGGCCAAGCGTGATGTAGCCCAGGCCAACACTTTGCAGCGTCCGCAACTTGATCGCGAGCGGCGGAAAGTTCTCGAGCAGCGGCAATGCCTGGTCGACGGTGAGCTCGAGCACGTCGGCGATCGACTTGCCGCGATACTTGATCTCCAGCGTCTCGCGGTTATAGCGGCGGCCCTTGCACTGCTCGCACGTCACGTAGACGTTGGGCAGGAAGTGCATCTCGATGGCGATCACCCCGTCGCCCTGGCATGCTTCGCAGCGCCCGCCCTTGACGTTGAACGAGAAGCGGCCCGGCTTGAAGCCGCGCGTGCGCGCTTCCGGCACCATCGCGAACAGCTCGCGGATGAACGTGAACAGGCTGGTATAGGTCGCGGGATTCGAGCGCGGCGTCCGGCCGATGGGCGACTGGTCGATCTCAATCACCTTGTCGATCAGGTTGATGCCCTCGATCTTGTCGTGGGCGCCGGGCTCGTCGGCGGCACGGTAGAACTCGCGAGCGAGGGACTTGTAGAGGATGTCGTTGACCAGCGTGCTCTTGCCCGAGCCGCTGACGCCGGTGACCGCGACCAGCCGGCCGAGCGGAATCTTGACGTCCACCGACTTGAGGTTGTTGGCGCGGGCGCCGCGAATGACGATCTCGCCCTTGGCGTCCTTACGGCGCGCCGCGGGCGTCACGATGCCGTTGAGGCCAGCCAGGTAGGCGCCGGTCAGCGAGCCGTTGCCGCTACCGATCAGATCCTTCGGCGTGCCCTGGAAAATCACCTGCCCGCCGAGATCACCGGCCCCCGGTCCAAGGTCGACGACGTAGTCGGCAGTGCGAATGGTTTCTTCGTCGTGCTCGACCACGACCACCGTGTTGCCGAGGTCGCGCAAGCGACCAAGCGTGGTCAGCAGCTTACGGTTGTCCCGCTGATGCAGGCCGATCGAGGGTTCGTCCAGCACGTAGAGGACGCCGGTCAGGTTCGAGCCGATCTGCGTCGCCAGCCTAATGCGCTGGCCTTCGCCGCCCGACAGCGAGGTCGCCGATCGCGCGAGCGTCAGGTAGCCGACGCCGACGTCGTTCAGGAAGCGGAGCCGATCCCGGATTTCCTTCAGGATCCGCGTGGCGATAATCGCCTCGCGGTCCTGCAGCTCGAGGCCCTCGAACACGGCCAGCGCGCTGGCAATCGGCAGGTTCACGTAGTCGGCGATCGACTTGCCCTTGAGCGTGACCACTTGGCTTTCGGGTCGCAGCCGGTTGCCTTTGCACACCGGGCACTCGCGCAGGGCGCGATAGGGATCGAGCTCCTCTTGCACCGCCCACGAGCCTTCCTCGAAGCGGCGTCGCAGGTTGGGGATCACGCCCTCGAAGTCGCGGCCGAAAGGTTCGGGCGCCAGGGCCCTTTTCTTGGCGGTCTTCTTGGCGGCAGCGGGCTTCGTGTCTTCGTCCGGCTTTTCACGCGGCGCGGCGCCGGGACCGAGCAGAATCAGGTCACGATGCTTCTTCGGCAGTTTCCCGAACGGCACTTGCGGATCGATCCCGTAGTAGGTCGAGATGGCCGTCACCGCGTCCGCGACCAGCTGGCCGTCGCCCCGGCCCCACGGCGCAATCGCCCCGGCGGCCAACGACAGCGACTCGTTCGGGACAATGCGATGCGGATCGAAGTCCCATGTCGCGCCCAGACCCTGGCACGACTGGCAGGCACCGTGGGGCGAGTTGAACGAGAACGCGCGCGGCGACATCTCCGGCACGCTGATGCCGCAGACCACGCACGCCAGCTTGCGCGAAAACAGCCGGTCGCCGGCATCGAGCGAATTGATCACCACCACATCGTCGGCCATGGTGAGGGCGACTTCGACCGATTCCGCCAGGCGGCGTTCAATGCCGCTGCGAACGATCAGGCGGTCGATGACGATGTCGATGTCGTGGTTGCGGCGGCGATCGAGCGTGATCTCGTCTTCGAGCGACCGGGTATGGCCGTCGACCCGGGCCTTGGTGAAACCGCGCGTGCGCAGCGCCTGCAGTTCCTTCTTGAACTCGCCCTTGCGGCCGCGAACGATCGGCGCCATCACGTTGATGCGCGTGTCTTGCGGATACGTCATCACCAGGTCAACGATGCGCTCGAGCGACTGGGAGGCAATTTCGCGGCCACAGTTCGGGCAGTGCGGCACGCCGATGTTGGCGAACAGCAACCGGAGGTAGTCGTAGATCTCGGTGACGGTGCCGACGGTCGAGCGCGGGTTGGAGCCAGTGGTCTTCTGCTCGATCGAGATGGCCGGCGACAGGCCTTCGATCAGGTCGACATCCGGCTTCTCCATTTGCTCGAGAAACTGCCGGGCGTACGCGGAGAGCGACTCGACGTAGCGGCGCTGCCCTTCCGCGTAGAGGGTATCGAACGCCAGCGACGACTTCCCCGAGCCCGACAGACCCGTGATGACCACGAGCTTGTTGCGCGGGAGGTCGACGTCGATGTCCTTGAGGTTGTGGACGCGTGCGCCCCGGACGGATATCCAGTCGTGCGGCATGTGGGGTACTGCGGGACCCGCGGGGCAGATCCCAATCCCCAAGTCTAATACGTACGGGCCACAGAGGACACAGAGGACTCAGAGCCAGGTCTTCTAAGGGCAAATCACCGGCGCGCACCGGGCCAGGCAATCTGAAAAACCAACTCTGTGTCCTCTGTGTTCTCCGTGGCTTATTTCCGAAGTTTGCTGTGCTTGTAGCCGTAAACGGCGTAAAGCACGATGCCGATCACCAGCCACAGACCGAAGCGCTCCCAGGCGTGGTATGGCAGGCCCACCATGATGAACAGGCAGGCAGCGACGCCCAGCGGGGCGATGACCCATACGAACGGCACCTTGAATGGACGGTGACGGTCGGGCTCGATCACCCGCAGCACGAGCACGCCGGCGCACACGAGCGCAAAAGCGAACAGGGTGCCGACGTTGGTCAGGTCGTAGGTCTCCGCCGCATCACCAATGGCAGAAGCCATCGCGACGACCACACCGGTGACGAGCGTCGCGGTGTAGGGAATGCGGGTCTTCGGATCGATGCGCGCCACCCACTGGGGCAGTAGCCCGTCGCGGGCCATGGCCATGAAGATGCGCGGCTGGCCGTACTGGAACACCAGCAGCACTGCCGACATCGAGACCACGGCGCCGAACGCGACGACCAGGCCCACCCGGTTGTAGCCAATCAGCTCGAGCGCACGCGCCAGCGGGTCGGCCACGCCGAGTTCGGTGTACGGCACCATGCCAGTGATGACGGCGCCGATCACGACGTAGATCAACGTGCAGACCGCGAGCCCCCCCAGGATGCCGATCGGGAGGTTGCGCTGGGGGTTCTTGGTCTCTTCGGCCGCGGTGGAGATCGCGTCGAAGCCGATGTAGGCGAAGAATACGATGGCCGCGCCCTGGTGGATACCGGTGAAGCCGTTGGGCGCAAACGGCGTGTAGTTGTCGGGGTTGATGTTGCCGAGCCCGACGAAGATGAAGAGGGCCAGCACCACCAGCTTGATGATCACCATTACCGCGTTGGCCCGGGCGCTCTCCTTGGCGCCGCGCAGCAGCAGCCACGTGATCAGCATGACGATGCCAAAAGCCGGCAGGTTGACCAGGATGGGAAAGCCCAGGATCCGCGGAGCGGTGGTCAGCAGTCCGCTAATGTCGGGATTCGAGCTTAGCAGCGCGGTGCGATAACCGGTGGTCAACCACACCGGCAGGTCGATGCCAACGCCGCGCACCAGCGTGTTGAAGTAATCGCCCCACGAGATGGCCACGGCGACGTTGCCGACGGCATACTCGAGCATCAGGTCCCAGCCGATGATCCAGGCCACCAGCTCGCCGAGCGTGGCGTAGGAGTAAGCATAGGCACTGCCGGCCTGCGGAATCATCGCGGCCAACTCCGCGTAGCAGAGCGCGGCGAGCGCGCACGCTCCGCCGAGCAGGATGAACGAGAAGATCAGGGCGGGACCCGCCCCGTAGCGAATGATGGTGCCGTCGGGTGCGACCTGGCCGGCAGCGGCCGTGCCGATGGCGCCGAAAATGCCGGCGCCGATGACCGCGCCGATCGCGAGCATCACGAGATCGCCGGCGCCCAGCACACGTTTCAGCGCGCGCGGATCGTTGTCGTCGATGATCAGTTCGGCGATGGGTTTTCGCTGGAACAGTTGATTCATGGGCGACTGCATTCTATCGGGGATCAGGGATCAGGGATCGGGGATCGGGGAGTATGTTGTCGCATGCGTAAAGCTTTGACACTCCTCCTCTGCGCCGCGGCCGTTGTCAGGCTGTCGGCACAAGCCGCGGCTCCCTTCAACGACTCGATCCGGTTGGCGGACCTCAAGGCCGACCTCTTCTACCTCGCCGGTGACGGTTTCAAGGGCCGCCTGGTCGGGACGCCGGAGAACGCGCTGGCCGCCGAGTTCGTGCGCTCGCGCTTCGAGCGGGCGGGCCTCAAGCCGGGCGCGCCGAACGGATCGTTCATCCAGACCACGCAACTGATGGTCGCCAGCCTCGGCTCGCAGAACGCGCTCAGCGTGTCGCTGCCCGGCGGCGCCACGCTCGACCTGAAGCCCGAACAGGACTTCTATCCCCAGCGCTTCAGCGCCAGTGGCTCGGTAAAGGCCCAGGTGGTCTACGCGGGCTTTGGCATTCATGCGCCAGCGCTCGGCTACGACGACTACGGCGACCGCGTGAAGGGTCGCATTGCGCTGATCCTCGAGCACGAACCCGGCGAGCGGGACCCCAACAGCCCGTTCGACGGCGTCGTCACTGCCGAGGCCGCGGTCGCGATCAAGAAAGTCCTGGCCGCCCAGGAGAAGGGCGCGCTCGGGGTGCTCTTCGTCACCGATGTCCACAACCATCCCGCGCCAGCCAACTTCGAAGCGGCGGCACGCGCCTTCTGGCCTGCTCAAGCACCGCGCATCGATCGCTTCACGCTGGCGAGCTGGGCCGACCGCGTGCGCGTGCCAGTGGGACAGATCTCGCCCGCCCTCGCCGAGCTGATGGTTCGCGGCACCGGGCGATCGTTGCTCGACCTCTCGAAAGCCGCCGAAACCGACCGCGGGTTCGTGGGCCTGGCGCTCGACGGCGTCGAGGCCACGCTGGCAACATCAGTCAACCGGCACATCGTGCCCGACCGCAACGTCCTGGCCTATCTCGAGGGCGCCGACCCCACACTCAAGGACGAAGTCGTGATCGTGTCAGCCCATTACGACCACGAAGGCGCCGACGGCGCCGTGATCTACAGCGGTGCGGACGATGACGGGTCGGGCACGGTCGCGTTGATCGAGATCGCCGAGGCCTATGCGATGGCGGCGGCGGCCGGGCAACGGCCGCGACGCTCGGTGTTGTTTGCCTGCTGGGGATCTGAAGAACGAGGACCGCTGCTGGGTGCGTGGGCTTACACCGAGAATCCGACGTTTCCGCTCGCCCGCACGGTCGCCGTGCTCAACATGGACATGATCGGCCGCAACGAAGAGGTGCAGGTGGGCGGCGGACCGCGCTTCAACGGGCTCGAGGTCCAGACGGCGGAATCGAACCGCAACGCCCTCAACATCCTGGGCTACAGCCGACATCCCGAATTGAGCGCAACCGTGGAGAAGGCCAACCGATCGACGGTCGGAATCGGACTCGAGCTCAAAATGCGTTACGACAACAACAGCTCGAACCTGCTGCGCCGCAGCGACCAGTGGCCGTTCCTGCAGAACGGCGTGCCGGCGTTATGGTTTCACACCGGCCTGCACCCGGATTACCACACCCAGTACGACCGGCCCGAGAAGATCAACTACGAGAAAATGGAGCGGATCGCTCGGCTGGTGCACCAGGCCAGTTGGGTGCTGGCCAACCAGGATGGTCGGCCGAAGTAGGCCGCAGATTCACGCAGACTGCGCTGCTAGACGCGATACGGAATGCGAATGCCTGGCTCGTTTTGGGGAAAGTCCTTCGTATTGCGCGTGACCAGGAGCGCGGATTCGTGCCGGGCCGACGCCCAGATCAGGGCGTCAGGCAGGCGGATACGAGCGGCGCGTCGAATCTCGGCTGCCTCCCTGGCAATGGCCCGCGTCAGCTCAATGACCTCGAAGTCGCGGAGGAACATCTCAACCACATCGGCCTCTTCTTCGTTGCGAACGCCCGCCTGGACTTCCACCCACGTCACCCGGCTGATCAAGCGCTGACGATGGCGACCGAGTTCCGACTCCGCGGGCTCAAGACCTTTCAGGTAGTCGATCAAAATGTTGGTGTCGAAGAGTGCCTTCAAGACCAGCCGCGCTCCCGTTCATCCCACTCGCTACGCAGTCGCTCCTGGTAGGCCAACCCGTCTTCAGCCAGGTCGCGCCAGATCCCGAACGCGCGCGTGCCACCCCCGGTGTGGTGCTTCCGCAGGTGCTCAGCGACGGCGCGACGTACCGCCTCGGCTCTGGAAACACCCTCCTGGCGGCACCACGCATCCAGGGAATCGACCTGTTCGGGCGGCAAATCGATGATCGTTCGCATGCGTCATCATAACACGTTATCAGATGACACACCGACCCAGACCAACGCTGCAAAAAGGGCCACGAGAAACACCCAGCGCAAGGACACCGTCCACCACGATGAATCGCTGCCGCCTAGCCAACCCGACCTCCGCCGGCGCGAGCGGAACCACCACTTGGTGAGATCGAACAGCCCGACTGGCGAGAGCGACAGCATCAGGCCGAGTCCGAAATCAAACACGCGATAGCTGTTGAAGACTTCCAAGACCAGCGCCGTCCACAGGGCGCCGGCGAGGATCGACAGCGCCAGGCGATCCAGCGGATGGACCTGGGGCTCGATCAGCACCGAGGTCGTGCGCAGGCCGAGCGACAAGCCGGCCAGCGTGACCAGCAGCACCAGCAGAACGGTCATTCGCGCGAGGTCCGGCTGAAGCCGGACGCCAGATCGGGCGCGGAGGTCAGGTCGGACGCCGCATCGGCGGGAAACGAATAGATGGATTCGTTCGATGCCACCGCGAGTTGTCCGCCTGGGCCGAACGCCACACCGACCAGGCCCGCGCCCGAGGCGATCAGTTCAGGCGGCGCCCCGGGCCGGACCGCAAATACGCCGCTCGCGCCGGCCAGCGCTTCCACCACGTGCAGCGTGCCGTGGGCATCGAAGGCCAGGCCCTGCGGCCGGCCAAACGGCGTCGCCAACGTCTCGACCGCGCCGTTCGCGCTGATCCGTCGCACCGAGTCGTACGAGGCGAGCGTCGGCGCCGATACATAGAGACTGCCGTCGGGCGACATCGCGAGGTGAAACGCCGCCACACTCGACGGCACGGTCGCGAACGTTTCGGTGCGCCCGCTGGGGTGAATGCGAAAGATGGTCCCGTCACGGTCACCGACATAGAGCGCGCCTTCGGCGTCAAACGCCAGTCCGCAGGCCACGCCAAGGCCGGAGGCCATCACCTCGTAATGCCCATCTTCGAATACGCGATAGACGCGGCCTTCGAACCGGCTCGACACGTACAGCCGGCCGTCGGGGCCCATGACCATCGACGTGGGATTGACCAGCCCGTGCACGAACGGCTCACGCGCGCCGCCATTGGCCGGAATTCTGAAAATGGAGACGGACGCTTCCTGTCCGCGGGATCCGCTATAGGTCACGTAGAGCGCGCCGTCAGCACCGAACACCGGGTTGTCGACCTGGTGCAGCCCGGTCGCGACCAGCGCGCCTACCCGCGCGTAGAGCGTCGCGCTTGGCACCCACGCCACCTTCACCGGCATCTCGCCGCCATCAAGACCCGTGGGCACGATGACGGCAAGCCGATCGGGCGAGGCAAAGACCACGCGCGCCGGCAGTCCGCCAATGGTCACGAGGTCTGCGGTCGACTCCGGCTGGGGGAAGCCGTCACCGCGCAGCCACAGCCGCCCGCCTTCGACGACACGAACCGGCTCCAGGCTTGTCAGGACTGGCAAGGGCTATTCGCTCTCAACCCGACAGGACATTAGGCGTCATCCAGCTCGAGGTTCCAGTACAAGTAGTCCCGCCAGCTTTCAGGTGCGCTGCGCAGCCCGATTGTGATGCGAATGGCGGGCGCCGATCTCGGCCGCCGCGGCGGGCGCACCAGGCGCATGCGCGCCTCGTCGGGCGTGCGACCGCCCTTGCGCCGGTTGCACCGCACGCAACAGGTCACGATGTTCTCCCAGTCTTTGCGGCCGCCTTGCGACACCGGCACCACGTGATCGAACGTGAGTTCTGGTGTTGGGAACACTTCCGCGCAGTACTGGCAGGTGAACTCGTCGCGCGCGTAGATGTTGGCGCGCGAGAACGGCACGTAGTCGAATCGCTTCTTGATGCGGACGTAACGTAGTAACCGGATGACTGAGGGAAGTTTGAAGGCGAACGACACCGCGCGGACTTCACGGTCGTGATGCGCGATGATCTCGACCTTGCCCTGGCACCACAACGTCACCGCTTTTTGCCAGTTAACGACCTTCAGCGGCTCGTAGGTAGCATTGAGGAGGAGCGTCTGCTCCATTTACGCGACATTGTGCCACGAATCTCGGGGCACTACACAATTCGGCACACCAGCCGATAAGCTCTGGATGATGGCCCACCTTCGCGCCAAGCGCTATGGCGGACAGGCTCGGTTTATCGCGGCCACTGCCATGACGATCCTGGTGACCGGGTGCGCCAGCTCCGGCGGCCTGGTCTACAAGCCACAGCCCTTCCCAATGCCAGGCAGCGGCGGCGGAGGCGTCGTCGCGGTGCCGGCGCCAACCGAAGCCAGTGACCCACCGGCCGCGGTACCGCCGCCAGCCGCGGTGCCAGGGCGACGCGGCAACCCACCGGTCAGCGGACTACCCGTCGGCGCGACGACCGATGGTTACGCCTTGTCGAGCACGGCACTCTCCCTCCGCGGCGCCCCGTATCGCAACGGCGGCGTTGACCCGAATGGCTTCGACTGCAGCGGCTTCGTCCGCTACGTCTACCAACAGCACGGCGTGACGATGCCACGCGCGGTGCGCGAACAGTTCCAGGTCGGCAAGGCGGTGAATCGCGATCACCTGAAAGCGGGCGACCTCGTGTTCTTCAGCACGGTGGCGCCGGGCGCGTCGCACGTCGGCATGATGATCGGCGGCGATCAGTTCATCCACGCGCCGAGCGAGCACGGGGTGGTGCGGGTCGAGAATCTCGGCGCGCAGTACTGGGCGAGCCGCTACGTCGGCGCCAAGCGCGTGGGCTAGGCCACGGATTTACACCGATTTACACGGATGGGCCGCTATTAAGGCGGCGGACTGCCGTTTCCTGGCGGAATGGGGAACGGCTGCGGCACGAGCGCGGGCGGCGGCGCGGGCGGCGTCTGATCCACCGGCGACGGCGTCGGCATGACCGCCGGTGATGGCGTCTCCTTGATGCCCATGCGCCTGATGATGATCTGCTGGCGGCGCAACAGGCGGCGCGTAGGTTTAGCCGGGCTGTGCTCGCGCGGGTTGATGATCGCCCCGGCCAGCAACGCCGCCTGCTCCACGCCGAGCGACGCGCACGGCCCGCCAAAGTAGGCGCGCGCCGCGGCCTCACACCCGAAGATCCCGTCGCCCCACTCGATCATGTTCAGGTAGATCTCGAAGATGCGACGCTTGCCGAGCGCGGCCTCGAGCCGGCGGGCAATCAGCAGCTCCTTCACCTTGCGCATCGGGTTGCGCGTCGGCGACAGGTAGAGGTTCTTGGCGAGCTGCTGCGTGATGGTGCTGCCGCCGCGCAGGAACTGCCCCTCTTCCCAGTTCTTCTCGAGCGACGCCTTCAGTTCCGTCAGGTCGATGCCGTCATGATCGTAGAACGCGGCATCTTCGGTCACGATCACGGCGCGCCGGAGGTTGGCGGAGATCTGGTGGTATGGCACCCAGCGATGGCGAATCTGAAACTTGCGGCCGGCATCCGCAGCCTCGCGGATCCGCAGCTCCATGAATGCCGTCGTCGTGGGATTGGTCGCGGCAAGCCAGCGCACGTCGGGCAGCGTCAGGTAGACGTAGGCGAGATACGCAAACCCGACGGCCGCCAGCGCGACCAGGAACCTGAAGAGCCGTTTCGCGATTGACCTCGTCTGGCGCGCCACGTAGGGATTATAGGGTCAGCCCCGGCACCGCTGGCTCAGAGTCAGACCCCTGCCACCACGATCTTGATGCGATCGCCGACCGTCGGCTGCACGTTAACCTCGCGATCGTTCATGATCGCGAGGGTCGCGGCGTTGACGATGTTCTTGCCCTCCCGCACCGCGATCGACTGCCACGAATCGCCTGGACGCACCACGTAGAAATCCACCCGGTTGGGTTGCACGCGCGACGCCTCGGCCGCGCTCAGCGCGTGAAATGACTGGATCGACGGCAGCACCTCGCGATCCACGAGGTTGAACTCGGCCTCTGGCGCAAAGCCCGCGACCACGTACATCTGCCGTCCCAGTGCGATGTGCGCCGCGCGCATCAGCACCTTGCCGGTTCCCTTGGCGGTGCCGCGGTAAACGCCGACGTGCGCGTCCTGGCCGTTGATCTGCTCGATGCGGCCATCGACGACGCTGTAACCGGCGGCACGCATCGCGGCGACCGCGACCTCTCCCACGGATCGCCCGCCCTGCCCTCCGGAGCGTTGGCGAGCGAGGCTCGACTGCTCAACTTCCTGCAGCACCATGAAGTGCTCGGTTCCCGGCTCGCGGGCCATGACGGCCTCAGGCGAGTTGATGACGTCCCAGCCTTCCGGAAAACTAAGCCCAAACCGCAGGGCCGGATGCATGAACAGATGGCCACGCACGATTCCGTCTTCAGGATTGTCGCCAAACACCAGCCCGCCAATGCGATCGAGAAACACGTCGCGGTTTCGCTTGGTCGCGGTGGTCGAGGCAAACTTCCCCACCACCGGCGCGGCTTGGCCCACGCGCGACCCCGGATTGGGATGGGTCGACAACCAGTTGGGCACGCCGTCTTCGCTGAGCGCATCCACGCGCGCCAGCGTCGACAGGAAACGCGGCACGCCCGTGGGATCCCATCCCGCGCTCGATCCGTACTCCACGCCCAGCCGATCGGCTTCGAGCTCCGCGTCGCGTCCATGCTTGAGGAACAGCACGCCAAGGCCGGTCGCGCCCAGATCGGTGAACGGCCGCGTGCTCGGCACGAAGATGCTGAGGATGGTCAAGCCGAGGTTGGCCTGCGCCTGCCGCGTATAGGCCTGCGCCGCATGCCGCGCGGTGACGTGGCCAATCTCGTGACCGAGCACGCCGGCGAGCTCTGACTCGTCATCCAGGTACGCGAGAATGCCGCGCGTGAGGTAGACATAGCCACCCGGCAACGCGAACGCGTTGATAGCCGGGCTGTCGACAATGGTGAACGTCCAGGGAAGATTGGGGCGATGCGACGCACGGGCCAGATCCTGGCCAATCTCGGTCACATAGGCCTGGAGGGCCGGGTCGTTGTAGACGCCCATTTCACGACGAATCTCGGCGTCCTGCTGCTGGCCGATGGCCAGTTCTTCGGCTTCGCTGAGCAGCGACATCTGGCGCTTGCCCGTCACCGGGTTGGTCGCACAGGCCGCCGCGAGCGTTACGAAAACCGTAAAAAGGAAGCAGGTTCCTTTTCTCATAACTCCGGGGATTGCAACCCCTGTACCGGACCAGATCGACCGGTTCCGGGGACGATTGCGGCTCATCAATGCCCGGCGGGCGTGCCTTCCAGAAGGTTGAGGGCAATCAGTTGTTCACGAATGGCGTCAATGGCTGCGGCACCCGCCGGCAGCAGCGGCGGCCGCGGGGCGCCGCCCACGAAGCCGAGCAGGTCGAGGGCCGCCTTCAGTCCTGGCACACCGTGAGCGGTACCAACGAGGCGCGCCAGCGGCGCGAGCTTGTGCTGCATGGCGCGCGCCTCGGCGAACCGGCCATCCGACACGGCCGTGAAGATGTTCATGCACAAGTCGGGCGCTACGCCGCCGACCGCGAGAATGGCGCCATGGGCACCGAGCGCAAGTGCGGAGTAGTACGTCGCGCCGGAGCCGGCCAGCACGGTGAACCCCTCCTGCGCTCGCGAAAGGTAGTCGCCAAACTGCACCATGTCGCTGTTGGTTTCCTTGATGCCAACGATGTTGGGATGCGCACTGAGTGCGGCAATCGCATCGGGCAGCAGGTTCACGCCGGTATAGATGGTGACGTTGTAGAGCAAGACCGGCACGGGCGACCGATCGGCCACCTGCGTGTAGTGCCGGACGAACGCCTCGGTGGTCATCTGACCCTTGTAGAACGCGGGCGTCCGGACGAGCACCGCGTCGGCGCCGAGATCGGCCGCGCGCCTGTTTGCGGCAATGGTCGCGCGCGTGGACTCGCGGCCGGTGCCTGCCAGCAGCGGGCGCCCCCTGGGCATGGCGGCGCGCACCACCGCGATCGCGCGGTCGGCTTCATCATCGTCCAGCTGCGGCGCTTCGCCGTTCGAGCCCAGCACGACGAGTCCGGTGAGCGGCGTTTGCAGGTAGCGTTCGACGTTGGCCGTCAAGCCGCGCTCATCAAGCGAGCCGTCGGCGGTAAACGGGGTGGCCAGTGGCGTGTAGACGCCGGCAAAGGGGTGCATCCGCCGAATTCTATCAGCCGGGGCCCTGCTATGAAGTGCGGTCGTCCGGCGAGGCGATCAGGTTGGTGGCGAGCACGATGGCGAAGATGGCCACCGCGGGCGCGAGGGTCCAGGGAAATCGTGCGACCGCGTTGTAGTTGCCGGCCTCAGCCAGCATGGTGCCCCAGCTGGCCACCGGATCGGGAAAGCCGAGGCCCACAAACGACAGGGTGGCCTCCGCGAGAATGAAGCCTGGCAGCAGCAAGGTGGCTTGCACCACGAGGTGTCCCGAGCAGGCGGGAATGAGGTGATGCACCAGGATGCGAGCCGGGCCCGCACCGAGCGACCGCGCCGCCAGCACGTACTCGCGATCGCGTTCGGCCGCGACGATGGCGCGCACGCCCTTGGCGACGAAGGGCCAGCCGACGGCCACGAAGATCCAGGCGACCAGCAGGAACACCGTTGACGCTGGCAGCACCAGGGGCAGCACTGCCCGCAAGACCAAGACGACGTAGATCACCGGCAGGATCAACACGAAATCGGCCACGCGCATGACCGCATCGTCGACCCACCCACCGCGCAGTCCGGCCCAGGCGCCGGCCGGGGCGCCGATCAACACCGCGCCGACCGTGGCGAACAGGGCGAGACCCACTGAGGTGCGGGCGCCGTAGAGCAGGCGTGACAAGACGTCGCGGCCAAAATTGTCCGCGCCGAGCAGGAACACCGGCCGATCGCTGGTGCCGCCGAACCACGGCAGTGGGATCGTGCGCGTCTGGTCAGCCTCGAAGCGTTGCTCGAGGCGATCCGCCAGCACAATCGGGTGGACAACCGGCGCCGCGAAGCCCTGAAGATGCGGGCGCATGGGGGGCGCGTGCAGGAAATCGCGAAAGGCGAGTCCGGCGTCGTACGGCGCAAGCAGCGGTGCGGCGAGCGACAGCGCCGTGAGCGCCAACACGAACAGCGCGGCGCGGCGAGTCACCGCGCCTCCTGCGAGCGCACCCGCGGATCGGCGAACGCCAGAAGGACGTCGGCGAGCCAGGTGCCCGCCGCGAGAAAGAACGCGCCGCTGGCGGCGCAGCCGGCCACGAGATACAGATCGCGCGCCTTGAGGGCGTCGTACATCAGCCGGCCCAGGCCGGGCCACGACGTGATGACTTCCACCACGAACGAGCCGCTGAACAGGCTGCCGATCATGATGCCGTACAGGCCGAGGACCGAACGCAGTGACACCGGCCAGGCGTGTCTGATGAGGGCCTGGGCGTGGCCGAGACCCCGGGCCCGGCTCGCCGCCACGAACGGTTCACGCGTCGCCTTTTCGATCGCCTGTGACTGCAACCGCTCGAGTGTCGCCGCCAGCGGCAGGGCCAGGGCGAGGGCCGGAATCGGCAGGTGCCGGGCCAGGTCGACCAGCCACTGCGCCCACGTCTGGTCGATGCCGGCGGCCGAGGTCATGCCGCCAACCGGCAGCCAGCCGGTTCGCGCGGCCAGAAACACCAGCCCGAGCGATCCGATCAGCGGCGGCACCGACAGCGCCAGCACCGAGAGCACGCGCACGGAGGCGCGGCCCACTCCGCGCGATCGGCTCCCGGAATAAACGCCCAGGGGCAGGCCAATCACGGTGGCGAGTACGAGCGCGACGCTGGCCAGCATCGCCGTGTTGAGCGCTCGCTCACCGATCAACGTGCTGACGGGACGGGAGTACAGGAGGGAGCGGCCGAAGTCGAGTCGCACCACGCCGGCAAGCCAGCTGGCGTACTGCACCGCCAGTGGGCGATCGAGTCCGAGCTCGGTGCGTAGTTTCGCAAGCGAGGCCGGATCAAGCACCAGGGCCTGTTCGGAGGTGATGTCGCCCGGCGCCAGACGCGTCAGCAGCAGCGACGCCGACGAGACGACCAGCACGAGGAGCAGGGCGAAGCCGAGACGCCTCAGAAGATAGCGTCCCATGCGGTGCTAGCGCCCTCCCTGCCCTGTTCCTGGTGAGCGCACCGTGATCCGGTCGGCGGCCCACAGCAACTGCGGCCGCAGGATCGCCGGTGTCAACGAGCCCACCCGCGAGCTGACACCGATGTACATCCGCGGCGCGACGAAGTAGAGGGCCGGCAGGTTCTCCGCGAAGATGTTCTGCACCTGGTCGAACAGCCGCTTGCGTTCGGCCTGGTCGACGCTCGACATCATCTGGCGCATCAGATCGTCGATCTGTTTCTCCCACTCGGTGGCGGGTGTCGCCTGGCCAATGTTCCAGATGTGGGCCGACCCCGAACTGAGCCAGAGATCCGGGGACATACCGGGATCCAGGGCGGACGCCGAGTAGACGAAGAAGATCGATTCGAAGTCGCCCTTGAGCATGCGCTCCACGAGGGCGCCCTGTTCGAGGGCGACGACGTCGACGGCAATGCCGAGGGGACGCAAGTCGTCGCGCAACACCGCCGCCGATCGTTCGAGCGACGAGTTGCCGCGATAGGTCAGCACCGTGAACCGCGCCTCGGTGCCCTTGTCGTCTTCGAGCCATTCGTCCGCGTCGCGGTTGGCGAGACCCAGGCCGGCAAGCAACGCCTTGGCCCGCTCCAGCGAGAAGGCATAGCGCGGCACGTTTGGTGAGAACCACTTCTGGTTGCCCGGGGTGATCGGCCCCCAGATCGGGACACCGGCACCCAGGTACACGGTGTTCGCGAAGGACTCGCGATCCACGGCGTGGGAGATCGCCTGGCGGAACTCGCGGCGGGTGATCCAGCCGCCACGCGGGTCCTTCGCCCAATATGGCTGACGCAGGTTGAAGAAAAACACGTCGGGATCGGTGCCGACGCCCAGTTCCAGTAGCTGTAGCTTGCCCTGATCCACGAGCGGACGCAGCGTGGCGATGTCTTCGGGCCGCACCTGCTGCTGCAGCATGTCGATCTGCCCGGCTTGCAGGCGCACCAGTTCGGCGTTCTGGTCGGGTACCACTTCCGCCACGATTTGGTCGAGGTACGGCAGCGCCACGCCGGCGGAGTCTTTCTTCCAGTAGCGCGGGTTGCGATCGAACACCAGCCGTTGTCCAGGCTCGTAGCGCGACAGCACGAACGGCCCAAGCGAGACCATCTCGTTGACCGGGGAGGCCACGCCCCACGCTTGCGAGAACGTGCCGGCCGCGAGGGCCGCCTCCAGCTTGTGCTTCGGCGCCAGCGTCAGGTTGTCGAGCAGCGCAATGCCAGGACCGAAGACACCGGGATAGCCAATCACCACCGTGCGGGCGTCAGGTGCGGTCACCGTGAGCGGCTGGCCGTTCACCTTCAGCGAACCAGCCAGGATGCTGTTGACCTTGGGGTCGTAAATGGCCTGGAAGGTAAAGAGGACGTCGGCGGAGGTGAAGGGGGCGCCGTCAGACCATGCGGCCTCACGCAGGGTGAGAGTGAAGGTGCGGTTGTCGGGCGAGGCGATCCAGGATTCCGCCAGCGCCGGTTCGATCTCCTGCGTGGCGCGATTGATGCGAATCAGGGTGCTCTGCGTCAGTTGCGAGGTGAACTCGGTCGGGAAGTTGCGCTCGACCCACCGGTTGAAAGAGCGTGGTTCGCTTCGCAGAGACGAGGTGAGCACGCCGCCGCGCGTAGTGACGTCGGAGAACACGATCTCCGTGCCGGAATCGGCCGGCGGCTGCTGACCGGACCACCAGCGCCATCCTGTGAAGGCGATCAAGCCCAACAGCAGAACGCTCAGCAATGCCCGCGGTTGTCGGTTCACTTCTTGTCCAGTCGGCCAATAAGTTGGCCGGTTTTTCTCGTGCACGGAAACCGCGTTTCGCTCCGCTTTGCGTGCAAATTCGGCAAATGCTTCCGCGTGGCCACCTCGGCCGGGGCAACGCTTTGGCCGTCTTTCCTCTGCGCCATCGAGCGCGACCGAGGGCATCGTAGAACACCAAACCCAGCCGATGCAATCACTTAGCGGAATATTCCTGCGGACCCGTGCAGATGGCATCGGCCGTGCCACTACTTATTACGAAAGAGCACTGCAATGGACGTTCAAACGCTGGCAGACAGCGAACCGGAATTTCAGCCGCAGGTCGGTCGCAGCGTGAGCATTGAGCAGGCCGCTCAGTTGCTGACCCTCTCCCGCCGGACCGTCTACTACCGCATTCGGGACGGACGGCTCCGCACCATTCGCACGCTGGGCGGGTCCCAGCGGGTGTTGATGGACTCGGTCGAAGAAATGCGCGGCGCGCACTAAGCGTTTGCCGATCCTCGTTAACTTTTGCACTTGGCACTTAACCGTATGGTCCACGCCCTGGAGTCCCTGATGGAGAACCTGAAGCTGAATGGCCGGAACCGCGGACGCGGATCCCGGTCGACATGGCAAGGCTCCACCGCCCTGTTCACCGCGGCGGTTCTGTTGGCGTGTGCCACCACGGCTTTCGCCAGCGGCAAGCGGGCGCGATTGTCGTCTGATCTTGTCGCGCACCTCAATTCCAACTCCTCGGCTTCTGTCGACATCATCGTCTCGGGATCGCAGGAGCGCATCGACCGGCTGGTGAAGCGTCACGGCCTGGTGGTGAAGAAGGTGCTGACCTCGGGCGCGGTGCTGACGGCATCGCGCAAAGCGCTTGATTCCGTGTCACAGGACTGGGAAGTGGACGCCCTGGGCGGCGACCCGGTGGTGCACTCGGCCTCGCGCGTGACGGCGAGTTTGACCGCCGATGTGATTGGCGCCGACGCGGCGTGGGCGGGCGACATCAGTGTGCTGGGCGCGGTTGATGGCCGGGGCATTGGGGTGGCGATCGTTGACAGCGGCATCTCGGATCACCCGGCGGTGAGAGATCGCGTGGTGGCGAGCGTCGACTTCACCGACCCGAAGGGCCGAGGCAAAGACTTTTACGGCCATGGCACCCACATCGCCGGCATCGTCTCGTCGCGGTCGTTCAGGAATACCGAAAGCGCGGAGGGCGGCCTGGCACCGGCGGCGCACCTCATCAACCTGAAGGTGCTTGGCGCCGACGGCAGCGGCCGGGCCAGTGACGTGATCGAGGCCATTGACTGGGCCATCCGCTACCGCAAGACGTTCGGCATTCGCGTGCTGAACCTGTCGCTGGGCGCCGCGCCCACGCAGAGCTACAAGGACGACCCGATTTGCCAGGCCGTGGAGCGCGCGGTGAAGGCTGGCCTGGTGGTGGTGGCGTCGGCGGGCAACTACGGCACCAACGCGCAGAACCAGCAGATCTACGGCAGCATCACCTCTCCCGGCATTTCGCCGTACGCGATCACGGTTGGCGCCATCCGCACGCAGGGCACGCTCGACAGGGCCGACGACGAGGTGGCGCCGTGGAGTTCCAAGGGCCCGACGTTGATTGACCACATCGTGAAGCCCGACCTGGTGGCGCCGGGTTCGAAGATTGTGTCGACGGCGGCGGCCGGTGCGGCGTTGATGACGCAGTTCCCGGAGCGTCTGATCGACGGCCCTGGAGCGCGCGACTACTTCTCGATGAGCGGCACCAGCATGTCGGCGGCAGTGGTGACGGGCGCGGTGGCACTGTTGCTGGATGGCCGTGACGATTTGACGCCGCTGCAAGTGAAGCTGGCGCTGCAGGCGAGCGCGGATTTCATGCCGTCGGCGGGGTTACTGGCAGGCGGTGCGGGGAGTCTGGATCTCGAGGGGCTGGGAGCGGATCTTCACAGCCTTACGAATCTCGCACTGCCCACAGCCCGAGGTTTCGCTTACCCGTCCGCCGCCGCTTCATTCGGGTTGTTGCAATCGAACACGATCATCTGGGGTGACACCATCATCTGGGGTGACACCATCATCTGGGGTGACACCATCATCTGGGGTGACACCATCATCTGGGGTGACACCATCATCTGGGGCGACTAACCCCTTGAACTCCACTAGATATCAACGCACCTCTACAGGAGAAGCAGTCATGAACCGATTGATTATCTGGGGCGAATAGCTGGGCAGCTCTCGACGACGCCATCGTCGAGTACTAATTTTGATTCCGTGAACGCCAATGAACCTCACGCCGAGAGGCCAGCTGTACATCGTTGTTGTTGGTGCGGCTGGCCTTCTTGTTGTGGGCCACTGCATCACGATGCTGCTGGAGAACCCGATCGGCTGGGAATGGGTCGTTCTTGCCGGGTTAACACTTCTCAGCGGATCATTCACCGTTCGCGTTCCCTCCTTTCAGGCGCGAATCTCGGTATCAGAGACGTTCGTTTTTACATCGGTCCTGCTCTTTGGAACGTGCGCCGGCACCCTTACGGTCGCTCTCGACACACTAGTCGCCGCGTTGAGTTCACGTCGTCGCGCAAGGGAGCCTCTTAGAGTTCTATTTAACCTAGCCTCGGCTTCGCTCTCAATTTGGACCGCTGGCCACGCCTTCTACGGCTTGTCTGGCATCGAGCCACTCTCTGTCGCGCCTACGAGAGTACCAGAGTTGTTGTGGCCGCTCGTGGGCATGACATCGATCCATTTCTTACTGAACAGCGGACTGGTAGCAGCGGCTCTCTCAACTGAACGCAACGAGAGCGCCTTCATGATCTGGCGGCGGATCTTTCCTTGGGGCTGTCGATCAATTACTTTGGTGGTGCTTCAGTCGCCGCGCTTCTGGTTTCCTACACCCGCGCGGTCGATTTCATGGCGTTGAGCATTATCGTGCCGCTCCTCGTCATTACGTACCTAACATCCAAGACTGCATTGGGTCGCTTCGAAGATGCAGTGCTGCATGTGGACGAGGTGAATCGTCTTTACCTTTCGACGATAGAGACCTTGGCAACCGCGATCGACGCCAAAGACCAGGTAACACACGGTCATATCCGCCGAGTTCAGCGTTTTGCTTTGGGTCTGGCTGCTAAGCTGGGCATCACTGACCCCATCCAACTGAAGGCACTTGAGGCAGCTGCACTCCTTCGTGACATGGGCAAAATCGCCGTACCGGAGCACATCCTCAACAAGCCGAGTCGCCTGACGGCGGGCGAGTTCGAGAAAATGAAGCTCCATGCCAGCGTCGGCGCTGACATTCTTTCGTCCATCAAATTCCCATATCCCGTTGTCCCGATTGTCAGACACCACCATGAGAGCTGGGATGGGACTGGCTATCCTGACGGCCTTCGGACGACACAAATTCCATTGGGCGCGAGAATCCTCGCAGTGGTCGACTGTTTTGATGCGCTGACTTCGGATAGGCCGTATCGCACGAGACTCTCGGACCCAGAAGCGATCGCCATCTTGATGGAACGCCGAGGAGTGATGTACGACCCGATGGTTGTAGACAAGTTCATTGAGACCCAGAAGCAGCTCTCCGAAGAGGCCCAAGAACAGGATGTGGATAAGGACGCTATTGATTCGATCGCTACCAAGCTCCGAATCACGCCAGAGGCGCCGGCGCCAACACTAGCTGACGTCTCTGATCGCTTGCCAGTCAAGGTGCTCACCTTGCTGCGCTCCATCCACCCTTCTCCACCGGGCGTCTCCGTTGAGGACCTCGGCGTGATTGTTTCGAAACAGTTTCTTCGTTTGACCAATGCGCTCTCGACCGCAATTTATGGAATTGGCGAAAGTGGGCACTCGATCCGATGCCTTTTCGCGGATGGGCCCCTATCGCAATTGGTCGGCGGGCCGGACATTCTCCTCGGCGAACGGCTGTCTGGATGGGTCGCCGCCCACAGAACGCCAATTTGGAACTCGGACGCGACATTGGATCTTCCGACTGACCTCGCCCGATCCGCTGGGGTCGGCCTTGGCTCAAGTGTCCCGTTAGTCGACGGGGATGTTGTTATTGGAACTCTGACCTTCTACGCTCCAAGCGGTCTAGAGATTGCAGTGGAGCAGAGAGTTCTAATCCAATCAGCTGCTCCTCTATTGGCAACGGCACTGTCGACATCAATAGCCCACGACCAAGTTGCATCAATCGATGGAACTAGTCGATCTTCGAGACAGACGTTGTACGCGGTGCTGGATGCCCTCTTGTCTCACAGGGCTCACGGCTTAGGCCGCACTCATCCAGAGGCCTTGTCAATTGTTTTGGTCACCTTTCCCTCATCTGTGGGTCCCGACCGAAACCGGGAAGCCATTCAATCAGCCTTTCAGGCAGACCTGGCATCAGCAACGGGAGCCAGTGCGTCAGTGGTCCGTCTGTCTTCGGACGAAATGTTGATTACGGCGCCGCTTCGGGTGTTGGCACATTTGGGGCTAGACGTCGTAGCAACGCCAAAGACGGCCCACAAGCTACGAGAGATGAAAGTCATCGAGGTCACCAACTCTCTTCAATTGCCTGAGGTACTCGGACTGACGCAGCCGGGTGAGCTGCAGCCGACGGGGAAGCCGCTCGTGCACTGAGTCGCGAGGTGACGATGACTCCTGATTCGAGAATTGTTTCGCTGGTCGAGGCGGGGTATTTCCGGGACGCAGCGGCGGCCATCGATGAACATCCGGGGCGTCCGTTGTCTCTTCGGGTCTTGCGTTCTCGGCTAGAAGCGCACGTCGGGTCCCCATCCCGCGCGCGAGATTCTGCCGAGCGGTTGCTGAAGGAACGCCTAACGAACTTCGACAAAGCGTCCTGCTGGGACGTCATAGGACGCGTGAATTTAAGCATCGGTCAAATGGACGCTGGCCTCAAGGGGATGAATCGAGCTGTTCAGTTAGCCGCCGACTCTGGCGATGTCCAACAGCAGGCCAGGCTGATGTGCAGCTTCGCCGAAGGCCTGCTCCACTGGGTTGGGATTGAGCCGGCTGCTATCGAAGTATCGCGACTGAGAAAAGTGGTCATTCGCTCCGCGGACCCTCATTCAATGGTCGCGCTGCATTCTGTCTGTGCGGAGATTCAGGCCAAGCGAGGCCAGATGATCGCCGCATCACGAAGTGTTCATACCGCCAGGAGCCTTCTTGAAGGCTTCGGAAATATTTGGCAACAGGGCCGTTTGGCAATTACAAGCGCTGGAATCGCGATTATCAATGCCGATTATCCGGCTGCCCTAGAATCCACGGAGGAAGCACTCTCATGCGCTGAGAAATCAGGATCACGTGAGCTGCGTATACCCGCACTCGGAAATTTAGCGCACATCAAGCTGGCATACGAGCTGGGTGAAGACGCGAGAACGGCGTTGCGGGAGCTTCTTGGAGTTGTGCGGCGAGGCGGCGCAACAGAAATTGGCGTCCGCGACACCCAGATGCAATTGGCGTTGGCAGCAGGCGACCTCGAGCTGGCCAGAAGTCTTGCAGATGAGATTCAGTCAATCTCAGAGAGCTTAGAGAACGGCCATTCCTATTATGGCCTGTGGCACCTCCTCACCCGGGTGAAGTGGCTATACCGCACTGATCAAGCGGAGGCGGGCGTTGCCATCGCCATGGACGCCCTCCCGCGCATCGAACGGATGGTTGACCGGAACCTGCTCGAGCGCATGAAGCTGCTGGCCGCCGAGGGGCTCGGGCGCCTCGGGCGCGCCACCGAAGGCGCTAATCTGATGGCGCTTGCGGTGAGCGCCAATCCCGATCCGCCACTCGAGATGATGGCCGAAGCCTCGCGCGTGGCGGGCCGCCTCACGGCGCACGACGACCCCGCGGCCGCGGCCAGTCACTTCGACCGCGCCGCCCGCATCTTGCACGGGGTGGGCAACCTCACCGCCCACGCCGAGATCCAGCGCGATGCCCGCGAAGCCGCCGAGCGGACCGCCGTGCTCCACGCCGTTTCTACCGGCAGCTACGACGCCGGCACGCTGATGGTTCGCGAGGACCCGCCGCCGCACGCGCTGACCGACCGCCGCCCGCCCGCCGCGGCATTGACCGAACGCATCGCCGCCCTCGTCGGCCTGGCCGCGCACCCGCCCCTGCTCGCCGCCGAATCCCTGTCGCTGATCGCCGACACCGACGCCTCCCTCCACGCGCGCATCGTCGCGACCTCGCCCGATGGCAGCCACGAGGTGCGAGCCGCAGTGGCCGCCGCCGATGCACCGGCCTGGCGCGACGATCACCCCGACACCATCGCCCTGGCGCTCGGCCCGCATCGGGATCGGCAGTTGCACCTGCTCGCCCTGCCGCGGCCCACGGCCACCGCTCGCGCCACGCTGCTCGCGGTCGAGCGATTGGTGCAGACCGCACTGGCCCTCGCGCGCGCGCGCCACCAGGAACGCGAGCAGACGGCGCTCTGGCCCGAGCCCTCGCCCGAACAACAACTCGGCCTGGTGTGCGCGGCCGAGCGGATGATGGAACTGGTCAAGTCGGTCCGCCGCGTGGCGCCATCGAACGTGACCGTGCTGATCACCGGCGAAACCGGCGTCGGCAAGGAGCTGTTCGCGCGCGCCCTGCACCAGGCGTCGGCGCGGCACGATCGCGTCTTTTTGCCCTTCAACTGCACCACCGTCCCGCGCGACATCATCGACAGCCAGTTGTTCGGCTATCGCCGCGGCGCCTTCACCGGCGCCCACGAAGACGCGCCGGGGTTGATTCGCTCGGCCGCCGGCGGCACGCTGTTTCTCGATGAAATCGGCGAGATGAGCTGGGAGGCCCAACCGAAACTGTTGCGCTTCCTCGAGTCGGGCGAGATCCTGCCGCTCGGAGAGACCCGCCCGCAGTTCGTGGATGTGCGTATTGTCGCCGCCACCAATGCCAACCTCGAACAGTTGGTGGCCGACGGCAAGTTCCGTGAAGACCTCTATTACCGCCTGAATGTGATTCCCCTGAACGTGCCGCCGCTGCGAGAACGGCGGGAAGAGATCCCGTTGCTGGTCGATCACTTCCTGGACAAGTTCTCGCACGAGCTGCAGAAGCCGCTGCTGCGCGTGGCGGAAGAAACGCTGGAGTACCTGGTGCTCTATCGATGGCCCGGCAACGTCCGCCAACTGGCCAACGAAGTGCGGCGCATGGTGGCGATGGCTGAGCCGGGCGCCGTGCTGATGCCGGAACACCTGTCGTCCGCGATCGCCGCGAGCCGGCGTACCGTGCCGGCCAACCAGCGCACGCTGGAACCCACCGAGATGGTGATGCGGCTCGACCAGCCACTAGCCGCCGCGACGGAACACCTGGAGCGCGCGTTGATCCGGCGCGCCCTCACGATGTGCGACGGCAAGATGGATGAGGCGGCAAAGATGCTGGGGCTGTCGCGCAAGGGGCTGTACCTCAAACGCCAGCGCCTCGGCATCGAGTAGCCACTCGCACACCGAAGCTCGCACGGCGTGCGAGAGCCTCGGGCACCCTCCGCATCATCTACTAACATCCCAGGCACGACGCCGACGGCCTGGGATGTTTGCACAGGAAAACGTCACCAACCACTTGACCCCGGGACAAACCGGAACATACTGGTGCGGGTCGGCTCCCCCGCCCCCTCGACCACCTTTCCGGGAGCCGTTTGCAACGTGGTGAACCAGGCGACTGTGCATGCATTGCCGGTGCTCTCGCAGGACGATGTCTGCCTGCGGCAAGTACGTGTGTCCGACGCGGCGGCGCTGATGGCGCTTTTTGCGCAGCCCGACGTGTCGGCGCATCTCGATCCGCCTCCCGCCACCATCGCCGATTTTGACGCGTGGATTACGCTCAGCCAGTCGCGTCGCGCCGACGACCGCGCGGCCTGCTACACCCTGCTCACCGGCAACCAGGAAGTCTCGGGCCTGTTCATGGCCCTGCGCCTCGAGGGCGAGCACCGCGCCGAAATCGGCTTCGCGATGTCGCCAGCCCTCTGGGGCACCGGCGTGTTCCAGAAGGCCGTCAACCTCTACCTGGATTTCCTGTTCAACGAGTGGGGTGTGACGACGCTGATTGGGAAGACCCTGGTCCGCAACGTGCGCGGCGTCGGCGCCATGCGAAAGCTGGGCGCGAAGGTCATCGATGAGTCGACCCGCAATGGCCAGCCGGAATACATCTGGACGCTGGAGCGACGTCAGTCCGCCTGACCACCTTCGCCAAGGCTTCCACCTCCGCCAAGGCTACGGCGGACAGGACGGCGGTCAAGAAGGCGGACGCCACATTACCTCGTGCTCGCCTTACATCGTGCTCTTGAGAATTTCCTGAACCGCCTGCCGAATCGGCGGCGTCAGGTGTGCATACTTCGGCCCGCCTTCCTCTCCCGCCAGCACGCGATTGATCCTCCCCATCACCAGGTCTTTCACCTGCGGCGGCAGCGCACGGAACGACGGTGAGTAGATCATGTAGCTGAGGGGGTACTTCTGCAGCCGCGTCTTCAAATCGAGATCGCGCAGCGAACGGCCCTTCGCATCGCGCGGACCCGCCGCGGTGAAGGTCTCGGCGAATCCCGAGGACCCTTCGATCGGACCGCCCGTAATCGGCGCCTCGTCCACGAACAGCATGTAGTCCACGATGGCGTCGACCGCCTCGGCGACCCGCGACTCCACGCCAACACGCGACTCCCAGGTCGCCCGCGTGAACAAGTTGAACAGGTGCGCCTGGTGCTCCATCACCATCAAGGCGACGATGTCACTGTACGGCGTGAGATAACCGCTCAGGTCGAACTGGCCCTCGAGTGACACGCGGGCCGGCGGCGGCGTGTCAACGCGCTTGCCCTCCGAAGCCCTGGCGAAGGAGGGCATGAACAGCGGCAAGTTGCCGGCATGCCTGGCCGGCACTCGCTTGCCGGTCACGTACCAGCCGCCCCACCGATCCTCGATCGGGCGGTAGTGATCCACGGTGAACCCGTTGGCGTAGTCGTTCTCATCCTTGCGCGGAAAGGTCGAGAGTATCGACTGGCCCGGCACGCCGAGCGTGTCCCACGACAAGTGACAGCGCAGGCACTGCGACTCGCGGCCCAGGGTGGGGGCGGCCACGCGCTGCTGGTGCACGACGTAGAAGACCGAGCCGAGCACGGGATCCTGCGCGACGATCTCGAGCAACCCACCGCCGCGGACGTAGCCCACCGACACGTGATCGTTGAAATAGATCGCGCGCGGGTTGGTCATGGTGATGTGTTGCGCCTGCAGGCTGGTCTGCGTGTAGACCAGCATTTGCGACTCAACCGGGATGCGCAACAGATCGAGGACCGACTTCAGGTAGCCCGACTTCTCGTCGTAGACCAGCGCGGCGGAGTGGTCGGCGAGCTGGCGGTTGAGCGCCTCGACCACGGTGGTTGCGTCGGTCGTGTTATAGCGAATGGCGGGGTGATTGATCGACTGGTCGAACGCGCCCGGGCGCTGGGC
>SHUG01000126.1 GCA_009694735.1 Acidobacteriota bacterium | reverse complement strand
GGCGTCGACGCGATGACGTCGGCTGTCACCACCGACACGGTGGCCGGCGCGTTCACCAGCTGTTGCTCGACCTTCGAGGCAGTGACGACCACCTGCTCCTCGTAGATCGGTGGCTGGTCGGGTTTTGCGGGAGGTGGTTGCGGTGGCGTGGGTGCCTGAGCAAATGCGGCTGTCGAGCTGGCCAGGGCCAGAGTCAAACACACTGCCAAACGGCGAGCCGTCATGGAGCCTCCAGGGAAATGGAACGCATGGTTCACAGCGCGTATCGTAACGCTCGCCGGGCCAGGGCGAGGTAATGCTACTTCCTGGCAGCGGTGTCAGCCACTCTCGACATCGCCCACTGCGCCAGCTTGCGGCCATCCTCGTAGAAACGGCGGATGCCGTCCGACAGCTTCTCGACCGCCATCGCGTCCTGGTTGTGCAGGAAGCGGTAGCTCTTCTCGTCGAGCGTGATCTTCGCCTCGGTCGACGCGCGCGCCGCATCGACCGTCAATCGTGGCACGATCTCGCCGTCGGTCTTCTGGAGCGCGTCGAGCAGATCGGGACTGATGGTCAGCAGGTCGCAGCCGGCCAGGCCGGTAATCTGCTCGACCCTGCGGAAGCTGGCGCCCATCACTTGCGTCTGGTAGCCGTATTTCTTGTAGTAGTGGTAGATGCGCGTCACCGACTCGACGCCCGGATCCTGGTCGGTGGGAATCTCGGCACCGCGCTCCTTGTGGTAGTAGTCGTAGATGCGGCCGACAAACGGCGAAATCAACGTGACCCCCGCCTCGGCGCACGCCACCGCCTGCGCGAAGCTGAACAGCAGCGTCAGGTTGCAGTGAATTCCTTCACGCTCGAGATCGGCCGCCGCTCGAATCCCCTCCCAGGTGCTCCCCACCTTGATCAGGATGCGCTCGCGGGCAATGCCGGCCTGCTCGTACAAGGCAATCAGCTCGCGGGCCTTGGCAATCGTCGCCACGGTATCAAAACTGAGGCGCGCGTCGACTTCCGTGGACACCCGGCCGGGGACAATCTTGAGAATCTCGCGGCCAAAGTTCACAGCCAGGCGGTCCATGAAGGCCTCGGTGCGCCGGGCCCCGGCCAGGCCGAGCCGATCGGCGTCGGCCAGCGCCGCCTCGACCAGCGGGCGATAGGCCGGCTGCTGCGCGGCCTTCAGCAAGAGCGACGGGTTGGTGGTGGCGTCCTGCGGCCGGAACTGCCGCATGGCCTCGATGTCGCCGGTATCGGCAACCACGGTGGTAACGCGCTTGAGCGAGTCGAGCAGGGACATGCAGACAAGGATACCCGAGGCTTCAGGCTTCAGGCTTCAGGCTTGAGGTTTGGTTTTCCCCCAAGGCCCAAGACCCAAGTCCCGAGACCTGCTTGCGACCGGTGCATTATGCTGAGAGCATCCATGCGGGTCCTGGTTATCGACGTCGGCGGCACCCACGTCAAATTGATGCACACCGGAAGCACCGAGACCCGCCAGTTCACCTCGGGCGATGGCTTCACGCCGCAGCAGGTCGTGGCCGGCACGCGGGCACACACCGCGGATTGGACCTTCGACGCGGTCACCATCGGCATTCCCAGCCCTGTCATCCGCGGCGTCGTCGTGCAGGAACCCTGGAACCTGGGCACGGGCTGGGTGGGATTCGACTGGTCGGCGGCGCTCGGCGTGCCGGTCCGGATTATGAACGACGCGGCCATGCAGGCGCTGGGCAGCGACGAGGGCGGCCGCATGTTGTTTGTCGGCCTCGGCTCGGGACTGGGCACCGCATTGGTGGATGAAGGCATGGTCGTGGCCATGGAGTTGGCCCACCTGCCGTTCAAGAACCAGACTTTCGAAGACCTGCTCGGACAACGCGGGCTCACCGCACTCGGTGTGGACGGCTGGCGGCCGCTCGTGCTGGAAGGCTGCGAGCTGCTGCGCGCGGCGGTCGCGGCGGAGTACATCGTGCTCGGTGGCGGCAACGTGCGGCTGTTCGATGAGCTGCCGCCGACGATTCGGCGGGGCCATAACGACAAGGCCTTTGAAGGCGGCTTCCGCGCGTGGGAACCGCCCGAGCCGGCGCACCAGCCGCCCGCGACCGGGCTGCGCGCGCTGGCGGCCTGGGCGCCGCGGCAATCCCTGCGCGAACTGTTCGCCGCTGACCCCGGCCGCGCCGAGCGGTTCTCGCTCAACGTGGGTGGCCACCTCCAGGTTGACTACTCGAAGAACCTGATCACGGACGCTGCGATGACGGCGCTGATCGAGCTGGCGCGCAAGACCGGCGTCGAACGGTTGCGCAACCAGATGTTCGCCGGTGAGGCCATCAACACCACCGAGCACCGCGCCGTGCTGCACGTCGCGTTGCGCAACCGATCGTCCCGCCCCGTGCTGGTCGATGGCCGCGACGTCATGCCCGACGTGCGCGCCGCGCTCGATCACATTCGCCGGTTCTCGGACGCCGTCCGCGACGGCACCTGGCTCGGCTACTCCGGCTTGCGCATTACCGACGTCGTCAACATCGGCATCGGCGGCTCGGACCTGGGCCCGGCCATGGTGACGCAGGCGCTGGCGGCGTACGCGCGCGAAGGCCCGCGGCTGCACTTCGTGTCGAATGTCGACGGCACGCACCTGGCGGAGACCCTGCGGCCGCTCCACCCGGCCACCACGCTCTTCACGGTGGCGTCGAAGACTTTCACGACGCAGGAAACCATGGTCAACGCGCAATCGGCGCGCGACTGGTTCCTGGCCCGCGCCAAGCATTCGGCGGCGGTCGCGAAACACTTCGTCGCCATCTCCACCAACGAAGAGGCGGTTCGCCAGTTCGGCATCGCGCCCGAGAACATGTTTGTGTTCTGGAACTGGGTCGGCGGCCGCTACTCACTGTGGTCGTCGATCGGCCTGCCGATTGCGCTGGCGACTGGCTACGGTCACTTCGAGCAGATCCTGGATGGCGCTCATGAAATGGACGAGCACTTCCGGACCGCGCCGATCGAGCGCAACCTGCCGATCGTGCTCGGCCTGCTTGGGGTGTGGTACTCGAGCGTGCTCGGCGCCGAGACCCAGGCAGTGCTGCCGTACGAGCAGTACCTGCAACGACTGCCGGCGTACCTGCAACAGCTCGACATGGAAAGCAACGGCAAGCGCGTGGATCGTGAGGGCCAGCCCGTCGGCGCGCCGACCGCCCCGATCGTCTGGGGCGAGCCCGGCACCAACGGGCAGCACGCGTTCTACCAGTTGCTGCACCAGGGCACACGGCTGGTGCCGTGCGATTTCCTGGCCGGCATCCAGTCGCATCACGAGATCGGTGACCACCACCGCCTGTTGCTGGCCAACTGTTTCGCCCAGGCCGAGGCGCTCATGCTCGGCAAGACCGAAGCGGAAGTACGGGACGAGCTTACGGCGCAGGGGCTGACCGGCGACGCGCTTGAACAGCTGGTGCCGCACAAGGTGTTTCCGGGTAACCGGCCCTCGACGATGATCCTGTACCGGAAACTGGGTCCCCGCACGATCGGCATGCTGCTCGCGATGTACGAGCACAAGGTGTTCACGATGGGCGCCCTGTGGAACATCAACTCGTTCGATCAGTGGGGCGTCGAGCTCGGCAAGCAACTGGCCACCGCGGTGGCCAACGACCTCGCGTCACCGGGCGAAACGACCCGCCACGACAGCTCGACCAACCGGCTGATCAACGCCACGAAATTGCCGCTCGACTAGGCGACGTTCGGCACGGCAAACGGCGCCATCGCGAGCAGGCGGGCGAAAGCGCGACATGCCCCGCAAGGGCGGCGTGTTCTCCATTGCCGTGCCCCTCGCCTCGGTCTGATATGATGCTGCGTCGCGCGCGCCCATAGCTCAATTGGATAGAGCGTTGGTCTCCGAAGCCAAAGGTTGCAGGTTCAAGTCCCGCTGGGCGCACCACTCGACTCGCTCATGGCAGGAACGATCTGCTGCTCCACCAGGTCGTAGATCGCCCCCAGGTGGTCGCGCCGCTCGCGGCTCACATCCGACCGCGAGGTCGTCACCACCACCAGCTGCAGGTCGGGAACGATGAAGACGAACTGCCCGCCGTAGCCCCACGCGTAGTAGGCGTCGTGGCCGGCCAGCTCGCGAATCCAGAAGCCATAGCCGTACTCGCGGTCGCTGCCCCATCGTGAGCGCCCGCGCGGCACCTGCGTCTTCGCCACCCAATCCTTCGACAGCAGCTGCGTGGCGCCCACGCGGCCGCCGTTCAGGTAGAGCTCGCCAAAGCGCACCATTTGCCGCGGCGTCATCGACATCTCGTTGCCACCAAAGAACACGCCCTGCGGATCCTGCGTCCAGCGCGCCAGCGCGAAGCCGAGCGGCTTGGCCAGCGCCTCTTGTGCGAACTGCCACGTGCTGGTCTTGGTGGCCCTGGCCAGGATGGCCGACAGCAGATGAGAGGTCCCGGTGCTGTACTCCACGCGCGTCCCCGGCTCGTCGACGAGCGGCCGCGTCAGCACGTAGCGTACCCAGTTCGGGCTCTGCACCCACGCGCCGTAGTCACGGCCGCTCGTCGACGCCAAGCCCGACCTCATCGTCAACAGGTCCTCGATCGTGATCTCACGCTTGCGCGGATCGGGATCCCTGGCCAGCTCAGGAAAGTAGTCGGCGATCGGCTGGTCGAGGCCCTTGATCAGCCCTCGCGACAGGGCAATGCCCACCAGGGCTGAGATTACGCTCTTGGAGGCGGACTTGATGTTGGCCGCCTGGGTAGCGCGCGCGCCGCCGTAGTAGCGCTCGAGCACCAGCTCGCCGCGATGGCTCACCAACAGACTGCGCAACCGCGGGAGCGCGGCGCCAGCCTTCGCCGCAGATTCCAGCGAGGGAGCCTGGGCCTGCGAGGCCATCACCGTGATGGATGCAGTCACTAGCGCGGTAAACAGCAAACAGACGTGACGACTCATGCGCAAGCCGAGTATCGCATTTCCGCTACCATCCGGCTGACTCGTGGAGATTGGCTGTGGCGTCCGGCTTCGTGACCGCCGTAGCCTTGGCGGAGGTCAGCCGGACCGTCCCCGCGCTCAGGCACCGTACGCACTGTACGCACCTGAGAAGAGGGCCAAGTAAAGTAAGGCGGTGCCCCGTGGTTCCGCCGTCGTCGTCTTGGCCCTTTGCCTCTCGTCCTGTTCCCCGAAACCGTCGACGCCGCAAGACATCGTGGCGGTCACGCGCGAGGTGGGCGCCTGGCAGGGACGCGGCATCGCCACCGTTGGCGACATCCCCAGCGAAACCGGGCGCTTCCGCATCCACTGGCAAACCACCAACGAGTCGCCCGCCGGCGCCGGCACCTTCAAGCTGACCATGCGCAGCGCCATCAGCGGCCGAACCTTGCAACTGGTGGTTGACCACCAGGGCGTGGGCGCCGGTACCGCCGACTACGACGAAGGCCCCCGCACCTACGATTTCCTCGTGGAATCGGCCAACCTCGATTGGAAATTCCGCGTCGACGAGACCACCGGCGCCTATGTGCCGGGGTCATCGTCTGCATCGCCCGCCAAGCGGTGATTTTGAGTATTCTTGACAGGTGACACACAGTTCGTTTTCCCCTATTGTCTTAATCCTGTTTGCCCTGGCCACGGCGGCCGCGTGCCGCACGGCCTCCAGCGGCGCTCCACCGGTCACCCAAATCCTTCAACCAGGCGCGCCCGGGCAAGAGACCAAGGCCATTGGCGTCGCCGCCGCCACCGACCTCTCGAGGGTGCGGTTCACGCCCGCCGATGCGAAGTTCATGCAAGGCATGATCGGCCACCACGCGCAGGCCGTCGAAATGGTCGCGCTGATCCCGTCGCGCACCCAGAACCAGTACATGAAGATGCTCGGTCAGCGCATCGAGATCTCGCAGGCCGACGAGATGAACATGATGCGCAAGTGGCTCGAAGTGCGCGGCCAGGCCATCCCCGGCCCGCACGCGCATCACGAGCCCGGCGGCATGATGCCGGGCATGCTCACCAGCGACGAGATGACGGCGCTCGCCGCCGCCAAGGGCGTCCTGTTCGATCGCCTCTTCCTGATGGGCATGATCCAGCACCACCTCGGCGCCATCACCATGGTGGACGAGCTGTTCAAGATGCCGGGTGCCGGACAGGACGGCGAAATCTTCGCGTTCGCATCGGATGTGGACAGCGACCAGCGCATGGAAATTGACCGGATGGGCGCAATGCTCAAGGAGCTGCAGAAATGAAATCGGTTGCCACCAACGTCTTCGCTCTCTCCGCGGTAGTCTGCTCACTCGCCGTCGCTGGCCACGCCCAGCAGAAGGCGATGGATCCGAACGATCCACGCACCGGCTTGAAGCCTGGGCTGCGTGACGCGGGCGTCGCGGCGCGCGGCATGGAGCTGGTCTCCACGCGGCCACGGGCCGAGGGCTTCTACAATCCGAAGAACCCCGCGGGCGAGGCGATGCCAGGTGAACGTCCGGCTGGCGCTCCGGCGCCGACGCCCGCCACCGCACCTGCTGCACCCGCTACACCCGCTACACCCGCTGCCCCTGCGGCCCCGCGCCCACCGCAGGGTCCCGGCGCGCTCGACTTCGCCAACTCCGACATCGCCTTCAGCGGCCAGCGCATGGTGATCGGCAACTTCCATGGCTTCAACGCCTACGACATCGAGAGCGCGAAGAGCCCCCGCCTGCTCGCCTCGGTGGTCTGCCCCGGCGGCCAGGGCGACGTCTCGATCTACGGCCACCTGCTGTTCATGTCGGTCGAGCAGACCCGCGGCCGCATCGACTGCGGCGTGCAGGGCGTGCCGGAGCCGATCAGCAAGGAACGCTTCCGCGGCGTCCGCATCTTCGACATCACCGACATCACCAAGCCCAGGCAGGTCGCAGCCGTGCAGACCTGCCGCGGTTCGCACACCCATACGCTGGTGCCGAAAGACAAGCAGACACTGTATGTCTACGGTTCGGGCACCGGCGGCGTGCGCTCGGGCGAAGAGCTGCAGGACTGCTCGGCCGGCGACCCCAAGGACAACCCGAACACGGCGATGTTCAGCATCGACGTGATCGAAGTGCCGCTCGGCGCGCCCGAAAAGGCGCGCGTCGCCAACCGCCCGCGCATTTTCTCGGATGAGAAGACCGGCGCCATTGCCGGCCTGAATCCCGGCGGCGACAGCGGCCCGGGCACGCAGCGCACCAGCACCACCAACCAGTGCCACGACATCACGGTGTTCCCGGAAGTGGGCCTGGCGGCCGGCGCCTGCTCGGGCAACGGCATCCTGCTCGACATCTCCGACCCCGCTAACCCGAAGCGCCTCGACCACGTCGCCGACAAGAACTTCGCCTACTGGCACTCGGCCACCTTCAACAACGACGGCACCAAGGTGATCTTCACGGATGAATGGGGCGGCGGCACGCGTCCCCGTTGCCGCGCCACCGACCTCCCCAACTGGGGCGCCAACGCGATCTTCGACATCGTCGACAAGAAGATGAAGTTCGGCGGCTACTACAAGATGCCGGCGGCGCAGACCGAGACGGAAAACTGCGTCGCGCACAACGGCTCGCTGATCCCCGTGCCCGGGCGCGACATCATGGTGCAGGGCTGGTACCAGGGCGGCGTCTCGGTATTCGACTTCACCGATGCGGCCAATCCGGTGGAGATTGCCTACTTCGATCGCGGGCCGCTCGACGCCAAGAATCTGATCGTCGGCGGCTACTGGTCGACTTACTGGTACAACGGCAACCTCTACGGTTCGGAGATTTCGCGCGGCATGGACATTTTCAAGCTGCTGCCGACGCCGTTGCTGTCGCAGAACGAGATCGACGCCGCCACGCAGTGGCGCGTCACCGAGTTCAACGCGCAGAACCAGCCGCTGGTGAAGTTCGAACCCACCACCGCGGTGGCCAAGTCGTATCTCGATCAGCTGAACCGCTCGAAGAGCATTTCAGCGGCACGCGCCAAGGCCGTGACCGACGCCCTCGCCAAGGTTGACGAGCTGCGCACCGGCAAGGAACGTAACGCCGCTGCCGCGCTCGCGGGTCTGGACGGCGTGGCCGCCCAGTTGGCCGCGGATGCCAAGGCC
>SHUG01000010.1 GCA_009694735.1 Acidobacteriota bacterium | reverse complement strand
TTTGAAGTCACCGAAGACCCCTCGAAGAAAAAGTTCTACTGCCTCGAGATGTTCGCGTATCCCTCCGGTCACGCGCACGTTGGCCACGTTCGCAACTACATCATCGGCGACGTCGTCTCGCGGCTGAAGCGGCTGCAGGGCTTCAACGTGCTGCACCCGTTCGGGTGGGATGCATTCGGCCTGCCGGCCGAGAACGCGGCCATCAAGAGCGGTATTCACCCGGAGACCTCCACGCTCGACAACATCGCCCACATGAAGGGCCAATTGCAGCGGCTGGGCATCAGCTACGCGTGGGGACGCGAGCTGGCCACGTGTCTGCCGAATTACTACCGTTGGAACCAGTGGCTGTTTACGCGGATGTTCGAGAAGGGCCTGGCCTATCGCCGCCGCTCGACCGTCAATTGGTGCCCGGTCGACGCGACCGTGCTGGCCAACGAGCAGGTCGTCGACGGCGCGTGCTGGCGCTGCGGCACCGCCGTGGTGCAGAAGGACCTGGAACAGTGGTTCTTCAAGATCACCCATTACGCCGACGACCTGTTGCACGCGGCCGAAGGCCTGTCGCAATGGCCTGAGAAGGTGCTGACGATGCAGCGGAACTGGATTGGGCGGTCGGCAGGCGCCAAGGTCAAGTTCCCGATCCAGGGTGAGGATGCCTCAATCGAGGTGTTCACAACGCGCATCGACACCATCTACGGCGCCACCTTCGTGATGCTGGCGCCCGAGCACGGACTGGTCAACTCGTTCGCGAAGCAATCGCAAGACGAGAAGGCGTTCATGGACAAGGCCCAGCGGTTCCGTGCGCAAGACCGCGCTGGCCGCCTCACGGGCGAGGTGCCCAAGGAAGGCTTCTTCACGGGCCGCTTCGCGATCAACCCGTTCACGCACCAGCCCGTGCCGATCTGGGTGGCCAATTACGTGCTGGGCGAATACGGCACCGGCGCCGTGATGGCGGTGCCGGCTCACGACGATCGCGACTTCGACTTCGCGACCAAGTACGACCTGCCCATCGTTCCGGTGGTGCGATCCGCCGACGGCCAAACGGTGACCGCGGAGGGGGCGACGTCGGACGATGGCATCCTGATCAATTCGGGACCGTACGACGGCCTGGAGTCAGGCAAGGCGCGCCAGGCTCTTGCCGAGGAAGCCGAGGAACGCGGCATCGGCGAAGGCACCGTGCAGTTCAGGCTGAAAGACTGGGGCATCTCGCGCCAGCGCTATTGGGGCACGCCGATCCCGATGATCCACTGCCCGGTCGACGGCGTGGTCCCGGTCCCCGACGATCAGTTGCCGGTGACGCTGCCGAAGATTACCGAGTTCACCGGCCGCGGCGACTCGCCGCTGGCGAGCGTGCCGGAGTTCGTGAACGTGGCCTGTCCCAAGTGCGGCGGCCCGGCCCGGCGCGAAACCGACACCATGGACACGTTCGTCGACTCGTCCTGGTATTTCTACCGGTTCGCCGACGCGCATAACGACCAGATGCCCTTCGATCCGAAGAAGGTCGCGTACTGGTGTCCCGTCGACTTCTATAGCGGCGGCGTCGAGCACGCCATCCTGCACTTGATCTACTCGCGCTTCTTCGCCCGCGTGTTCCACGACCTCGGCCTGATCGAACATACCGAGCCGTTCACGCACCTGCTGACGCAGGGCATGGTGCTCAAAGACGGCGCCGTGATGTCGAAGTCGAAGGGCAACGTCGTCGATCCGGATTCGATGATCCAGAAGTACGGCTCCGACGCGCTGCGCCTGTACGTGATGTTCGTGGCGCCACCGGAGAAGGAAGTCGAGTGGTCCGACTCTGGGTTGGAGGGCAGCTTCCGGTTCCTGGCGCGCGTCTGGCGCGCCGCCGACCAGTGGCGCGAGCAGGCGGTGGCGGGTGGCCACGGCGCGATCGTTCACGCCAGCCTCACGGCCGCCGAACGCGGCCTGCGCCGCAAGACGCACGACACCATTCGCCGCGTGACGCACGACATCGACCAGCGCCAGCAGATGAACACCGCGGTGTCGGCGATGATGGAGCTGGTGAACGAGCTGTATGCGTTCACCGATAGAGGCGAACGCTCGGCGCAGGCGCCACAGGTCGCCCGCGAAGCGATCGAGGCGCTGCTGGTGATGTTGTCGCCGTTTGCGCCCCACACGATGGAAGAGCTGTGGCAGATGTACGGCCACCAGGACGGCCTGGCCGGCGCCTCGTGGCCGGCGTTCGACGCGGAGGTCGCCAAGGCCGAGGAACTGGAGATTCCGGTCCAGGTGAACGGCAAGCTGCGCGGCCGCGTGATCGCGGCGCCCGACACTGACGACCAGGAGCTGGAAGCGCTCGCGTTGGCGGATCCGAACGTGCAGGCGCACATCACCGGCAAGACCATCAAGAAGATCGTGATTGCCAAGGGTCGCCTGGTCTCGATTGTTGTGGCTTAATAGCAAGAGATGATTGCCACCTTCGCCAAGGCTACGGCGCCCAAGCCCACCCGACGCGACGTGCTTCGCGCGCTCCCGGTGCTGGCGGCTGGCATGGGCGCCACGTCGTGCGGCTACGCGCTGGCGGGCCGCGGCTCGTTTCTGCCCGACTACATCCGCACGCTCGGCATCCCGATGTTCGGCAACACGACGCCCAATCCCACCATCGAGCAGATCTTCACGCAGAAGGTGCGCGAGCAGTTCCAGGCCAGTGGCCGCTACACGGTGATTCCCTCCGACGCGGGTGCTGACGGCATCGTGCGCGGCGAGATCCAGTCGGTGTCGACCCAGCCCGTGGGCCTGAACGACGCGCAACTGGCGTCGCGTTATCGCTTCACCGTGGTGGTCAAGGTGGCATTCGAGGATGTGAAGCAGCAGAAGACGCTGTGGGAGAACGCCGCGCTGTCGTTTTCTGAAGAATACGACCTGGGCACGCCGACCAGCGGGCCCCAGGACTTCGCCGCCTTTGCCGGCAGCAACCGCGCGGCCTTCGATCGCATTGCCACGGACTTTGCCAAGTCGGTGGTCAGCGCCATTCTGGAAGCGTTCTGATCGGGGATCAGGGATCAGGGATCAGGGATCAGGGCAACACCACGGATGACTCTCACCCCAGCTGACGTTCGCAAGCAGATCAAGTCCGGCAAGACAGCGCCCCTGTACTTGCTCGAAGGTGACGACCTGCAGTCGCGGCACGACCTCGCGCTGGAGTTTGCCGGGGTCGTGGAAGAAGGCCTGCACGCGTTCAACGTCGAGAGCCTGTATGCCAACGAAGCCAGCAACGCGGCCGGACGCGATTCGCTGATCGGCGCCATTCTCTCCACGGCGCGGACACTGCCGATGATGTCGCCACGCCGGGTGATCATCATCCATGAAGCCGAGACGCTGCTGGCGCCGAAGCGCGGCGGCAAAGACGAAGACGACTCGCAAGGAACCCTGGATGTGGTCAAGAAGGCCAAGCGGGGTACCACACCGGTCGAGGAGCTCGAGGCCTATTTCGAGAAGCCTGAGCTGATGACGACGCTGGTGTTCGTGGCGGGCGGACTGGACGGCAACCGCCGGCTCGTGAAGATCCTGCGCAAGCAGGCCGACTGCGTGGATTGCGGCTCGCTGGCTTCACCTCGCGACGCCGCGCAGTGGATTGAGAAGCGGCTCGACAAGGACGAACTGACCATCGAGCCGAAGGCGCTGTCGCTGTTGCTGGAGACGACAGGCATGAGCCTGGGACGGATTCGCGCCGAGGTGGAGAAACTGGTGCTCTATGCCGCCGGCGAATCGGCGATCACCGCCAACCACGTGCGCGACCTGGTGATGCCGCAAAACGAACCGGGCGAGGACTTTGCCCTGGGCAAGGCGATCTGGAACGCCGACGCCGCCGGTGCCTTGCGAGAGATTGCCGCGCAGATCGACGCCGGCGCGCAGCCGCCGATGATTCTGGGACAGATTCGCGCCGCCGCCATCCGCCTGCGTCCGGACAGCCGCGTGAAGAATAGCCTCGACGCGGTGTTCCGCACCGACTTGGCGATCAAGTCGTCGGTGGGCGCTCCGAGATTTCTCCTGGAGCGCCTGGTCGTCGAAATGTGCGGGAGGTAAGAACGAGGCGGCACAGAAGTGCCGCCCTCCTGGCACTACTTGCTGGCGCGGGTCGAGAGACGCGACTTCAAGCGCGATGCAGTGTTCTTGTGGATGATGCCCTTGGTGGCCATCTTGTCGACGAGCGACTGCAACGTCTTGAGGGCCGCCTTGGCGCCTTCAACGTTCTTGTCGTCGAGCGACTTGCGGACGGCCTTGAGGCCGGTGCGGAGTTTCGAGCGCAATTCGCGGTTATGTTCGCGCCGCTTCACGTTCTGCCGATTGGCCTTCAGGGCCGACTTGTTTCTCTTCGCCACGTCAGGGACCTCAATATCAATAGGATGACAAACACGTAATCATAACACGGAGGTCGTCGGAGGCCGGACCGAGGGGCGGGCTTGCCGCACCGAAGCCCCGTTAGGGGCGAAGGCGGGAACTGACGACTTCGTAGGCGCCCGTTGCGGGGGCCTTGTTCGAATAGCGAGTCACGGGCTTGCCGGCGACCAGTTCCATCCACTTGTAGATGATTCTGGATGGGGCCCTCGTTGCCGAGGGGGCCGCGCCGGTAATTGTCTTAACGTAGGCCTGGGTTTCCTTGAAGGGCGGCACCGCGCCGTATTTCTCGACGTTCCCCATGCCGGCGTTGTAGGCGGCCAGCGCCAGTTCCACTTTGTGGTCGTAGCGGACCAACAGGCGCTTCAGGTAGGCCACGCCACCGCGAATGTTCTGGTCCGGCTCAAACGGGTTGTTGACCCCGAGTTCCATCGCCGTGGCGGGCATCAGTTGCATCAAGCCCATCGCGCCCTTGGTCGACAGCGCGCTGGGGTTGAAGGCCGATTCCACCTGGATGACGGCGCGGACCAGGTCGGCGGAAACGCCCATGCGGCGCGAATGCTCATTGATGGACGCGTCGTAGCGCGCACTCTTGAGACTGGGCACCAGCGGCTTGGTCGCGCGCACGGAGGAGGCTCCCGCCACTGCATAGGTGTTCATGGCGCCCCGGTCGAGGCGCGGCTGATCCGACAGCACCAGCTTGCCGTCGGCATCGCGCCAGGAATAAATCTGGGCGACGGCAGGCGATGCCAAGCCGAGGGTCAACACGAGGACCAGAAGACTGCTTTTCAAGGACCTTCAGTCTACCTTATCGGCGACTTCGGCCCGGAGGGGAGTGTCAGGTCAGCAATTTCTCGATCAACAGCCGAGCTTCCTTGAGCAAATCTGGTATCTTCGCCGCTTCTTTCCCCCCGGCTTCGGCGAAATCCGCGCGACCACCGCCGCCTCCGCCAACGATGGGTGCCAATTGCTTCACCAGTTGGCCGGCCGGGGCCTTCTTGGCGAGGTCTGGAGTCACCGACGCGATGAGCGACACCTTGCCATCGGGCATGCCCGCCGCCAGGATGACGATGCCGCTCTTGAGCCGCGACTTCAGGGTGTCGGCCATGGCGCGGAGCGATTCCTTGTCCACGTCCTTCACTTCGCGGGCAATCACGGTCGCACCGGCAATCTCGACCTGGTCGTCGTCTTTGCCGCCGCCGGTGCCGCCGAGCGCCAGCTTGGTCTTGAGTTGCTGGTTTTCCTTCTGCAGCCGCGTCACCAGCTTGCCCTGCGCATCGAGCCAGTGCTCGAGTGGGCCGGGAGGCGCATACTCGCGCGCGACGTTCAAGTCGCGAATCGCGCCCCGCGCAAACTCAAGGGCGCCCAGGCCGGTGAGGGCCTCTACGCGCCGCACTCCGGCGGCGACGCCAGACTCGGCGGTAATCAACAGCGGGCCGATGTCGCCGGTCGCCCGCACGTGCGTGCCGCCGCACAGCTCGGTGCTGAAGGACCCATCGCCAACCGCCACCACGCGCACCTTGTCGCCGTACTTCTCGCCGAACAGCGCCATGGCGCCCGAGGCAATGGCTTCCTGCGTATTGCGCACCGCGGTATTGACCGGATCGTTCTTCAGGATCGTGCTGTTGACGATGCGTTCAACCTCCAGGAGTTGCTCGGTTGTGACCGCCGAGAAATGCTGGAAGTCGAACCGCAGGCGGTCGGGCGACACCAACGAACCGGCCTGCTTGACGTGCGGGCCGAGCACCGTGCGCAACGCCGCATGCAGAAGGTGAGTGCCGGTGTGGTTACGGCGGATCGCATCGCGCAGCGCCACGTCGACGTGCGTAGTCACCAGGTCGCGCAGCGCCAGCCGGCCCTCGATGCCTTCCACCCGATGCAGGCGCGGCAGGCCCGGGCCGAGGCGCGACACGCCGGTGACACGCGAGCGCTGGCCCGACGCGGGCTCCATCCAGCCCTGATCCGACACCTGGCCGCCCGCCTCAAGATAGAACGGGGTCTTGCCGAGCGCCACGTAGCCGTTCTCGCCCGCTTCGAGTGACTCGACCGAGGTTTTCTGCTCGTTGAAGAGCGCAAGCACCGGGACGCCCTTCAGCGTGGTCTCGCCATACCCGTCGAACGTGTCGCCGACCGCGCGCAGCTCTTCGCGTTCCTCGTCTGACATGAAAGTGAAGCCGTCGCCCTTCTTGCTGTCGAACGAGGCGCCCTTGCGGGCCTTGACGCGCTGGCCCTCCATGGCGGTATCAAAGCCTTCGGCATCGAACCTCAACCCCTGGTTACTGGCCAGGTCCTCGATGAAATCCCGGGGCAGGCCGTGGGTGTCGTAGAGCGTGAACGCCTCGTCGCCGGGCACCACCTTGGTGGTGTTCGCCGCCCGCTCGAGCACCTCCTCGAGGCGTGGCAGTCCGCTCGTAAGCACCGCGTCGAACCGTTCTTCTTCGCTCTTGATCACCTGCACGAGGGTGTCGCGGCTGGCGGTCAGCTCGGGATAGGCGCCGCCCATCTCGCGCACCAGGACGTCGGCCAGCGAATAGAGGAACGCCTCGTGCATGCCGAGCTTGCGGCCGTGCCGCATCGCGCGCCGCATGATCTTACGCAACACGTATCCACGCCACTCGTTCGAGGGCACGACGCCGTCGGCAATCAGGAAGGTGGAGGCTCGCGCATGATCGGCCACCACGCGCATCGAGACGTCGCTTGGCGACATCGACTTGCCATACTGGTGCCCCGACCGTTCGCCAATCGCGTTCAGCAGCGGCATGAAGAGCGGCGTGTCGTAGTTCGACAGGGTGCCCTGCATCACCGCCGCGATGCGCTCGAGGCCCATGCCGGTGTCGATCGACGGCGCCGGCAGTGGCGTGAGCGTGCCCTGGTCGTCGCGTTCGAATTCCATGAACACGTTGTTCCAGATCTCGACGAACCGCTCGCTGCCCGACTCGACATCGACGACGAAGTTGCCGGTACCGGGCACCTGCGCGCCGCGGTCGACGTAGATCTCCGAGCATCGGCCGCACGGACCGGTGTCGCCCATCGCCCAGAAATTGTCGGCCATGCCCAGCTCGCCAATGTGGTCGGCGGGCACGAAAGCAAGCCACCGCCGATACGCATCGTCGTCGCGCGGAATGCCCGGCGCGCCTTTGAATACCGTCACATACAACGTGGACGGATCCAGCTGCCATTCCTTCGTCAGCAGGTTCCAGGCCAGCTCGATGGCGTCGTGCTTGAAGTAGTTGCCGAACGAGAAGTTGCCGAGCATCTCGAAGAACGTGTGATGCCGCAGTGACGGCCCGACGTTATCGAGGTCGTTGTGCTTGCCGCTGACGCGCATGCACTTTTGCGACGAGGCGGCGCGGGTGTAGTCGCGCTTCTCGCGGCCGAGGAACACGTCCTTGAACTGGTTCATTCCGGCGTTGGTGAACAGCAGCGTGGGGTCGTCGCCGGGCAAGAGGGGACTGCTCGGCACGACACGGTGGCCGTGTCTCTCGAAGTATTTCAGGAAGGACGCGCGTATTTCACGGGGATGCATCTCTCTATTCTAAGCCTCGAAAACGCTTCAGAATGTGCCCGATCGTGAACCCTTGGGCGGCCAGGCCGCGGACGATCCGGGCACGCCCTTTCTCGTCCAGGTCTTTCGGGGCTTGCCCCCGGAGGCGGCGCTCGAAGGCGCGGTCCAGCAAGGCGTTCTCGTCCACTTCCTCGAACACTTCGTTGACGGCCGATTCGACCACGTCGCCGGCGATGCCGAGCGTCCGCAGTTTCTGGATGACGCGCGCGCGTCCGCGGTGCCGGATGGTGCTTTCGAGACGCGCAGCCGACAGGGCCACGCGGCGGTCGTTGATCGTGCCGTCCTGCCGCAGGCGCTCAATCGCCGCCTCGATGTCATCGTCCTCGAACGCTTTGCGCGCGAGTCGGGTGCGGATCTGCGTTTCGGACAGCTCGCGCCGGGAGAGCATGGTCAGCGCGGTGATGTAGGCGTCAGCCATCGCTCGATTATGGTCCGGCTAAAGCCGGACGCCACATCGGACCGGAGCTCGACACCGCATTGATGTGGATGCCGCATCGATTATGGTCCGGCTTTAGCCGGACCTCACTTGCCGAAGCGGGTAATCTCCGGCGCCTTTGGTGGCGCGGTCTTGGCGGCCGGCGCCGCCGGCTTCGCGGCGCCGGGGAAAATGGTGCCAGCCATCTGGTCGCGCGAGATGTCGGCGGTGGTCGACACGCCCTGCACCCGCAGCTTGAACTCGTCCACGTTCGAGGCCCAGCGCAGCGCTTCTTCGTAGCTGATCTGCTCGGTCTGGAACAGGCTAAAAATCGACTGGTCGAACGTCTGCATGCCGTACTGCGACGTGCCCTGCGCAATCGCGCCGGCGATCAGGTGGGTCTTGTCCTTGTCGACGATACAGTCCTTGATGAAGGGCGTGGCGACCAGCACTTCCACCGCGGGGGCGCGACCGGCGCCGTCGGCGCGGGGGATCAGGCGTTGCGCAATCGACGCCTTCAGCACCGACGCCAGCTGCAGCCGGACCTGCTTCTGTTGATACGGCGGGAACACCGAGATGATGCGGTTGATGGTTTCGGTGGCGTCGAGCGTGTGCAACGTGGACAACACGAGGTGGCCGGTCTCGGCCGCATGCATCGCGGTCTCGATGGTCTCCATGTCGCGCATTTCGCCGACCAGAATCACGTCCGGGTCCTGGCGCAGGGCGCTGCGCAGGGCATACGCGAACGACCGCGTATCGACGCCGATCTCGCGCTGGTTGATGATGCACTGGTTGTCGCGGTGCAGGTACTCGATCGGATCTTCGATCGTGATGACGTGGGCGGTGCGGGTGTGGTTGATGTGGTTGACCATCGCCGCCAGCGACGTGCTCTTGCCGCTGCCGGTGGTACCGGTCACCAGCACCAGGCCGCGCTCCTCCTCCGCGACCTTCTTCAGGATGGGCGGCAAGCCCAGTTCGTCGAGGCTCTTGACGGTGACCGGGATGACGCGCAGGACGCAACCGATCGTGCCGCGCTGTTGAAAGACGTTGCAGCGGAAGCGGCCGAGGCCCGGCACGCTGTAGGCGAGGTCCACTTCCTGCGAGTCCTTGAACTTCTGCCGCTGCGCCGTCGACATAATCGAGGCCGCCATCTCGATTAAATCTTCGTGACCGAGCTGCTTCTCCTCTGACACCGGCGACAGGTGGCCGTGAATGCGGGCGATGGGGTAGCTGCCGACCTTCAGGTGCAGGTCGGAGGCGCCTTTTTCGACGGCCAGTTTCAACAGATCATTGATGTGCATCGAATCCCCCAAGAGTGTCGTCTAGCAGCCCTGGTGCGCCGAAGTCTCGGCGAAGGTGGAAGCTTCAGCGGCGGTGGGGGTGAGCCAGCCATGCGCATCGGGCAGCTCACCACGAAGAATGCCGAAGAAGCGCTGCTGCAGCGCCTCGGTGATCGGTCCGCGCTTGCCGTTGCCAACGGTGATCTTGTCGATCGATCGAATGGGGGTGATCTCGACCGCCGTGCCACAGAAAAACGCTTCGTCCGCCAGGTACAGGAACTCGCGCGGGAGCGACGTTTCCCGCACCTCGTAGCCGAGGTCTTTCGCGATTGTCAGCACGCTCTCGCGGGTGATGCCCTGTAACGCGGACGAGCCGAGCGAGGGCGTGTAGATCACGCGGTCGCGGACGAGGAACAGGTTCTGCCCGCTGCCTTCGCTCAGCAAGCCGCTCTCGTTGAGGGCAATGCCCTCGCCGTAGCCGTCGAGCGACGCCTGCATCTTGATCAGGCTGGAGTTGGCGTAGTTGGCGGTGCCCTTGGCCAGCGCCGGCAGCGTGTTGGGCGCGAGGCGGGTCCAAGAGCTGACGCCGGCGTCAGTGCCGTGCTCGAGCGCGCCGTCGCCGAGCATCTGGTTCCATTCCCACACGATGATCGACGCGTCCACCGGGCAGGGCCGGGGATCGAGACCGAGCTGTTCGTAGCCGCGATAAACCAGCGGCCGGATGTAGCAGCTCTTGAAGCCGTTGACCCGCACCGTGTCGAGCACCGCTTGCGAGAGTTCCGCCTGCGACCAGCGCGGCTCCATGCGATAGATGCGGCAGGAATCGATCAGCCGCCGCATGTGCGGCTCGAGCCGGAAGACGTTGGTGCCGCTCTTCGAGTCGTACGCCCGCAGTCCTTCGAAGACGCCGGTGCCGTAGTGAAGCGCGTGCGAGGCAACGTGGATGGTGGCGTCTTGCCAGTCCACCATCGACCCGTTCATCCAGATCTTGCCCGTTCCCGCAAATGCCATGATGCGGAATTGTACTCTGGGGTGAGCTCCGCCTAAAGGCGGAGGCTACATTGGCAGGCGAGGCGGAGGCTACCTTGGTATGCGAGGTCGGAGGCTACTGCCGCTCGGAACAGAAGGGGCAGGCGTCGGCGCGGGCGGCCAGCGCCTTGCCGCACTTCCAGCAGAACTTGGCTTGCACGGTTTCGCGTGCCTTGAGCCGGGCCTGGATGTCCTGCACTTCGTCAGACGCCGTGCTGCCAGGCGAACTCGGCACCTGGCGCCACGGCCGGCGGGACGCTGGCGCCGGCGTGCGCGCGGCCAGCACCGCGTCCAGCAGGTCCGAGGCGCGCTGGTAGCGCGATGGGATGTCGGCGGCGATCGCCTTCATCACGATGTCGCTGATGGCCTTGGGCAGCTTCGGGTTCTTCAGTTTCGGCGGCGACGCCAGCTCGCCGCGCATCAGCTTGTCGAGGTCGGCCGGCATCGGGGTGTCGTACGGCAGCACGCCCGTGAACATCTGGTACATCGTCACGCCCAGCGAGTAGATGTCGGAGGCAAACACCGCTTTGCCCTGGAACTGCTCGGGAGCCATGTACGGCGGGCTACCGATCACCGTGGTGCCGTGCGCGGCGATCTCGAGAAAGCGCGAGGTGCCGAAGTCGGCCACCTTGATCATGCCCTGGTCGGTCACCAGCACGTTGCCCGGCCGCAGGTCGCGGTGAATGATCCCGTGCTTGTGCGCGTGATCCATCGCGTTGCAAATCTGGCAGGTGTAATCGAGCGCCCGCGCCAAGTCGAGCGTGCCATCGCGATCGATCACCGCCTCCAGCGTGTCGCCCGGCACGTACTCCATCACGATGAAGAAGACGTCGTCTTGCTTCTCCGCGGTGAGCACGGTGACGATGTTCGGATGGCTGAGGGAGGCCAGCAGGCGGGGTTCGCGGAGCAGCTCGCCGAAGTCGAGGTTCTGGCGATGCGGAACCTTGATGGCGACCTTCTTGTCGATCCAGGTGTCTTCCGCGAGGTAGACGCTGCCAAAGCCGCCGCTTCCCAGCGGCGAGAGGATGCGGTATTTCCCGACCGTCTGTCCGCGGAAGAACATCTGTGCGGATGAGTATACTCTCCGCGTGCGCCCGCGTTTCTACGTGCCCGACCTCGACGCGACGGCCGCGTGTATGTCGCTGCCCGATGATGAGGCCGCGCACCTGGTTCGCGTGCTGAGGCTCGGCACCGGCGCCGAGGTCGAGGTCTTCGACGGCCGCGGCGGACTCTGGCTGGCCGAGGTGGTGGAGGTTGGGAAGCGGTCGGCCTCGGTTCGCCCGATCGCGCGCGCCACCCCCGCGCCCGAGGTCGCGCTGGCGGTGACCCTGGTGATCGGCGTACTGAAGGCCGACAAGATGGACGACGTGGTGCGCGATGCGGTGATGCTGGGTGCCGCCGGCATCATGCCAGTCGTCAGCGAGCGTTCCGAGATCAGCCTGTCGACCGTGGACAAGAGCCAGCGCGTGGCCCGCTGGCAGCGGATTGCCGTGTCGTCCGCCAAGCAATGCGGACGTGCGGTGGTGCCCGCGGTGGGCGCAGCGCGGCTGTTGGCCGCGTACCTGGCCGAGCCGGTGGACGGCGTGCGGCTCATCTGCGTGGAACCGTCAGGGACTGGCGATGGCGTGCGAAGCGTGCAAGCGGTCGCCAAACCCACATCGGCGCATGTGATCGTTGGGCCTGAGGGTGGATGGTCGCCCGCTGAACTCGAAGCGGCCATGCGGAGTGGCGCCGTGCCGGTGTCGCTCGGCGGACGAACGCTGCGCGCGGACGCAGCGCCGCTGGTGGCGCTGACGGCGTTGTTAACTAGCTGGGGAGAGTTGTGATGAAGAGAATCCTGATGTTGTTGGCGGCCGCTGCCACCTGCGCGGCCGTTGGCGCCGCGCTACCGCTCGGCGTAATGGCGCAAGGCGTGGGACAAGAGCTGCCTCCCACGGTTGCGACGTTCTCGATTCTCGGGTTCGATCCTGAAACCGGCGAGGTCGGCGGCGCCGTGCAGTCGCGCGTGTTCACGCTGACTGGCGTGCTGACCGCCGATGCCGATGCTGGCGTCGTCGCCACGCAGGCAATCGTCGACGTGAGTTACGGGCCCAAGGGCATCGCGCTGCTGAGAGCAGGCATGAAGCCCGACGCCATCATCAAGGCCATCTGGGAGAGCGATCCAGACCCGCAGCCCGAGCGGTGGACCAAGCAGGGCCGCCAGTTCGCGGTGATCGATCTGCAAGGCAACACGGCGACCTTAACCGGTCCCAAGGCCACGACCTGGGCGGGCGGGAAGCAAGGCAAGTACTGCACGGCGCAGGGCAACATCCTGGCCGGTCCGGCGGTGGTCGAGGGCATGGTTAAAGCCTTCGAGGAAACCAAGGGACACCTCTCACTGCGCTTGATGGCGGCGCTCGATGCCGGCCAGGCCGCGGGCGGCGACACGCGCGGCATGCAGGCGGCGTCGATGGTGATCGTCAAGAAGGGCGGTGGCGTGTGGTTGAACAACGACACTGTGCTGCGCCTGCAAGTGGACGACAGCCCGAACCCGTTCAAGGAACTGCGCCGCGTGGTCGAGAGCTGGAATGCCGCGAGAGAAAAGGGCAGTCAGCGGCCGGTGAAGTGAGCCACAGATTAAGCACAGCCACAGATTCGACACAGATTAAACACAGATTCATTCCACAAGGCGGCAATGGCACAGAACATCAGATCTGTGTCTAATCAGTGTTAATCCGTGGCTGTTTTAATCAGCGGCTCGGAGCAGCAGCGCGATCCAGTTGTCTTCGGTAAGTCGCGCGGTCTCGGTGAATCCGCCGAAGGTGGCGATCACCGCATCGACCTCGGTGTGATCGAAGCCGCTCAGAATCATCTGGCCCCCGGGCTTCACCAGTACGGCAATCGCCGGCCCGCTGGATGTCAGCATCCCGCCCGTCAAGTTCGCCAGCACCACGTCGGCGGCCGCGGGCGGTGACGAGCGGAAGTCCGATACCTGGAACTCAAGGGTGTCAGGCAGCGTGTTGAGGCGAGCGCTGGTTTCCGCGGATTGAATCGCATCGACATCCACATCGATGCCGATCACGTGGCGTGCGCCACTGAGTGCGGCGGCCATCGACAGCACGCCAGATCCGGTTCCCAGGTCGAGCACCGTCAGGTCCGAGACGTCGAGGTCCGACAGCAACCGCAGGCACATCCGCGTCGTCGCATGGTGTCCAGTGCCGAAGCCCATCGACGGTTCGATCACAATCACCGTCGCATCGACATCGTCTGCCGGCATGTCCCACGGCGGCGCGACGATGAACCGGCCGGCGTGCACCATGGTCAGCGACTGCTGCGAGCGCGCGGCCCAGTCTTCGTCGGGCAACTCCACGTAAGCGATCGCGATCGACGGGAACGCGTCGCGAATCGCTTGCGCGGCTTCTTCGCGGACGGCGTCAGTCTCGAAGAACACCCGCCAATGGAGGGGAGTTGGTGGCGGGTCTGGGATCGGCGGATAGGTCGGATCCCACAGCCCGCCCGGAGGGAGCGGCCGTTCGGCGAGGTCTTCGATCGCGATCGGCGAGTAGTCGTCGATCAGGGCGGCGAGTAACTCGTCCGCGTTCTCCGGGTCAGCGAGTGAGAGGGCTCGCAGTTCGAGCGCGGGCCAACTTCGGCTAGCCAAAAATGTCCTTCACCTTACCGAAGATCCCGCGGTCGTCATCGGTGTCGCGGGCGTGCGGCTTGACCTTCTGCTCGGGCAGCGTTTCGGCGAGTTGCTCGAGCAGCTTCTTCTGGTCCTTGGTGAGCTTCTTCGGCGTCACCGCCTGCACCGTCACCAGGATGTCGCCGCGGCCGCGCCCCGACACGTCGGGCATGCCCTTGCCGCGCAAGCGGAAGGTGGTGCCGGTCTGCGTGCTCTCGGGAATCTTGACGGTCTCGTCGCCGTCAATGCCATGCACCTTGATCTCGCCGCCGAGTGCGAGCGTCGTGAACGGGAGGGGCACGGAGCAGTGCAGGTCGTTGCCATCGCGCTGGAAGAACTCGTGCTCCTGCACGAAGATCACCACGTAGAGATCACCGGTCGGCCCACCCTGCGCGCCCGATTCGCCTTCGCCGGTCAGGCGCAGGCGCTGTCCGGTCGCAATCCCGGCGGGAATCTTCACCGTCAGCTTGCGCGTTTGCTCAATCGTGCCGGCGCCCCGGCAGGTCTGGCAGGGCTTGGTGATCACCTTGCCGGCGCCGCGGCACTGGCCGCAGGTGCGCGCCATGGTGAAGAAGCCCTGCTGAAAGCGGATCTGGCCGGCGCCGCGGCAGCCAGGACAGCTGGTCGGCGAGGTGCCTGGCGCCGCACCGGATCCCTTGCAGGTGTCGCAGGCTTCCTGGCGCGGGATCTGGATGTGCGTCTCGAAGCCCTTGGCGGCCTGCTCGAACTTGATCTCGAGGTCGTAGCGGAGGTCGGAGCCGCGTTGCGGGCCGCCGCGGCGTGAGCCGCCGAAGCCGAAGATGTCGCCGAGCCCGCCGAAGATGTCTTCGAAGCCGCTGAATTGCGAGGGGTCGAAGCCCTGCGCACCGCCACCGACACCAGCGTGACCGAAACGGTCGTAGCGCGCGCGCTTCTCGTCGTCGCTGAGAATGGCGTAGGCTTCCGCGGCTTCCTTGAACTTCTCTTCGGCCGCCTTGTCGCCCTGGTTGCGGTCGGGATGGTGCTTGAGCGCAAGCCGGCGGTAGGAGCTCTTGATCTCCTGGTCGGTGGCCGTCTTCGAGACTTCGAGCGTGTCGTAGTAGTCGCGCTTGCTCACGATGCCTTGGCCACCTTCACGATGGCGGGGCGCAGCAGACGGTCCCCGAGCTTGTAGCCCTTGGCCAGCACGGCCACCACTTCGCCGTCACGGGCGCCGGGCACTTCTTCATAGGCCACGGCCTGGTGAACGTGTGGGTCGAAGTCGGCGCCGAGTGCCTCGAGCGTGGTGACGCCGCGCTTCTTGATCAGGTCGGCCAGCTGGCGCTGGATCAACTCGAGCCCGGCCTTGTAGTGCTGCGCCTCAGGCGGCGCGTCGGCGGCGAGCGCACGGTCGAAGTCGTCGGCGATCGCCAGCACATCGTTCAGCACTTCGGCGGCGGTCCACTCGATCATGTCCTTGCGATCGCGATCGACGCGCTTGCGGAAGTTGTCAAACTCCGCGCTCTTGCGGAGCAGGCGATCGTACAGATCGTCGCGCTCGCGCTTGATGGCTTCAGCCGGCGTGCCGGCATCGGGCGGGTCGAGAGGCCCGGCTTCGGTCGCGGGCATGCCGGGGTCAATGGGATCGTTCGGTTGGTCGCTCATGGTTGGTGCGGAACTGATTGAGTGTAGGGCCCCCTTTCGGGGGCGGCCAATAAGACTAATTAGTTAACGTCGCGCAGCACCCTGGCGACGGCCAGCGCGGCGATGTCAACCACGCTGATGGCCTTCGAATAACGCATGCGGGTGGGCCCAATCACGCCGACCGTGCCCGTACTGCGGCCATCGAAATAGGTCGCCGCGATCAGGCTGAACGGCCGCAGTTCCGGGTCGCTGTGTTCGGCCCCGATCACGACCGTGAGACCGGGACCATCAATGTATTCGGTCAGGATCCCGACCAGCCGCTGCTTTTCTTCGACCATCCGCAACAGTCCGCGCAGGGTGGCGGCCGAAATGCCGCTGGCCTGCACCACCTCTTCGAGCAGGCTCGAGGCACCGTCAATGTAGACGGCGGTCGGCCGGTCGAGGTTCGCGAACGAGCTGCTGGCCAGCCGCAATGCCAGTCCGAGCAGCTGGTCGTAGAGCGAGCGCTCCTGTTTCAGGCGGTCGACGACGCCGTCGCGCACCTCTTCGAGGGTGCGGCCGGCGAATTCGGAATTGAGAAAGTTCGCGGCCTGCACCAGCTCCGACGGCGTGACCGACTCGCCGATGTCGACGGTCTTCTGCGACACCTGGTTGCCACTGGCCACCACGACGACGAGAATGCGATTGCCGCTGAGCGGTACAAACTCGATGCGATGGAACAACGCGCGCGCATTGGGTGGGCCAATCGCAAAGCCCACGCTCTTGCTCGCCTCCGACAGCACATGCGACGTCGACGAGAGCAGGTCATCGATCAGCGGTGCATCGCCGGCTTCCTGGCGCAGCCGCAATTCCACCGCCGAGACGTCCTTGGACGGGCGGCGTGCCTCGATCAGCATGTCGACGTAGCAGCGGTAGCCGGTGTCGGTCGGCACCCGTCCGGCCGAGGTGTGCGGTTGCCAGACGTAGCCCATCTCTTCGAGCTGGGCGAGCACGTTGCGCACGGTGGCCGACGACACGTTCAGGCCGGCCTTCTGCGCAAGCGCCGCCGACGCCACCGGTTCGCCCGTCTCGATATAGGAGCGAACCAGCGTGGCCAGAATGCGGCGCGTACGGTCGGAAAGGGCCGGGCCAGTCATTAGCAGTCCACTATCTGGACTGCCAGGAATTGTAGCACTAGAACCCCGCCCGGGCGGCCAGCGCGGCCGCTTCAGTTCGGGCGGCGGTGGCGATGGCATCTGGATCCCACCTGGTCGAACGAAACGCGTCCACCAGCACCTCGCCGTCCACCACCGTGGTGCGAACGTCGGTGCCGCGGGCGGAGTAGACCAGCGTGGAGTACGGATCGTGGCTGGCCATGAACTGCGGACGGTCGCGGTCCACCAACAGGAAGTCGGCGCGCTTGCCGGCCTCAATGCTGCCGAGTTCGCGCTCGAGCCCAATCGCGCGGGCGCCCTCGCGCGTGGCCATCCACACGGCATCGCGCGCAGTCAACGAGCCGGGACCCTTGCGGACCGATTGCAGTACGGCAGCCAGCCGCATCTCTTCAAACATGTCGAGATGGTTGTTGCAGGCGGCGCCGTCGGCGCCGAGCGACACCGAAATCCCCTTGGCCCGCATCTCGACCACCGGTGCCAGGCCTGAGCCGAGCTTCAGGTTCGAGCCGGGGCAGTGGAGCACCTTCACGCCGTGCTCGGCCATCACCGACTGCTCGCGATCGTCGACCCACACGCAGTGGGCCAGGCACAGGCGCGGCGACGTCAGGCCGGTGTGGGCGAGGTAATCGATGTTCGAACGGCCGGTGCGCGCGCGGATCAGCGCGATCTCGTCGCGATTCTCCGACGCGTGCGTGTGGACGACCAGGCCGTGCTCCTGCGAGAGAGCTGCCACCGCTTCGAGCAGAGCCTGTGAACACGACACCGCAAAGCGGGGCGCGAACGCCGCGCGCAAGCGCCCGTTGGCGCGGCCATGCCAGCGCTTGGCAATCGCCACGCTCTCATCGAGTGACTGCTGGGTCTTCTCGAGCAACCGCGCCGGCACCGCAGTGTCCGCATCCATCATGCACTTGCCAACGACGGCTCGCAGGCCCATCGGATCGAGTGCCTCGAACACCGCGTCGGTGTCGTGCACGGTCTCCATGGTCAAGACGGTCGTGGTGCCGCTCAGCAGCAGTTCGGACGCGGCCTGCCGGGCGGCGGCGGCGAGCGAGGCCGGCGTGTGCGCGGCTTCCATCGGCCAGACGCGGGTCGTCAGCCAGTCGAGCAGCGCCAGATCATCGGCATAGCCGCGAAAGAGCGTCTGGCATAAATGGATATGCGTCTGGATGAAGCCTGGCACCAGAAAGGCACCGTGCGCGTGGATGGTGCGGTCAGCGCGTTCGGAGTCGGGAACGAAGCCGACCGAGACAATGCGCCCGTCACGCACCAGCAGGTCGCCTTCGACGACCTCGAAGGCGTCGTTCATGGTGACGATGGTGGCGCCACGGATAATCAGCCCATCCACGCGCGGCTGCCGCGCGTGGGATCCGGCTAGTCCCCTGGAAGCGTGATGACTCACATAATTCCCGGGCGGGGCATCCCGCCTCGCTGCGTTGCTCCTCCCTCACAGATGCCCAATATGCTCAGTCGTCGCGCCTTGCGATCCGGGCGCCGCGCTCCGGGACTTATGCCAGTCATCACGCTTCCAGGGGACTAGCGCAGCGCTTTGAGGTTGGGAAACCATTGCAGCGAGGCGGCCTTGAGCGACTCCGCCTTGCCGCGTCGCACGGCAATCAGCTCGGCGGTGATGCTGACGGCAATTTCCTGCGGCGTCACCGCGCCAAGGTCGAGACCAATCGGCGCGTGAATGCGGGCGAGGCGATCGGGATCGACGCCGCCCTCGGTCATCAGTTGTTCGTAGAGACGGGCAACCTTTGCGCGGCTGCCGATCAAGCCCATGTAGCGCAGCTCACGCGGCGCCAGGGCGCGCAGCGCGTCGAGGTCGTTGCGGTGGCCGCGGGTGACGACCACGGCATAGGCAGTGGCCGGCAGTGTCGTGCGCGCGAGCCACTCCGGAATGTCGTCGACGACCACCGACGCCGCGAACGGAAACCGCTCGGGGTTGGCAAACGCGGCGCGATCGTCGATCACATGCACGCCGAAGCCGGCCTCGTGGGCCATCCTGGCCAGGTAGTAGCCGACGTGCCCGGCGCCAAAAATGTAGACGGCCGGCGCCGCCTCGATCGGCTCGATGAAGACCTCCATCTGCCCGCCGCAGACCAGGCCGGTTTCCTCGGCGAAGTCATCATTGAGGTCGTAGCGCACCGTGGTGGGCTTGCGCGTCTCAAGCACCTGGCGCGCCTTGCCGATGGCGTCGTGCTCGTAGCAGCCGCCGCCGACCGTGCCGACAATGCGGCCGTCACCGAACACCAGCATCTTGGCGCCCACCCGTTGCGGCGTGGATCCGTTGGCCGAGACGATGGTGACGAGCGCCGCCTCTTCACCGCGGGAGAGCGCTTGCCCGAGCGCGGCGAAGACTTCATGATTCATGTCTTTGAATTGTAGCCACAGATTAGTCACAAGTTAGCCACAGATTATGGCGACCGCCGAACGATGCATTGCCACGGCGGCCCGACGCGGAGCGTCGCTCCGCTGGACCGAGCCGTCAGAAGCCAGTGCCAAGCGCGCTCACAGCCACAGCCGCTCTTGGCTCTGGTTTCTGACGACTCGGTCAGGCCGGTTGAGAAATGCCAACCGGCCTGATGTCGGGCCGCCACAGTCTGTGTGAATCTGTGAAATCGGTGGCTCTCAAAAACGCCGCGCGGCGGTCGCGCTGGGCAACCAACCTACTGGAATCGATGCAGCTCGCAGCTGGCGAGCGGCTCGGTGCCTGAAAGGAAGGCTTCCAGCGTGACGCGGGGGCAGGCGGGTGTCGCAATCTTGCCGGTATCGCGGTCGACTTCGACGAAACTGACGCCGGCGGGTGCCGAGAAGCCGACGTTGGGGTGGCCGGCGAGCGCCTTCATCATGAACGACGTCCAGATCGGCAGTGCCGCCTGCGACCCGCTCAGGCCGAGCGGCTGGTTGTCGTCGAGGCCCACCCACACCACGGTGAGCAGCTCCGGTGTGAAGCCCACGAACCAGGCATCGCGCAGGTCGTTGGTGGTGCCCGTCTTGCCGGCGGCGTCGAGCGTGAAGCCCGCGCTACGGGCACTGGCGCCGGTGCCTTCGTTCAAGACGCTACGGAGCATGTGTGTGACCAGGAACGCGGCGGCCGGCCGCGCCACGCTCGGCCCGGCCGCCACCGTGGGCCTGGCGTCGTGCTCGCCGCTTTGCACGTGAACGATCGACCTCAGCTTCTTGATGGTGCCGTTATTCGGAAACACCGTGTAGGCTTCGGCCACTTCGAGCGGCGTCAGCTCGACGACGCCGAGGGCGACCGATGGATACGGCTTCACCTGGTCTTGCTCGCCGATCTTGGTCTTTCGCCACAGCGCCACGACCTTGTCGTAGCCGGTCTGTTCGGCGACCTTGACGGTGGCGATGTTGCGCGACATGGCCAGCGCGCGCCGCAAGGTGATGCCCCCGTCGTACTCGCCGTCGTAGTTGCGCGGCGACCACTCCTGGTGGTCAAAGCTCCAGGTCGTCGGTTCGTCGTGGACGATCGTGGCTGGGGTGAGGTCGCCGCCCTCGTCGGCGGCTTTTTCGAAGGCGGCGAGGTAGACGAAGGGCTTGAAGGTTGAGCCCATCTGGCGCCGGGCATTGGCGGCGCGGTTGAACTGCGACTGGTTGTACGAGCGGCCGCCGATGAACGCCAGGATCTCGCCGGTGCGCGGATCGATGGCCACCAGCGCCGCCTGTGCCACGCGGCGCGGGCCGCGTTTTCGGCGCGCGAGGGTGGCATCAACCTTGGCGATGCCTTCGCGGACGGCGTCCTGCGCGTGGCGCTGCAGGTTGAGATCGAGCGTGGTGTAGAGGTCGAGCACGCCGGGCTTCGACGTCACGCCCGGAAACGACTCGTCCAGCGCGGCCCCCAGGTAGTCCACGAAGTAGGGCGCTTCGTTGTCGACGGCGCGCGCCACCACCACCACCGGTTCCCTGGTCGCGCGCTCGGCCGCGTCGGCGGTGATGTAGCCGGCATCGGCCATGGCCCGCAGCACGACGTTGCGGCGGTCACGCGCGCGCTCGGGGTTGTTGAAGGGGGAGTGAAAGAACGGTGATTGGATAACGCCGGCGACCAGCGCCGATTCGCTGAGCGTCAGGTTGCGGACGTCCTTGCCGAAGAAGATCTTCGCCGCCTCGGCGACCCCGTGCAAGGCAAACGACCCGCGGTGCCCGAGGTAAACGTCATTAAGGTACAGCTCGAGGATCTCGTCCTTGGTGGCCTTGGTCTCAAGGATCACCGCCATGAACTGCTCGAGGACCTTGCGGCGCAGCGAGCGTTGGCGGGTCTGCTGCTCACTGGCCATTTCGTCGGTCAGGAAGAAATTGCGCGCGAGCTGCTGCGTAATGGTGCTGGCGCCAGACAGGTAGGCCCGGTCGCTAAACAGGTTGCTCAACAACGCGCCCACCATGCGGATGGGATCGACGCCTGGGTGGTAATAGAAGCGGCGGTCCTCGATCGCCAGCACCGCTTCCTGCATGCGGGCGGGAATGACATCAAGCGCCACGCGCCGGCGCTTCTCGCGCGTCCCGGTCATCAAGCCGGTCAGCAGCGGCGCGTCGAGTGTGACGCGATCCACCGCTTTTCCCCCGGCCTGCAACGTCGCCACGCGCTGGGCGACCGGCGGCGGGGTGGCGGACTTCTTCTTGACGGCCGGTGGCTCGGGAAACGACACCGTGAGCGGCTTGCCCGCTTGGTCGCCGCCGCGAGAGATCAGGACGACCGTGTTCCGGTCGATCGCGAACTCACCCGGCTGCTCGACGCGCGAGCGCTGCGCGTAGCCGACATCGTTGAGCCGCGCGACGAGCTCGGCTGGGGAGAGGTTCTGGCCGGTCTGCAGCGTGAGCGGCCGACCGAACACGCGGGCCACGGTGCGGTCGCGCTCGCCGTGCAGCCGGGCATCGATAATCCGGCCGTACGACACGTAAAGATAGGCGAGGGTGCCCAGCGTGAGCACCGCGGCCAGGCCGAGGCCAAGGTAGATGTGCCGGCGCCAGCCGGTGTTCTTCGCTCGCTTCTTCAAATCGTCAGGACCCAGTGGTGGCCCATCTCGAGCGGCAGCTCATCGATCAGCCGGTCCACCAGGGCGGGGCCGTAGCGGTTCAGGAACCACACGAACCCGACTTCACGCTCCTGCGGGTGGCCCTGCGGGAAGGTCAGGGCCTGCGCGCGCTGGAACTGGCGGCGCAGCGTCTCGTCACGCCGCTTGGCCGCCTGAATCACCTTGTTGTGCAGTGACTGCACTTCGTGCTGCAGCTTGCCGAGCGTCGACTTGACGGTGCCCTCGAGCGTGGGGTCAATCTGCGGCACCGCCGCCGCCACCGCGGCCATGCGCTCGTTGATGGCCGCCGCCGCCGCCGCGAGCGATTGCTCCACGGAGGGCGGCAGCTGGCTCTCCAGCAACTGGTTCAGCGTCGCTTCATCCTGCGCCCTGAGCGCCGTCAGCGGTAGCTGGTACTTATTCAGGAAGCGGACGGTGGCCGAATCGGCCAGTGTCGCCGTGGCGCGTTGATACATCAATGGCATCGGCACGCCGAAGTGCGCGTAGACCCCTTTGAGCTGACCGAGATACGCCAGTTCATTCGGTCCGGCCACATAACAAATCGTCGGGAACACCGTGTCCTGGACAATCGGCCGGAGCAAGACGTTGGGGCTGAAGTGTTCGGGGTGCTCCGTCGCTTCGTCGACCAGCTGCGGCCGGCTGAGCTCGCGATCGCCGATGAACGCCCGGTTGCCGTCGATGCGGACCGGCGCGCGTTCGGCGTTGAGGTGAAACAGCGACACCGTGCCGTCGGCCAGGGTCGCCTGGGCGTGATAGCCCTTCGCCACCAGGGCCTCCCCGGCGCGCGCGGCGATGCGTGCGGTGTTGCCCGGCTGGCTGACTTCGGTCACGAACACGTCGCGAGCCAACGGTTTGGCGGCCACGTCGGACGAGTCGTACACCACAAGGCCGTGCGGCCCGAGCACCTCTTCAATCCAGGTCCCGAAGGCCGTGGCCATGCTCGTGCCTGGCGCATACGCCTTACGCAGCGACGCGATGATGCTGGCCTTGAATTCAGAATCGGGCAGGGCGGCGTCGAGTCGATCGACCGCCGTCGCGCTGTCGGTGGTGAGCGAGAGCCGCGCAATGGGGAGGTGGCCGGCGCCGTCGAGATCTGCCAGCCGGATGGACGAGGGCGCCAGTTCGGCGTCGAGCACCGTACACCCGCTCACTTCCGGCCAGTCGTGGTCTTCGGCGTCAATCCAGAAGACCGGTACCACCGGCACGTGGTGCTCGCGCTCCACCTTGGCTGCCAGCTTCATGGCCGTGAGGGCCTTGAGCAGCGTGAAGAGGGGTCCGCCGAACAAGCCGGCTTGTTGGCCCGTGATGACGACCCGTGTGGCGGGGTCGGCGAGCCGGGCGCCCGAGGCGCGCGAGGCGGCCGGCGCGCCGCGCCGCTGCTGTTGATCCGCGATGACGCGCGCAATCTGGGCCGGTTGACGGGCATAGCTCTGCGAGCGCCGGATGGTATCGGCCCAGGCGTCAGGGGTGGCGGGATCGCCGGCGAAGAACGGCGCCACGTTCGCGTACGCGAACGCGTAGTCGGACGCCAGTCGCCGAATCCACGGGAATGTACGAATGTCCACCGCCAATGAGGCGGAGACGGGCGAGACGTCGGATGGCACCGCCCCGTACTGTCTCAAACGGTCACTAACACTGTCAACCGTGCGTGATAACATTGGGAATCGACAAGTGAACGAAAAGGCTCATGGCACGCGGCTGGAGGGTTGGATGAGCCAGCACTGTATTTGGTTACAGACGTAGTGGACGGCGACTCTCTCGAAGCGGCCTTGCGCGACTACGGTCCCGCGGCGATTGACGACCTGTTGCCGCGCCTTCGGGTGATTGCCGGCGCATTGGACGACGCGCACGGCGTTGGCCAGGTTCACGGCTCCCTTCATCCCCAACACATTTTCGTCGGTGCTGACAGCACGCACGTCACCGGCCTCGGCGCGGAGGTCGACGCAGCCGCCGCCCCGCCGGTTCGGCCGCCGTATGCCGCCCCGGAGGTGGTCGCCGGCGGCGCCGCGACGGCCGCGTCGGACCAATTTGCGCTCGCGGCCATTGCCTACGAATGGTTGTTCGGCCGCCCAATCTCAGGGCCGGCCGTGCGGCCAGTCGACGTGCGCACCCTGCCCGGGGTCGATCGCGACGCGATGTCGACAGTCTTCACGCGCGCGCTGGCGCCCGAAGCCACGGCTCGCTTTGCGTCGTGCCCGGCCTTTTGCAGCGCCCTGGCCGCCACGGTCATCCCCATGCTGCCGCTCGCAACGACCAGCGACGATGACATGCTGGCCCCGGGCTTTCTGCCGGAACCGGCTCCGGCCCATTTGCAGGCCGATCCCATCAATGTGGACTCGCACGTCGAGCCCGAACGGCTGATCGAGGAACCGCGATTCGCACCGTTCGAACCCACGTTGTCGCCACTGGTGGAACCGGTGCCCTCCTGGCAACCGAGCGCCGCCTACACCCCAGCGCCCAGGCAGGCCGATCGATTCAGCGGCGGCATGCTGATCGTGACCATGCTGGTTGGCATGGTCGTGGGCTTTGCCGCCGGCTACATGGCGAAGCCAAGAGCCCTGCAGTCTGGGCCCTTGGCGGGTGCGTCGAGTGCGTCAGGTGCGTCAGGTGCCGCGACACCCGGAACTGAAACTGCGCTGCCTTCCGCACCCGCCGCACGTGATGCCTCCGCCTCCGCTCGCTCAGAAACTGGCGAGCTTCGGCGAGACCTCGCCGGAGCGGCCTTCGGCCGCGAAGGCGAGCCTGCAAATGTCGGGCGTCTGTTAGTTCGTTCGACCCCGGGCGGGGCGAGCGTGGCAGTGGATGGCGTCGCCCGGGGCACCACACCGGTGGCGCTGCGCGATCTCGCGCTCGGATCGCGTACGATCGCAGTGGCGCGGCGCGGCTACATCGCCGAAGAACGCCGGGTGGTGTTGACCCGCACGCGACCCTCGCGATCGCTTGAGATTCGCTTGACGGCCGCCGCCTCCGCGGCCGCGGGCCGCTCCGGCGCGATCGCGCCGAAGCCCGCGGGATCGCAGGCTGGCGCAGGCGGACCGGCCGCGGCGTCGACCGGGACGCTGATCGTCGAGTCGCGCCCGTCCGGGGCAGCGGTGACGATCGATGGCCAGCCGCGCGGCGTCACGCCGGCGACGATTGCCGCCCTGGCGCCGGGTGACTACCGCGTCAATCTCTCGCTGGCCGGCTACCAGCCTTTTGCCACCACGGTACGCGTGGTTGCCGGTGAGCGTACGCGCGCGGCCGCCTCGTTGAGCGTACAGGAGTAGGGATGAACGCGATTCTGGCACTGGAAAACGGCACCTGGTTTCAGGGTGTCTCGGCGGGCGCACCGGGTGAGACGGCCGGCGAAGTGGTGTTCAACACGAGCATGACCGGGTACCAGGAGATCCTCACCGATCCGTCCTACGCCGGGCAAATCGTCACCATGACCGCGCCGCAGATCGGCAACTACGGCGTGGCCAGCGCCGACACCGAATCGTCGAAGCCGCAAGTGGCCGGGTTCGTGATGCGCGATGCCTCGCCGATCTCGAGCAACTGGCGCGCCACCGGCACGCTGCGCGGCTACCTGGTGCGCCACAATATTGTCGCCATCGGCGACGTCGACACCCGGGCGCTGACCAGGGCGCTGCGATCATCCGGCGTGATGCGTGGTGTCATCGCCACCGGTTCGGTGGCGCCGGCGGAGTTGGTGGAGCGCGCGCGGCGCGTGCCGCACATGGCAGGCAGCGACCTGGTGAAGGACGTCACCACCGCCGAGGCCTACGATTTCGAGACCTCGCTCGCCGACGCGGTGACCGGTAGCAGCTTCGGCCTGGCGCCGCTGCGCCGCGCCCAGCGCACGCTAAAGGTCGCGGCTTACGACTACGGCATCAAGACCAACATCCTGCGCCGCCTGGCCGCCCACAACTGCCAGGTGCGCGTGTTTCCGGCCTCGACGCCGGCGAGCGAAGTGCTGGCGTGGGAGCCGGATGGCATCTTTCTCAGCAACGGACCGGGCGATCCGGCGGCCGTGACCTACGCTGTCGACAACGTCAGGCAGTTGATCGACGCCGACGTGCCGATGTTCGGCATCTGTCTCGGTCACCAGTTGATGGGACTGGCGATGGGCGCCAAGACCTTCAAGCTGAAGTTTGGTCATCGTGGCGCCAACCATCCGGTCAAGCAGCTGGAGACCGGCGCGATCGAGATCACCTCGCAGAACCACGGTTTCTCCGTGGATCCAGAGACGCTGCCGGACACCGCGCGCGTGACCCACCTCAACCTGTACGACGGCACCATCGAGGGCTTGCGCCACATCAGCAAGCCGATCTTCTCGGTGCAATACCACCCGGAGGCTTCGCCGGGACCGCACGACGCCGACTATCTGTTCCAGGAATTCCTCGACGAAATGGAAAAGAAATAAGTGCCGAAACGTACCGACATCAAACGCGTGCTGGTGATTGGCTCCGGCCCGATCGTGATCGGGCAGGCATGCGAGTTCGACTATTCGGGCACGCAGGCGTGCAAGGCGCTGCGTAGCGAAGGCCTCGAGGTGATTCTGGTCAACAGCAACCCGGCGACGATCATGACCGACCCGGAGCTGGCGGATCGCACCTACGTGGAGCCGCTCACGCCGGAGGTGCTCGAGAAGATCATCGCGATCGAACAGCCGGATGCGATCCTGCCCACCGTCGGTGGTCAGACCGCGCTCAACCTGGCCGTGCAGCTCGATGCGCTCGGCATTCTCAAGAAGTACAACGTCGCCCTGATCGGCGCGTCGATCCCGGCGATCAAGGTGGCCGAGGACCGCCTGTTGTTCCGCGATGCCATGACAGAGATCGGCATCGCCGTGCCGGCCAGCGGCGTGGCGAAGACGCTCGACGAAGCACTGGAGATGGTGGCGCAAACCGGGTTCCCGTCGATCATCCGGCCGTCGTTCACCATGGGCGGCGTCGGCGGCGGCATCGCCTACAACCTTGAAGAGTTCAAGGAGATTGCCGGCCGCGGCCTGCACATGAGCCCGGTCCACGAGATCCTGGTGGAAGAATCGGTGATCGGCTGGAAAGAGTTCGAGCTCGAAGTGATGCGCGACGCCGCCGATAACTTCGTCGTCATCTGCTCGATCGAGAACATCGACCCGATGGGCGTCCACACCGGCGACAGCATCACCGTGGCGCCGGCGCTGACGCTCACCGACAAGGAGTACCAGCGGATGCGCGATGCCGGCCGCCGCATCATCCGCCGCGTCGGCGTCGAGACCGGCGGCTCGAACATCCAGTTCGCCATCAACCCGGACGATGGCCGGATGGTGGCGATTGAGATGAACCCGCGCGTGTCGCGGTCGTCGGCGCTGGCGTCGAAGGCCACCGGCTTTCCGATCGCGAAGATCGCCGCCAAGCTGGCGCTCGGCTATCACCTCGACGAGATCCCGAACGACATCACGCGCGTCACGCCGGCCTCGTTCGAACCGGCCATCGACTACGTGGTGGTCAAGTTCCCGCGCTGGAACTTCGAGAAGTTCCCGCAGGCCGACCGCACCCTGACCACGCAGATGAAGTCGGTGGGCGAGGCGATGGCCATTGGCCGCACCTTCAAGGAGGCGTTCCTGAAGGGGGTGCGGTCACTGGAGCTCGGCAAGGAGGGCCTGCTGTTCCGGCGTCCGCAGATGGACGAGAAGGAAGAAGACGCCGGTTCGAGCGAGGACGAAGACACCGAGCTGCGACGCCTGCTGGTGATCCCGACCGATCGCCGCATGTGGGCGCTGTTCCGCGCGCTCGACAAGGGCTGGGAGATCGAGAAGATCCACGAGCTCACCAACATCGACCCGTGGTTCCTGCAGCAGTTCAAGGAGTTGGTCGAGCTGCGCAAGACCGCGGAGATGATCGGCCTGCGCGATATGTCGTACGACCTGATGCGCACGCTCAAGCGCGCCGGCTTTGGCGACGGCGAGCTCGCCGACATCCTCGGGGTGAACGAGTCGGCCGTTCGCGAGAAGCGTAACGAGCTGAAGGTGAAACCCGCGTTCAAACGCATCGACACCTGCGCGGCGGAGTTCGAGTCGTTCACGCCGTATATGTACAGCACCTTCGAGGACGAGTGCGAAGCCGACCCGACCGACCAGCAGAAGGTGATCATCCTCGGCAGCGGTCCCAACCGCATTGGCCAGGGCATCGAGTTCGACTACTGCTGCTGTCATGCGGTGTTCGGCTTCAAGAAGGAGGGGTTCGAGACGGTGATGGTCAACTGCAACCCTGAAACCGTGTCGACCGACTACGACACGGCCGATCGGCTGTACTTCGAGCCGCTCACCTTCGAAGACGTCATGGCGATCGTCGAACGCGAGCGCGAAGGCAACGTCGACGTCTCGTGCGTCGTCCAGTTTGGCGGCCAGACGCCGCTGAAGCTGGCGCTGGGGCTGCAAGCGGCGGGCGTCACCATTCTCGGCACCTCGCCCGACTCGATCGACCTGGCGGAGGACCGCCGGCGGTTCACCGAGCTGCTGTGGGATCTGGGTATTCCGCAACCGTCGAGCGGCACGGCGACGTCGCGGGCCGAAGCGCGGGAGGTGGCCGCCAAGGTCGGCTTCCCGGTGGTGGTCAGGCCGTCGTACGTGCTCGGTGGCCGCGCCATGGCGATTGTCTATGACGTGACCACGCTCGACCGCTACATGATCAGCGCCGTGGATGTTTCGCACGACCGGCCGATCCTGATCGATCGCTTCCTCGAACATGCCAAGGAAGTGGACGTCGACTGCGTGGCCGACGAATCCGGCGCCGTCGTGATCGGCGGCATTATGGAGCACATCGAGGAGGCCGGCATCCACTCGGGCGACAGCTCCTGCGTCGTGCCGCCACCCGGCCTGGGCGATCGCCACCTGGCGACCATCCGCGACTACACTCGCCGCATCGCGAAGGCGCTCAAGGTGATCGGCCTCATGAACACGCAGTACGCCATCAAGGACGACACCGTCTACGTGCTCGAAGTGAACCCGCGGGCCTCGCGCACGGTGCCCTATCTGTCGAAGGCGAACGGCCTGCCGTTGGCGCAGATCGCGGCCCGTGTGATGGCCGGGAAGTCGCTGGCGGAACTCGGCATCACCGACGACATGACGCCGGCGGGTGTGTTCGTGAAGAGCCCGGTCTTCCCGTTCGTGCGCTTCCCGGGCGTCGACACCATCCTCGGGCCGGAGATGAAGTCGACCGGCGAAGTAATGGGTGGCGCCGACAGCTTCGGAATGGCGTTCGTGAAGGCCATGCTCGGTGCGGGGCAGCGGTTGCCGGAAGAGGGCTCGGTCTGCATCAGCGTGAACAACGAGGACAAGGGCGAAGTGCTGCCGATTGCGAAGGGGTTCGCGGAACTCGGCTTCCAGATCATCGGCACGCGCGGTACCGCTGCGTACCTGCGGGCCAACGGCGTTGACTGCTCGGTGGTGTTCAAGGTGAACGAGGGCCGGCCCAGCCTGGCCGACGAGATCGTCAACCGCAAGATCTCGCTGGTGGTGAACACGCCGCATGGGCGCGAGTCGTTCTTCGACGACAAGGCCGTGCGGCGGGCGGCGATGATGGCGGGGGTGCCGTGCATCACCACGATCACCGGCGCGGCGGCGGCGCTGGAAGCGATTCGCGCGCTCAGGACCGAAGGCTTAGAGGTGCGCGCGCTGCAGGACTACTACGCCGCGGTCGCCAGCTCGTAGTCGCAAGAAACGCCATGCCGGCGCCGGCGAAGCGTGGCATTTTCTGCGACCTGTGAAGTCGCAGTTGTTCGATCCCGCCTGATTTCGCGCGCCCCGCTGCTTGCATGTAGTGGGGCATGCCTCTCTCCCTCGCTCTCGCCATTGCCACTGCCGCGGGCACCGCCGCAGGTGTGTTCGGCCCCCCGTCCTGGCTGCCGCTCGCCCGCTGGCTGCTTGCCGCGTCGGGCATCGTCGCCTTCCTCTGCGCTTCGCGCCACAGGAAGACGTGGGCGCTCCGGTGTTCGCTAGCGGGCCTCGCTGCGGCCTGTGCGTTACTGGCTTCCGCGGCGCAGGACGCCGCACTTCATCCGCCGCTCCGCACGATGCTGGAACAACGTCTCGGCGGCTTCGCCATCGAGGGCATCGATGCCCCTCGCCATGACACCCCGATCGTCGTCGAGGGAATCCTCGCGGCCGATGCCGCGGTCACGGAGAGTGGGGCATTGCTGCGGCTGCACGTGGAGCGCATCTGGATTGGCCCCTGCCCTGAACCGGCGACCGGCGGCGTGTCGTTAACCGTCACCGGGACGCTGGCGGCCGACGCGGTTGGTGAGTGGCGGGCCGGCCGCCGGGTCAAGGCGGCTGCACTGCTCCGGCGTCCCGCCCGTTATCTCAATGCCGGCGTCCCCGACCAGGAGCGGCTGTTGGCCAGACGGGGCGTAGCGCTGGTGGGATCGATCAAGAGCGCCGCGCTCGTGGAAGTGGTGAGCCGGGGCCATTGGTTCGATGAGACCGCGGCCGCCATCAGGGCGAGCGTGCGCCGCGCCATGGCGCACCACGTCGCGGTCCGCGATCCGCGGTCGGCGGCGGTGGCGACCGCGATCTTGATCGGCGATCGCGGTTCGCTCGACATCGAGGTCGAGCGCCGGCTGCAAGAGGCCGGCACGTACCACGTTATTGCCATCTCGGGTGGCAACATCGCGATCCTCGCCGGACTCATCCTGGCCGCGCTGTGGTGGCTGGGCATTCGTGACGGCTGGGCGGCGGGCGCCGCCGTGGCCATGCTGGTGTGGTACGCCTACGTGGCGGGTGGCGGACCATCGGTCACGCGCGCCACCGTGATGGCGGCGATCTACCTGTCGTTACGCACGATCGATCAGCGCACCGCTCCTCTGCACGCGATGGCGCTGACGGCCGCCGCGGTGCTGATCGTCACGCCGCTGGCGGTGGCCGAGGTCGGATTCTGGCTCACCTTCGGCGCCACGGCGGCGATCGTGGTCGGCGCTGGACGAGTCGGCTGGCCAACGCACGCGTGGCTGCGCGGGCCTGCTATGTTGATCGTCGCGTCGGCCTGTGCCGAAGCAGTACTGATGCCGATCGGCGCACTGATTTTCCAGCGAGTGACCCTCGCGGGCCTGGCGCTGAACCTCATCGCCGTGCCCTGCATGGCGATCGTGCAGGTGGCGTCGATGATTACCGCGGCGCTCGATGCGGTGGGCATCGGCGGCGGGGCCCACACCGCGGGCTGGGTTACGCACTGGGCCGTGCGGGGACTGGTGGACACCGCTACCCTGGTGGACTGGGCGCCGTGGCTCACCTGGCGCGTGCCGTCACCATCCGTCGGCGTGATTGCCGCGTACTATGTGTGCCTGATCGTCGCCGTCTTTTACCACGAAGGCCCCTTTCTTCGCGTCGTTCGTGTTGTTCATTCGTCTGCTTCGTGGTCAGCATTTGCGTTGTTCATCTGGATTGCCCTTGCGCCGCCAACGCTGGCCCGCTCGTTCGGCGATGGCCGTCTCCACCTCACGGTCATGGACGTCGGCCAGGGCGATGCCATGCTGGTGACGCTGCCCAACGGCCGCGCACTGATGGTCGATACCGGTGGCGTGTCGCCGCGTGGCGACTTCGACATCGGCGACCGCGTCCTCGGCCCCGCCCTCCGCGCGAGAGGGATTGTCCGCCTGGACTACCTGGCCATTACCCACGGCGATCACGATCACATCGGTGGCGCGGCATCGCTGGCGAAAGACTTCGCTCCCAGAGAGGTGTGGGCCGGCGCCTTTGTCGCGAGCCACGATCCCACATTGAAACTCCAGACCGTCGCCGCCCGCCATCGCGCGACGTGGCGATGGCTGCAGAAAGGCGATCGCCTGGAACTGGGCGGAGTTGAACTGCGCGTGCACCATCCGCCGTTGCCGGACTGGGAGCGACAGAAGGTCAGGAATGACGACTCGTTGGTGATCGAGTTGCGCTTCGGGCAGGTATCGATGCTCCTCACGGGCGACATCGGCAGGGAAGTGGAGCAGGCGCTGATCCCAACTCTGGACCTGCTCCCGATCGTGGTCCTGAAGTCGCCACACCATGGCAGCGGCACCTCGAGCTCGCAGGAGTTCCTCGATGCGATGAAGCCTGACGTGGTGGTGATCGGCGTGGGCCGGGGCAATTCCCATGGTCACCCCGTGCCATACGTTCTCGACCGCTACCGGGCAGCCGGGGCGCAGGTACTCAGGACAGACCAGGAGGGCCAGATTGAGTTGTCCACGGACGGTAACGCGGTGGATGCACGGACTTTCACAGGCCGGACGCTACGAATGCCTTGACACGAAGGCCACGAAGGTCACGAAGTCATGCCTTCGTGTCCTTCGTGGTTACCTTGGCGACCTGCCAGTGCGCCTCGAGCTGCTCCAGCGTCAGGTCGCGCATCCGCTCGCCCTTGCTGGTGACCCGTCGCTCCACGTCGTCGAACCGCTTCTGGAACTTGTCGTTCGCGACGCGCAAGGCGGCCTCGGGCTCGACGCCGAGCTTGCGGGCCAGGTTCGCCACCGCGAACAGCAGGTCGCCAAGCTCTTCCTCCGCTTCCGGCGAGGTCGCGCCCAGCGTCGCGACGGCTTCCCGCAGCTCACGCGCCTCTTCGTCGATCTTGTCGAGCACATCGCCGGGCTTGACCCAGTCGAAGCCCACGGTCGCCGCCCGCGTGCTGAGCTCGTAGGCGCGCAGCAGCGACGGCATGGTACGCGGGATGCCGCTGAGCAGCGTCTTCTCCGGTTCGCCGGCATCGTGGCGTTCCTTCTTCTTGATGTCCTCCCATCGCTCTTTCACCTCGCGCGGCGTGAGCGACGCCTTCCCCTCGGTATCGAAGACGTGCGGGTGGCGGCGAATCAACTTGTCCGACACGGCCTGCAGCGAATCGGCGATCGAGAACCGTCCTTCTTCCTCGCAGATCCGCGCCAGGAACACCGCTTCGAACAGGAAGTCGCCAAGCTCGCCCTTCAGCTCGCCGTAGTTCTCGCGATCCAGCGCGTCGAGCAGCTCGTAGGTTTCGCCCAGCACGAACGGCCGCAGCGTCTTTACGGTCTGCTGCCGATCCCAGGCACAGCCGTTCTCTGAGCGCAGCGTGCGCATGATCTCCACCAGTTGCTGAAAGCGCGCGCCCGCTTGTTCGCTCATGCGCCATGCTAACATTCCCTCTCTTAGATGAACGCCGTCGTCACCATCCTTGGCAGTGGCACCTCGCACGGGGTGCCGATGATTGGTTGCACCTGCGCCGTGTGCCAGTCGGCCGATCCACGCGATCGCCGATCGCGTCCGTCGATTCACATCAACGTCGACGGTGGGCCGTCGATCCTGGTCGACACGTCCACCGATCTGCGGCAACAGGCACTCGCCAATCGCATCGCGCGCGTCGACGCGATCCTGTTCACGCACAGCCACGCCGATCACGTGATGGGCCTGGACGATGTGCGCAGGTTTAATGTGATGCAGGGTGGGGCAATTCCGGCGTATGCGGATGAACGCACGGCCGCGGACCTACGCCGCACCTTCTCGTACATCTTCAACCCGCCCAGCGAAAAGAGCGGCGGCATTCCACGGATCGACCTGACCACCGTGGCGGGCCGCTTCAATATCGGCTCGGCCGGCATTCAACCGGTGCCGCTCTTTCACGGCAAGCGCCCGATCCTTGGCTATCGTCTCGGCACGTTCGCCTACCTGACCGACTGCAACCGGTTGCCGGATGAGACGTGGCCGCTGCTCGAGGGGCTCGACATCCTTGTCCTTGATGCCCTGCGGCATCGTCCACATCCCACGCACTTCACGGTGGCCGAAGCCCTCACCGTAGTTGAGCGCGTGCGGCCGCGCCATACGTATCTGACGCACATTTGCCACGACTTGCCGCACGGTGCGACCAATGCCTGGCTGCCCCAGGGCGTTGAGCTGGCCTATGATGGCCTGGTGGTGCCGATCGACGCCGGGGACGCATCCACCTCCGCTGAAGCTTTGGTGGACAAGTGGAGGTAATCTATTTCCCGGACGATCCGCGTCCGCTCACGTGGCGGTCGCCGGTGCTGGCGCTCGGTAACTTCGACGGTCTGCATCGCGGCCACGTCAAGATCGTCGAGCGCATCCAGCGCGGCGCGCTCGAACGCGGCGGCACCAGCGTGGTGCTCACGTTCGATCCGCATCCCCCTCGCGTGCTCCGGCCCGACAAGGCGCCCGCGTTGCTGATGACCAAGGCCCAGAAGCTCGATGCCCTGGCGCGCGCGGGCGTCCAGGGCGCAGCCGTGGTGCGCTTCACTCCCGAGATGTCGCAGTGGGAGCCAGACGCCTTTGTGCGCACGGTACTGGTGGAGTGGCTGCGCGTCGCCGAAGTGTGGGTGGGCGCCGACTTCCTGTTTGGTCGCAATCGCAGCGGCAACTTCACGTTGCTCAAGTCGCTCGGCGCGCAGTATGGCTTCCGCGCCGAGAAGATCGATCCCATCCGCTACAAGGACTTCGTCGTTTCCAGCACCCGCATTCGGCGGCTGATCGGCGAGGGCCGCGTGGACGAGGCGGGGGCGCTGCTGGGGCATCACTACGCGCTCGACGGCGTGGTCGTGGAAGGCGCCAGGCGGGGACGCGAGATGGGGTTTCCGACCGCCAACCTGGCGACCGACAACGAGCTGATTCCGCCCCACGGCGTCTACGCGACGGCGGTCACCGTGGACGGGGCTTTTTATCCCAGCGTGACGAACATCGGCCAACGGCCCACCTTTGGCGATCAACTGGCCACCTCCATCGAGGCGCACCTGATCGGCCGGTCGATGGATCTCTACGGCAAGACCGTGCGGCTGGCCTTTGTGCAGCGGCTGAGAGACGAGCGCAAGTTCCCCGACATCGAGGCGCTGCAGGAGCAGATTGCGGCGGATGTTCGCCGCGCGGCGCGATTGTTCGATAGACTATCGGTCTGATCGCATGTCCCCCAAAGAGTTCACGTTCAAGTTGACTGTTCCCCGCGACCCGCGGATGGCGGCGCTGGTGACCGAGGTCGCCGGCCATGCCGTGAGCTATGCCGGGATCGAAGCCGCCGCCGGCGCCGACTTCCTCACGCGCGTGAGCGCCGCCGCGGCGGTGGCCCTCAAGGCGCCTGGCCTGCCCGCGTTGCAGGTTATCGTCACTGGCGACGCCTCGTCGGTGACCTTTGCCTTCGACGCCGCGTCGGTGGCGGCGAGTCGTTCGTAGCAGGCGTTCATGCGTCTTTACAACACCCTTACCCGCCAGGTCGAACCGTTCGTCCCGGTACGCGACAACACCGTGCGGATGTACACCTGCGGCCTCACGGTGTATGCCCGTGGCCACATCGGTAACTTCCGCACCTTCGTGGGCGTCGACGTGCTGCGCCGCGCGCTGAAGTACGTCGGCGGCTTCCAGATGCACCACGTCATGAACTTTACCGACGTCGATGACAAGACCATTGTCGGCGCGGAGAAGTCGGGCCTGCCGCTGCGCGAATACACCGACCAGTACATCAAGGCCTTCCGTGAAGACGCGCTGGCCCTGGGCATCGAACCGGTGGAAGACACGCCGCGCGCGACCGACCCGGAAAACCTGCGGGCGATGGCCGACATGATCAACCAGCTGGGGGAGCGCGGCCACACCTACCAGAGCGACGGGTCGATCTACTTCAAGATCGCGACGCTGCCGGCCTACGGCAAGCTGGCGCGGCTCGATCACGAGGGCATCCAGGCCGGCGCGCGGGTTGACTCCGACGAGTACGAGAAGGAGAACGCGCGCGACTTCGTGCTGTGGAAGGCGACCAAGCCCGGCGAGACGACGTGGGACGTGGGTTGCGGCCCGGGCCGTCCCGGCTGGCACATCGAGTGCTCGGCGATGGCGCTGCGGCTGCTCGGCGAGTCGCCGATCGACATCCACACCGGTGGGGTCGACCTGGTGTTCCCGCATCACGAGAATGAGATCGCGCAGAGCGAAGGCGCCACCGGCAAGGAGTTCTCGAAGTTCTGGTTCCACATCGAGCACCTGCTGGTGGACAACCAGAAGATGTCGAAGTCGGTGGGCAACGTCTACACGGTGCAAGACGTGCTCGATCGCGGCTTCCGGCTGTCGGCGCTGCGCTACATCCTGTTGTCGGCGTACTACCGCAAGCAGCTGAACTTCACCTGGATTGGTCTCGAGCAGGCGGAAGAAGCGCTGCGCCGCATCACCGACTTCCTTGGGCGCGTGGGCGCGTTGTCGGGTGGCGGCACCCATGCGGAGGTGACCGCTCGCGTCAAAGCAGGGGTTGAGGCGTTCGATGCCGCGCTCAGTGACGACCTCAACACCGCCGCCGGCTTGGGCGAGCTGTTCGATCTGGTCCGCGCGCTCAATATCGCGATGGACGCAAAGCAAGTGGGCGAGGCCGAGGCGCCTGGGATTAAGGCCGCCTTCGACCACTTCGACCAGGTATTGGGCGTGCTCTCGCTGCGCCACGCCGAAGAGGCCACCCCGCCGATCCCGCAAGGCGAGATCGACGCCGGCATTGAGGCCCGCCAGGATGCCCGCCGCCGCCGCGACTTCGCCGAAGCTGACCGCATTCGCCAGGACCTGCTCGACAAGGGTGTGATCCTCGAAGACGGTCCGAAAGGCACGAGATGGAAGCGCCGCTAATAAAAACTGCTCTGCCGGGCCCGAAAGCCAAAGCCATCATCGAGCGGGATGGCAAGGTGGTGTCGACGTCCTACACGCGCGGCTATCCCTTCGTGATGGCCCGCGGCTCGGGCGCGATGGTCGAAGACGTTGACGGCAATCTGTTCCTGGACTGCGCCGCCGGCATTGCCGTCAACTCCACCGGCCACTCCCACCCCGCCGTGGTTGCGGCCATCGTCGATCAGGCGCAGAAGTTCCTGCACATGTCGGGGACCGACTTCTACTACGAGCCGCAGGTGGCGCTCGGTGAAGCGTTCGACGAGATCGCGCCGTTCAGCGGGCCGAAGCGTTCGTTCTTCTCGAACTCCGGCACCGAAGCGATCGAAGCCGCCATCAAGCTGGCGCGGTATTCGACCAAGCGCTACGGGATGATCGCGTTCCTCGGCAGCTTCCACGGCCGCACAGTCGGCTCGCTCGCACTCACGTCGAGCAAGGCGATTCAGCGCAAGGGCTTTGGTCCGATGCAGGCTGGCACGTTCCATGCGCCGTATGCGACCTGCTATCGGTGCCCGGTCGGACTCAAGCCCGAGACGTGTCACGCCGAGTGCCTGGACTTTCTGGAGCACCAGGTGCTCGTCCACCTGATCTCGCCGGATGAAGTCGCTGGCGTGGTCGTCGAGCCGATCCAGGGCGAGGGCGGCTACGTCGTACCGGCGCCGCAGTTTCACGAGCGCCTGCGCGCGCTCACCAGCAAGCACGGCATCCTGCTGATTGCCGACGAAGTGCAGTCGGGCATGGGCCGCACCGGCAAGATGTTCGGCATTCAGCATTTCGGCGTCGAGCCCGACATGATCGCGGTGGCGAAAGGCGTGGCGTCGGGCATGCCGCTCGGCGTGACCACCGCGCGCGCGGAGGTCATGGATTGGCCGCCCGGCTCGCACGCCAGCACCTTCGGCGGCAACCCGGTGTCGTGCGCCGCCGCCCTGGCCACCATCACGCTGCTGAAGGATTCGCTGATCAAGAACGCCGCCGAGGTTGGCGCGTTCATGATGGATCGGCTGAAAGAATTGCAGCAGAAGCACGCCATCATCGGCGACGTCCGTGGACGGGGGTTGATGATCGGCGTGGAGCTGGTGAAGGACCGCGTCACCAAGGAGCGCGCAATCGCCGAGCGCGACCGAGTGGTGGACGCCTGCTTCGCGCGCGGACTGCTGGTGCTCGGCGCCGGCCAGAACGCCATCCGCATCTCGCCCCCGCTGGTGCTAACCAAGGCGCAAGCCGCCACCGCCGTCGAGATCATCGACCAGGCCTTGTCCACGCTCTGACACCAGAAGGGCGGCACTTTAGTGCCGCCCACAACATTGGCACCGCCATTGCTCCGTATCCGCCATGACCTTTCAGCGACAACAGCTAGGCTTGGCTGGCGAAGATATGGCCCGCGCCGAACTCGAACGACTCGGGTATCAAATACTCGACCGGCGCTATCGTTCCCGCTTTGGCGAGATCGACCTGATCGCCCGCGACGGCAGCACGGTAGTATTTGTCGAAGTGAAGACCAAGACCGATAGCAGATTTGGCGATCCTGCCGAGATGGTCACCTCGCGGAAACAGCGACGCCTGGTGTCGATGGCCGAGGAATACGTCAGCGGGCATCAGCTGCACGCCAGCCCATGCCGTTTCGACGTGGTCGCCATTGACGCCTCGATCGCGCCGGCGAAGATCACGGTCTACCAGGATGCCTTCAGGCCCGGATGGTAACTACTGAGCTCAGGCGCGACCCGATCACCGGTCGGTCGGTGTTGATCGACCTCACCGCGCAACCGCATCCCCACGACTTCGTGCTGGAGCCGGTGCGCCTGGACGATGCGCCGGCGGAGTGTCCGTTCTGCGAAGGCAGGGAAGCGGACGCGGGCCCGGAGCTGTTGGCGTGGCGTGAAGGCGGGCCTGCCAATACTCCGGGATGGTCGGTGAGGGTCGTGGCGAACCGGCGGCCGATGTTGCGGATCGAGGGCGGCCAGGATCGCCGGGTCGAGGGCGTGTTCGAGTCGCGCGACGGCCTGGGGGCGCACGAAGTGGTGATCGAGACGCCGATGCACGATCAGGCCGTGCATCGCCTGGATGCGGACCGGCTGTGGCGGGTGCTGTGGGCCTGGCGCACGCGGTTGCAGGATCTGAAACGCGACGCCAGATTTGCCGCCGCAGTCGTGTTCAAGAACCACGGCCGCGCCGCCGGTGCCCGCCTGGATCATTCACACTCGCAGATCGCCGCCTATCCGATCGTTCCCGCTGCCCTTGACGAGAAGGTGCGGGGAGCAGGGGAACACTACGGCCGGACCGGCCGTTGCGTGTTCTGCGACCTCACCGCCCAGGAGTTGACGGATGGCAGGCGTACGGTGTCAGACACTCTTTCAATAATTGCGATCGCGCCGTTCGCGTCGCGGGTGCCGTTTGAAGCCTGGCTCCTGCCGCGAGACCATGCGCCCCGGTTCGAGGAGGTCTCCGACGCCACGCTCGAGGCGATGGCGGTGATTCTCAAGGACGTCATGGCCCGGGTGGATTGGGCGCTGGAGCGGCCGGCCTATAACCTGGTGTTGCACACCGCGCCCTTTAGCGGCGACGCCGATGCCGGCTTCCACTGGCACCTGGAAATTATTCCGAGGGTCACCCGCTGGAGCGGGCTCGAGTGGGGCAGTGGTGTTCCCAGAAACCCGGTCTCTCCGGAGGAGGCGGCAAGGGCCTTGCGAGCGGTCGCGATCGGCTAACTCTCGTAGAGGCGGGCTTTAGCCCGCTCGTGGGCCCGGAATGCTTGCCTGTCGCGCTACCCATCTGTTACAGTGGGTTGTTCTCGGCGAGCGGGAATAACTCAGTGGTAGAGTGCGACCTTGCCAAGGTCGAAGTCGCGGGTTCGAATCCCGTTTCCCGCTCCAACCTTCGCTCTGGTTCACGCGAAGGTTGTCCACCATGGCTCGCGGAGCGAGCGGCGGTGGACCGCACTGTGGTTCGAGCTTCGGTTGGCAGGCCAAGCGAAGGCTGGCCATGGCGGTTGGCAAGCGAACACTGACTGATGTCCCCAATCGTCGAAATGACCGCCCCCCAGTCGACCCCACACACCATTCTCAACTAGCATTAGCTATCTCAAGCGGCGCCGTCGCCAAGTGGTAAGGCAGAGGTCTGCAAAACCTCCATCCCCGGTTCAAATCCGGGCGGCGCCTCCA